>DATLWF010000734.1:0-9662 GCA_035576605.1 Blastocatellia bacterium | reverse complement strand
TGACGCCGACCACCGTGAAATAGATTCCGAGAGCGGTAGCGCGTCCCGCTTTCCCGGCTGTGTCGACGGCCAGTGCTTTCGAGACCCCATCGGTCAAAGCTGGAAATAGGCCATAGAGTACAAACAGCGGCCAGACCAGCCATGCTGTGTTAGCGAGCGCAAACCCCGCGTAGCTGAGCGCGTAGATCGCGTACCCAATGATCAGCAAGTTGCGCCGCCCGAAGCGATCGCTGGCCGCGCCGGCGGGCATCGAGGCAATCGACGACACCGCGTTGTAAAGCGCGTAAGCCAGTATTGTCGATCCTGTCGTTAGCCCCAACTGCTCGGCGCGAAGTATCAAAAACGCGTTAGCTGAATTCGCCAGCCCGAACACGCCAACGACCATAAGCAATCGCCGGTACTCGCGAGTCGTGCCTTTGAGCGACACTCGTATGTTCGATGAGCCTGCGACTATGTCGCTGCGCCGCTCTCGTACCGCGAGAATCATCAGCGTTGCCAGCGTCGCGGGTATAGCTGATATGAGAAAGATCTCTCGCGCTTCCAACGCGGCCCAGCCTACGAGCCCAAGCCCGATAAGCGGACCCAGCACTGCGCCGACCGAATCCATTGCGCGCTCGAAGCCAAATGCGCGGCCGCGACGTCCCTCGGCAGAAGTCTCAACCAACAATGCGTCCCGAGGTGAGGTGCGAATGCCTTTGCCGAATCGATCCGCGAATCGCGCAGCCAACACCACAGGCCATACGGCGGCCAGCGCCAGCATCGGTCTCGACACCGCCGTCAGCGCGTATCCTACGAACGCGACCGCCTTGCGGCGGCGAATGCGGTCTGAAACCCAACCGGAGACTCCGCTGACCACGCTGGCTGAACCGACCGCCAGACCTTCAATCAAGCCGACAACTGTCGCCGGCGCCCGTAGTGTTTGCGTGAGGAATACCGGCAGGATCGGATAGATCATCTCCGAGCTGATATCGCCGAGCATGCTCACCAGACCGATGATGATTGCGCTGCGTGAGAGACCCTGAGGCGGCAAGGGGCCGACGGGGCGAGCGGGAGACGGGGCGAGAACGTCGACCCGTCTCCGTGTTTCTCTGTCCTCGCTTCGAGCCATCTACTCTCGTTCGCCCCGTCGCCGTTTTCTCGGGCTCGTTCCATCATTCTGTTTTTAGTGTTCAGGCTTCGAGTGATCTAATTCCGGGTCACCCCGTCGCCCTGTCTCCCCCTCGCCCCGTCGGTTCTCTCCGCTCCACTTGTCCACTTCATTTGTGGTCTAACGTCAGCCTTGTGATGAAGAACCACGAGCCTGAAGCTTCAATCTGGATGTTGCCTACACGAGTGCGCGCGGCAAGCACGTTGGCAGGGTACCACAAATAGATCTGTGGCAGTTCGTCCGAGACCGTCTCTTCAATCCTGGAAAACAGATCGAGCTTCGTCGGGCGATCATTCGCCCGTTCGGCTTCAACAATCCATTGATCGACCTGCGGATTGCAGTAGCGCATGCGGTTCTGTCCGCCCCGGTCGGTGAGCAGACTTGCGACCCGTAGATATAGCTGTTTCTTGGCTCCCGCTTCACGTACGGAGTCCAGGGCCGCTGCCTCGCTCGCCAGCCGCGCCACGTCCGAATTGAAGCAGTAGTCATAACGGGTCTCGACTGAGTCAGTCCCATGCAGAATCCGCTGGAGAGTGAGCTTGCGTTGTAGCTGATCGAGCAACGGAGTCATCTGGGCCGGATCATTGGTCGCGCGCAGCTTTGCGATCGCGTCGTTGAATTCCGGGTCCTGATACCGGCTGTGATAGACGAATTGAAACACATCTGTTAGCTGATTGAAGCCGATCCCGATCAAGTAATAGAGATCGAACTGCGCCTTGGAGAGCTTATCGAACAACGTCGCAGGTTCGAGCGACAGAAGTTCGAGTTGTATGCCGACGCGTCTGAGCTGATCCTGCATTATCGACGCGATGTTTCTGGAAAGCTGCGTCGTCGTCGTCAGCATCGTGAGCGTGACCCGTGTTCGCGGCCCGTCGCCATCCGGGTCGGGAAGGCCCGCTTCATCGAGCAACTGTTTCGCGCGTTCGGGGTCGTGATCGTAAACCTTCACCGCAGCATCATAAGCCCAGTGCTCCGGCGGCATGATCGCGTTCGCTTTTCGCGCCTGATCTCTGAGAAGGCGGTGAATGATGACGTCGCGATCGATTCCGTAGGCGACCGCCTGTCGGAGCTTTTGATTCGATAGCACAGAAGTCGGCGAAACGTTGACGCCCAGATATCCAATGCTTGCCCCATCGCCGAGGATCACCTGCATATCGCGTCGTTGCCCCAGCGCCCGAATCGTCTCGGGGTCGAACTGAGCGTTGTAAGCCAGATCAACGTCGCCGCTCATCAACTCGGCTTGCCGCGTGCTGTTATCCGTGACGACCTTGATATGAACCCTCGGTATGTTCGGCGCGCCGCCCCAGTATGCGGCATTGGCCTCGAGTTGAACGTCAGAGCCGTCTTTGTATGAAGCGAACTTGTAAGGTCCGCTGCCGACGGGCGAGTTGAAGATTTCGGTCCCGGAGCCTTCGGGGATTATGCCAATTGCCGGCAAGTTTCCGATGAACGTGTAGAACGGCTCGCGGGCGTGAAAAACAACGGTCAGCGGATCGGGCGCGTCGATCGAGCTGATCTTGTCAACCGTGCCGCGAATTGGAGACTTGAGCGCCGGCGAGAGCAGCGAATCGAACGTGTATTTCACATCGGCCGATGTGAGCTGCTTGCCGTTGTGAAACATCACACCCGCGCGAAGATGAAAGGTGAAATCTCTGTGATCATCTGATTCTTCGAAGCGTTCGGCCAGGGAAGGCACGAACTCGAACTTGTCGTTCTTGACCACGAGCGTGTCGTAGATCAATTGCATTATCCGAGCGGACGTTTGGAAAGTGGTCGAAAAACGCGGGTCGAATCCTCGGGGCGCAACTTCAATCGCGATCACCAGCGTACCCGGCTCTCCGCCCCGCCGGCAGCCCGTTAGAGGGAGGATTAACAGCAGGATGAGAGAAAGCAGAACGTAGAAAGCGGAAGGCGGAAGGCAGAAGGCAGACGGCGAAAGGCGGAAGGCGGACGGATTTTCCATTTTCTATTTTTTATTTTCCATTTGGCATTTTTCCATTTGTCATTTGTCATTTGGGACAGCGGTTAAGTGCATCGGCGAGCGTTGAAGAATAACAAATGACAAATGACAAATGGAAAATGGAAACTCCGTCTGCCTTCCGCCTTCTGCCTTCCGCCTTCTGCCTTCCGCCTTCTGCCTTCTGCCTTCCGCCTTCTATCTTCTGCAGTCCGTCTTCTGGCTTCTGTTCATTTGGAATGCTGCAATATTAGATTCAATTCGCCGATGCGTTCGCGCAACCGCAAGACCGCCTGCTCACTGTAAGCCTGAGGCGGCGACAGCATCGACTTGATGCGCGCGAGATGATCGAACGAGCGGCTGATGTGCGCTTTTGTGATTCGTCCTTCGCGTGCGGCATTCACCATCGCTTCCCACGCCGCCGTAGCGCGCTCAGGTGAACGGGAGTCGGCGATCATCACCATGTCGACCCCCGCCTCGATCGCCATCACCGCAGCTTCCGACAGGTCCCGCGTGCCGGTGATTGCTCCCATTTCCAGATCATCGGTAATCGTGAGCCCCTTGAACCCAAGCTCTTCGCGCAACAACCCCGTGACGATGTTCTTCGACAGCGATGACGGCAACGGCGCTGGTCCATCGAACGCGGGATAGTGTCCGTGCGCGATGATCACCGCGTTCAATCGCGCGTTGATCTTGCTGAACAGCTCGGTGTAAGGCGCAACTTCATATTTCAGTATCTCGTCGCGCGAGCGGTCTATCGTAGGAAGCTCGGAGTGCGAGTCGATCACCGCGGCCCCAAGCCCGGGAAAGTGCTTCCCGACACCCACGACTCCGCCGTGCTGCAGCCCCTCGAGATACGCGCCCGCGAGACGCACCACCTCGGCGAGATTGCTTCCGAGATAGCGCCCCTTCAGCCCGTTGTTCGCTCCGTCGTCCAAAGCGATATCCAGCACCGGCGCCAGGTTTACGTTGAACCCTAGCGTGCGAAGCGCTTCAGCCGCGATCTCTCCCATGCGCGCGGCGACCGCGGCGTCACCAGACGCGCGAAACAGATCCGCTGACGGCATCGGCGAGTAGATATGTTTAAGTCGATCGACGCGCCCGCCTTCCTGATCGACGGCGATGATTGGAGGAACTTCAATCAGCGAGCGAATCGTCGAGGTGAGCTCAGCGACTTGCTGCCCGCTCTCGATGTTGTGAGTGTTGAGCAGTATGCCGCCGGGCTGAATGCTTTGCAGCAAGCTGCGGGTCATCAAGTCAAGCTGCGGGCCGGGCAAGCCGATAATTAGGAGTTGTCCAATCCTGTGTTCAAGGTTCATTTTACTTTTTTTATTCTATTTTCTATTTTCGAAGAGCGCCTTTAAGCTCGTATCATAGGGCTCTCGCGCGACGCCAGCGTCTGTGATTATCGCCGACACATAACGATGCGGCGTCACGTCAAAAGCCGGGTTCGCCACTTTTACGCCTTCCGGCGCAACCTGCTGACCTCGAAAGTGCGTGACTTCTTCGTCCGCCCGAGACTCGATCGGAATCTGATCGCCGGAGTTCAGCGAGAGGTCAACCGTCGAGAGCGGCGCCGCGACATAGAAGGGCACGTTGTTCTCGTGCGCCGCAATCGCAACCATGTAGGTTCCGATCTTATTGGCGACGTCCCCGTTTGCGGCGACGCGATCCGCCCCGACGATCACGCAATCGACTTCGCCCGACTTCAAGAAGTGCCCGGCCATGCTATCGGTGATCAGCGTAACCGGAATGTTTTCCTTAGCAAGCTCCCACGCCGTCAGCCGCGCGCCTTGAAGGAACGGCCGGGTCTCATCGGCATAGACTCGCACCTTCTTGCCGGCTTCGACCGCCGCGTAAATAACCCCAAGCGCCGTTCCAAACCCTGCCGTAGCAAGCGAGCCGGCGTTGCAATGAGTCAGCACGGTCGCGTTGTCGGGAATGAGATCGGCGCCGAAGCTTCCCATTCTGTGGTTGCTCTCGACATCCTCGCGATGAATATCGAGGGCCTCGCCGACAAGCTGCTTTCTTATCTCGTCGATCGAAGCGCCCTCACGACGGCCGTGCTTGAAAGCCCATCGCATCCGCTCGACCGCCCAGAACAGATTCACCGCCGTCGGGCGGGTTACCAGCAGCCTCTCGCACACCCGATTAAAATCTCGGTCGAACTCGTCCAGCGAAGGGGCATCAGAGTTCTTCATTCCGAGGGCAATGCCCATCGCCGCGGCCACACCGATGGCCGGCGCGCCTCGGACGACCATGTCTTCGATTGCGATTGCCACTTCGTCATGAGTCTTGAAGATCGGATATAGCTCGTGGGTTGGAAGCCGCCGCTGATCGATCATTACGACGCCTTCGTCGGTCCACTCGATGGTTCTAATCATGGCCGCAAGGATGATAGCGAATGAAGAAGGCAGATGGCAAAAGCGAAATCAACTCTCCTTCGAATGCAAGTTGGACGGTGAGGCGATCGCGGCCATAAGGGAACATAACTCACGTACTATGAGCGATTCTACGAAAGCGACTGCGCTCAGACTTGTACTGTTTTGTTTCAGTTGAGCGAACACGGGGAGCTCAACGGTGAGGTTTAAAGCCGATTCTCGCGGCACGCACATTGCGACGTTACACGCACATTGCGACGTTAGAGGAGCGCACGGTTCTTGTGGAGTTCAAATGCGGCGACTATCAAAAGTTCAATTCAATCGAGCGATCGAAGGCAAACCGGACATGACAACCGAAGCTGAAACGCCGACCTCTGCGACGAGTAACTCTAAGCGCGCTTCGCGAATGATGGTAACTGCCCTGGTGGTGGTTGTCGGAATTGGAGCAGGTTGGATCGGTGGCAAAGTTTTAAGCCGTCGGATGGGTAGTTCACCGGCTGCGGCGCCTGCGAGCGATGCGTCATCAGGAGATCCTTCAACTGCGCCGTCTCTGCCTTCGCATCAGTCTCAGCCGGCTTCGAAGCGTTCTTCACCAGTGGCCGCTCCGCCTTCTGAGCTGACGCCGGAATCCGAACAGCCTGTAGTCGCATCGGAACCGCGAGCGAAGGAGACTGGGCCCGGGGCGGCTCCGCCGAAAACGCCAAAAGTGGACAAGGACGATGGACGCGAACCCCCCACTGCGGAGGACCCGGCAAAAGAGATTGGCCGCGAGGCCGTCAAGAAGATGTCTAAAGAGGTTAAGAAGATGAAGCGCGGGCTTGCCAACAAGAATGAGAACGAAGATCAGCGGTAATAGAAAGCGGCGAGTTACTTGCTCGACCCGCGTGAGCGCCAGCCCATTTTTCAATACTGCCGTTGAACTCCGAAGCGCGGAACGCGGGCGATGAACGCCACGACTATGCCCGCAAGCGCTCTACCGGCGATATAGCCTGGGCCATCAACACGCCCGGGGCTCTTGTCTCCTTCGGAAACGAGTTGTTCCTCGGTGGGGGTCTTGTCCTTGACTTCCTTACGATGTATTTATCGACCAGCGATCGAATCAGGGTCGCGAGGGTTGAAAATCAATCATCGCCACGCCTAATATCTGACTCCAGCATCGAAGATCCAATCGTGACGCAAGGGCTGACAATCTATCGCGGTGATTTCGCGCATGCTTACGAGGCAGTCAGCAAAGACTCGACCGACGCCGTACAGTGCGACAAGGGGGATGGTTCTTGCCATTGTTGTCGCGCTTCTGTTCTGTGTAGTTTCACCTGCGCCTTGCGAAGAGCGAACCCAACGCCGACACGACCAGATCAGCGGTTCACCCTCCGCATCGATATTCGGCGTAGCGCAGGACATGGACGGCTTCTTGTGGGTGGGTATACAAGGCGGCGGCCTCGCTCGGTTCGATGGCCACGAGTTCAGGCGCTGGGCTCCAGACAAGGTTACCACTCACGTGTTCTTCGCGAGGGGCGCCGGTGAACCGCTGATCTTGATCGTTGAGCCCGCGGCGGGTTCGCAAACCGGAAACGCTCTCTATCGAATCGTCGGAAACGATGGCGTTGAGCAGATTCCCGGCCCCGGCGGGCAACCGTGGACTGCGGTAAGGGACGCTGCTTACGATGAGGGCCACAGGCTCTGGGTCGCTCGCCCGAACGAACTGTTTTGCCGCGGCGATCGCGGCGACTGGATCCGAATGCCAATCGACGTGGCGGCTGGCGATCGGATTCGCCGGGTTGCCCCCAACCGTCGTGGCGGAGTCTTCGTCGTGACGAGCGGAGGAATACAGTCGATCGACCGCGAGGGAGCTGTTTCGAATCTCGTCCGGACGTCGCAGGCGGCTGATGTGATTGACAGAGGCGATGGTTCGATCTTCTATGCGGAGATGAGACCAACTGGCGGCGGCATCCTTGAATTACGAGACGGGCGCGCAACCGAGCTCATGTTTCTTGCGGCAAGGTTTAACCACTTTGTCACCAGAGGCCGCACCGTCTGGGCCGCCTTCGACAGCGGATTGGTTGCGCTGAGGGCGGGAGAGCGACCCGAGGTGCTCGGACCAGCGGAAGGAGTGCCTGGGGGCGCCGCATTTGTGGACCGCGAGGGTAGCCTTTGGGCTGGCGCGACAGACGGACTCGTTCAAATCCCTGAACCCGAGACGTCATGTGGAATCAGAAGGACGGGCTGCCCGTGGCTTCGACGCGGTACCTGGCCAAGACCGAAGAAGGGATGTGGGTCGCGACGTGGGGAGGACTCTGCAGACTCATCTCGGCCGGCGGTAAGTGGAGGGTGGTCGTCGACGAAAAGCTGGACCACAAGTGGCCCGTGATGGTTGACGGAGCGGGCACGCTGTGGGGCAAACACCGCGATGCATTTCTTCAGAGGGTGGGTAGGATCTTCAGGAGATATCCGGTGCCGGATTCGGGCACCCTTAGCAGTCTCGCCCGCGCAACTGATGGGACTCTGTGGATCGGCACAGATCGTGGGCTCTTCAAAACAAATCAAGAGGAATCCGCTCCGCGCCGGATAGACCGACCAGACGGCATCGAGAGTGTGGACCAGGTGTTCGAGGATTTTCGGGGCGAGCTATGGCTCACTTCGAACAATAGAATCTGTCACGCGCCCGCGGCCGCCGTAGCAGCGTCCCTGCAGGTGCCCTGGGTTTGCGATGAGATCAATGGAGTCCTGCAGTTCTCAAAAGTGATTCAGACCCCCGGCGGGGATCTCTGGGCGTCGAGCGAAGTCGGCGGCGGGGTTTTGCGCTACGACTCAGGGCGATGGACCGCGATGACTGCCTCGCGACACCTCCCTGCTCCTCTGGTCGCGAATCTGGTCCCCTCGCAATCGGGAGGAGTATGGGTGTTGGGCAATGGATTTCTCCTCCGAGTCGCCGAGCGACCTGACTCGCCCGAAGGTTGGGAGGTCATAGAAGAACTCGGTGTTTGGCAAGGTCTTCCGCCAACCGGCATCTCAGATCTGCTCGAGGAGACTGACGGCACATTGTGGATTGCCACGGGCGCCGGCGTTGTGCGGATCAGATCCGACGCGAGACGTGCCCGGCCGGAACCGCCCCGCATCAAGCAAACAGCGTTTATGGTCAACGGTCGTCTGTTGGAATCGGGCGCCGCTCCAAAACTTGCTTACGACAGCAATCAGATCGAGTTGCATTTTGCCGCGCTATCTTATCGCAGCCCGGGATTGCTGAGGTACCAGTACCGCCTTCGCCCAGAAGATACGTGGAGCGATTCAAAGAGCGCTGAGCCGGTATTCAGGTTTTTTGATTTAAGGCCGGGCCAATACGTGGCACAGGTTCGCGCGTCGCTTGACGGCATCAACTGGTCAACGCAGCCCGCGAGTATAGGTTTCGAGGTGCTCAGCCCATGGTACTTCCGGTGGTGGGTGATCACTGGTTTCCTGCTGTTGATCGCCCTTGCGCTGGTCGTAACCCACCGTGCCAGAGTTGCGGTCCTGCTACGGTTCGAACGGCAGCGCTCGCTAATCGCTATGGATTTGCACGACGAGATAGGCTCCGGTCTTGGGAGCATTGGCATCCTTTCGGGCGTTGCTGCATCGGGGAGCGTGAAGGACGAAGAGCGCCGCGAGCTCGCTCGAAACATCGCGAACACCACCGCCGAATTGGGCAACGCGCTGACCGACATAGTCTGGTCGCTACGACCTGACTCGGCAACGCTTGAGGGACTCGCTTACCGATTGACTCAGCGCGCTTCTCGCTTGTTTCCTGACGGCAGCCCGATATTCACGACTGAGTTTCCGCAGAGCTGGCCCGGAGTCGATCTCTCAGTCGCAGCACGGCACAACCTGCTGCTGATCGGTTCCGAAGCGCTGTACAATGCGGCGCGGCACGCGAATGCCCATAGCGTGCTACTAGGAATGTCGCAAGCGGGTCGTGTTTGGCGGCTCTGGATCGCGGACGACGGTTGCGGGATGGCGAACAACGGCGACAGTTCCGACCGCGCGGGGCTAGGGTTGATCAGCATGCGTAGAAGAGCGGAACAGATCGGCGCCGAGATTTCCTGGTCTTCCAACAACACAGTCGGGACTACGGTCACGGTGGTGTTCTCCCCTGACGCAAAGAGGCGGGTCGCAATGTGATTTTCGCGCCTAACATCATTGTGGT
>DATLWF010000733.1:0-6948 GCA_035576605.1 Blastocatellia bacterium | reverse complement strand
GTAAAGCCACATGTCACCCGGAGCCTGGTCCCACAGCATCTGATTAGAGTCGCCCGCAAGGTTTAGCTGTGAGCCCAGATGGTAAAGAGACCAACCGCCTCCCAGAAACATCAGCGCGGACAGCAAAAGTATTCTTTCCGTTTTGCCCATAACCACCTCCACCATCATCGCGGTCTGACTTGAAAGCCCAGGCAATCCATTTCTACTCACTCAGCTTGAACGCGAACGTGATGACTCCCGTCACCCGCACCGCTACGTTGTTCAGTAACGTCGGCTCGAATCGCCAGCCGAGCGCGGCTTCTCTGGCGTACTGAGCAAACATAGGATGACCGCTAACAACTCGCGCGCTCTCGACCCGACCGTCCGGCGAAATGATGACTTCCACCGAAACGTCGCCTTGAAGATGAATCTGCCTGGCGAGTGGCGGATAGATCGGCGTGCGTCGCTCGATCGCTTTTCCTTGAAGCACGACAGACGTAACTCGCACAGGACGGTTGTCTTCCTCCCTCGTTCGCGCCTGCGGTTTCGGCGGATCAGGCGGTCGAGGTGGAAGTTCGGTTGTTCGTAGTTCTCCTCCGATGAACCCGACGCTAGTTGGCGGAGCGTTTGGATCTCCTCCAACCACTCCGTCGCCTTGACGGATGATGGTTCCCGCCGGAACGGCAATTCGCGGCGGGTTCGTTTGAGTGTGGTCAAGCATGTCCTCAAGTCTTCGTAAGTTATTGAGGTCCTGAGGAGGAACACCTCCGTTGTTTCCAGGATCTACGACAAGATCTACGACAACGCTGGGAGTTCGCGGCGCGGGCAGTGGTGCGACGAAAATCGCTGAGCGGGTGTCCGCAAGTTTCGGGGTAGCCAGGAAGATTGAAAGAGCAAACGCGATTGCCACGGTTGATAAGTAAACGAGCACCGTGCCGAGGAAGAACTTCGCCGTTCTTCCCCTGCGCCTCTGAGCGGTAGACACAACTAGCTTGTCGAACATTGTTTTCTCCCTGGCGCGGCTCTGCTGATCCGTCGCTACAGGACAGCACGATGTCGCACCTGGCGCTCTGTTAGATTGTGGGGGCGCTCTCGCGAATCAGGAAAGGAAGACGTTCTCTCGTGTCAGTAGTCGATTTTCAGTTCTAAAAAAGAAACAACCGGCAACTGACGCCGACAAGTTCTTAACCGCTCACATCGACCTTTTCAACCAGCAATATTATCCGCGTCGGGACAGGATGGCCCGAGACGGTTGCCGGTTGAAAGGTCCTGTTGCGCAGGGACCACCATAGCTGTTCGATCAGGTACGGGTCTTTCGGCGCATTCAGCACATCCACCAGGGTTCCGCGGCCGTCCGAATCGATTTCGACGAGCGCGGACATGCCCTGATTGCCGGTTTTCTGATAAGCGATGTGGCTGAAGCTAACCAGAGCGCTGTTATCGAGAACGCGCGGCAGTTGATAGTAGTTATTACTCTCCACGGAGCCGGCGTCCTGAGGCAAATTGTTGTAGCTGTGATATTCGCGGTTTGAGCCGCTGATGACCGGGAATATCGCAGCCGCCTGCTCGCTCCGGATCTCGCCCAGTGGAATCGGTCTGAAACTCGAGAACAGGGTCGCGAACGACAACAGCGAAATCACGAGTCCAGCGGCATAACCTACCGGCTGAGGATTCAGCTTCAGCAGCCACCCAAAGAGGCTCTCTGCAAGGCTGATTTCTCTTCTCGCTCGCCTCGTCGCTTCAGTCATGATGTAGCTGCGAAGCTCGCGAGGGACCATTGGCTGATCGGTTTCTCGTAGAGCGCGGGACACTTCGTCGATCTGTTTAAGATGCAGCCGGCAACCAGCACACGTCGAAAGGTGTTCCCGGTACTCGACGGCTTCATTCTCATTGAGCTGCCGGTCTATGTAAGCCGACGCTGTCAGTTCAGACTTCTTGCATTCCATAAAATTGCCTGGTGATCGGTAACGCGTGATCCGCGAAACTTTAGTCACGGATCGCGTTTCACGAATCACGTTTCATATCAAGTCCTTCAATCGGCGACGGAGTTCTTCGCGTCCGCGCGCAATGCGCGATTTAACGGTGCCAATCGAGATCGTCAGCGTCTCGGCGATCTCCTCGTACGATAGCTCTTCAATCTCGCGGAGCATCAGCGCGATCCGATACTCCTCCTTGATCTCGCCCAGCGCCTGCATTATGCAGTGCTCGCGTTCGCTGGATATCGCCTGTGCTTCAGGCGAGCTAGCGCGGCCGGGAAGTAAGTTACCGAGCGTCGTATCCCCCTGGCGCCGCGTTATGTCCAGCGATATCGTCTCGTCGCGATGCCGCCGCCGCCACCAGCGTTTCTGATTCATCGCCTGGTTTAGCGCGATGCGATAAATCCAGGTCTTCAATCCGGCCTCGCCGCGAAAGCCGCTCAACCCCCGATAGACCTTCAAGAAGGTTTCCTGCGCCGCATCCCGCGCCTCCTCGGCATCGCCCAGTAACCGGAAACACAGAGCGTAGACCGGGCGCTCGAAGTGAGCCACCAGTTCCTCGAACGCAGCCAGATCGCCGGCGCGCAATCTGGAGATCAACCGCGCCTCAGGGAGGCGGTCGATTGCCCTGGCATCGACCTCAAGCCCGGCAAGAGTGGTTTGATCCAGGGCGGCCATGTCTCCGGCTGACATTGATGGCACTCCTTCGGAACGGCTGACTGACCGGAGTGGGCCACCGCCCGGCCTTAAGAAGCCGAGCGCCGTATAGCTCCAAGCGGCACGGGCAGTGGCCCTTCACCTCACTTGTCGCTAGGTTAGACACCCTGTCCAGTCAGAATGTTCCGGCTTGTTAGAGTCTAGCACAAAGCCAACCCGGGGTTCACCGGTAATGCGGGTCCGCCGCCTGCGTTTCTTGACAGCCCGCGAGGCCGCCCGCTATGTTCTTCTTTGCTCTACCAGACGGCGCAGACGTCCTTCCGGCTTTGCTCCAGTCACAGATCCAAGGAGGCTCATAGTTTTGGCGAAAACATCCAGAAAGAAGAAGAAGGTCTCGGTCAAGGAGATGAAGTTCAAACACGACCCGATGATCCGGTTCTACGAGAAAACGCAGGACTGGCTTCAGGAGAAAGGCCGCCCGTTCGTGATCGGAGTGGGAGTCGTCGCAGGCCTTGTTCTGCTCTACGTCGCCGGCAGCTATTACTTCGATTATCGGAAAGCGAAGGCCGAGACCGCGTTTGGAGAAGCCGTCGAGAAGTTCATCGCGCCAGTTCAAGACTCATCGACACCATCAACAACACCGCCCACGGGCAAGTATTACACGGACGAGCAAACCAAGTGGCGGGAGTCGGGCGAAGCGTTCGAACGCCTCGCAAATGACTACTCCAGCTACTACGGTGCAATCGGCCGCTATTATGCCGGGGCTTCCTATCTCCATATTGACCGCGACAAGGGCATAGACCTGCTCAAACAAGTCGCCAGCAAGAACGAGCATCCAACTTCCGACCTTGCAAAACTGGCGCTTGCCGAAAGCTACGCCGCTAATGGCGAAAACGAGACAGCCATTTCGCGATACCAGGAACTGCTCAGTTCCGCTCCGAATCTGAAACCGGCGATCGAAGTCGGACTCGGGCGAGTCTATGAAAGGACCGGCGAGATAGATAAGGCCGTGGAAGCCTATTTGGAAGCGGCCAGACCGGACAGGTCTTCAGGGGCCGGAGCGGAGGCCGAAAAGCGGCTGTCGGCCATCGCGCCTGACCGGCTTAAGGAGCTGCCTAACCCGTCCAGTTCGCCCGTCATCCCGTGAGCGGTCTTGCGCCTTTAAGCACCTCAACTCTCGACCCGGACTACTCTCTAAATGGAAAATCTGGCGCATACACTCCTTGGGCTTTCGTTCGCAAAGGGAGGATTGGAGCGCGCCACTCCGCTTGCGACAACAGCGCTGGTCATTTCGTCCAACCTTCCGGATGTCGATGTGTTCAGTCGCGTCGAGGGCGGCACTGTCTCTTATCTCGAATATCATCGCGGCTTCACACACGGGTTCGTCGGGTTGGCGATCCTGGCCGCGGCGCTGACGCTGGCATTGATGTTTATCGATCGCCGGTTTCGTTTGCGGCGCGATCCGTTCAGGAGACCGCTCAGGCCCTTGAGGATCTTTTTGCTCGCATATCTGGGTGGACTCGGGCACACGTTCATGGATTTCACCAACGTGTATGGCGTACACCCGCTGCTGCCGTTCAGCAATCGATGGTTCTATGGCGATCTCGCTTTTGTTGTCGATCCCTGGATCTGGTTAATACTCGGATCGACGGTTGTGTGGCTTACGACGACGGACGCGGCGCGCACATTCCTGTGGCTCGTGATAGGAGTCGCTACGGCTCTGGTAATGGGATTTGCGCTTCGGCACCCATACGAGTCGGTTCCGTTGACCGTTCCAACCGCAGCGCGAGTCATCTGGTTCGCAGGACTGTTCGTCATCGTCGCGGGCACGTTGTTTCGCTGGGGCCGCACTGGCGAGCGCCTCGCCAGGTATTCGCTCTTAGTGCTTGCGCTCTATTACGGCGGGATGTGGATGGCTCATCAATCGGCGATGAAAGAAGCTCAGAGTTCGTTGAGGGTTGGAGGAGTCACTTCGATGGCCGTTTGGCCCGCGCCCGCAAACCCGTTGTTGTGGCAAGCGGCCGCACAGACCAGTGACGCAGTCTACACCCGGAACATCGACCTCTCATCCAGGCAGGAGCAATGGCGCGAACTGCCGGCGCTTGATCCGAAGCTTGCTGATGCGTTGCGCCGTTCAAACGAGGCGCGAGTCTTCCTGGATTTCATGCGATACGGCACGGCCAACGTCGAAGAGCGAGCGGACGGCACCACAGTCGTGGCCTTGCGCGATCTTCGTTTTGACTTGCGTATGCGCGTTGAGCTTGATCCAGCAATGAACGTGACGTCCGCTGAAGTGCGCTGGTTCTGACCTGGGCGCGAGTTCAGAGTACAAGCTTTAGCTTGCCGATCAGTGCCGCAGCAAGCTAAAGCTTGTACTCTGAACTTGCGCTCCCCGGTCGCGCATTAGTATTGCTTCCCTCCTCAGCACCCAATAGAATTGAAGCCACCAAAATGGAGACCATTAGCATACGGCCCGGCCTCGTCCCCTACACCTTGTCTGCCGCAGTCGTGATGACCATTGGGTCGACGTTGCTCAAGCAAGGTTGGCTCGTCGCGGCGCTCGCTTGTTGGGCCCTGCTCGCGCCAATAGTGGTGGCCGCCGTCTTCGACCGCATCGAGTTCGACGGCCGCACGATCCGCCATCGTGGGCCTCTGGCTTTTCTTCTGACTCACCTGTTCCGCGTTCGGCGCGAGCTGTCGATATCCGACATCGAGGCCATCACCACCGAGACGACGCGCGTAAGCTTTGCGACCGGCGATGCGCGAATCAGCTATCACACCCGCATCGCAGGAGCCGGCGTTGACATAGTAGTTCGCTCGCACCGCTCGGCGTACGCAGAGTTCATCAAGGCTCTGTTTCGTGCGACCGGCCCTCATAAGCTCGATCCCCGCTCGTCTGAGATATTCGAGTACTTCGAGACTGGCAACACGCTCAAAGGTTCGCCGGTGCTCAAGAGCGACATAGCTGCGATGCCGGCGCCACTGCTGCGCCGCATCGGAAACTCGCTGAGGCTCGCGGGCAAGCTTGCCCAGGCTTCCAGCTATTTCCGCGTCGCTTACGAAAAAGAGCCTCGCAATCCGCAACTGCTCTACGAGATGTCCCGCTTTTTTCACTCGTCTGCGCAGAGAGAAGACGCGAAATTGCTTCAGCGGTCGGATGCTTGTTTGAGACTGGCGGCGCGGCTGGCGGGCAATGAAGCGGACTTGCTCGAGCGAATCGGCGAAGCGTTCTTCGAGCGGCTGGACTTCAAGCGAGCGTCTGATTGTTTTCACCGCGCGCTGGCGCTGGACCCCGCGCGCTTTCGCGCGAACGTAGGATTGGCTGAGATCGCGTTGCGCGATGGGAAGCTCGCTCACGTAGCTCATTTCTACAACGCGGCGGCTGCAAGCGATGACGGTGCCCTGGCTCGCATGGCCGGGCGTGAAGCTCGCTACTACGAGCGGTTGATGGGGGACGACGATTTTCTGGAAGCCGAGCTTCACCGGATACGAGTCTCGAATCAGATTCGGTGGGCGCGACGGCTTGCTGCGATGACGTTTTTCAGCGCGTGGCTGGTAGGCGGGATCGCCGGGCGATTCTCATCGATGGTGGAAGACTTCGGCTGGGCGATAATGGCGACCTCGGGCCTGATCTGGTGCGCGACGATGTTCACGATGCGTTTCTTCCGGCGGCGCGGGGCGTAGCTGGTTCAAAACGGAGAAATGTTTCTAATCATGTCTCAGTCTCCTTTGGCTCCATCCCCGCATTGAGCCGTTGCGACCGGCACGATCAATCGAAAGCGCGTGCCGTGGCCATCATCCACAGGGCTTGTGAGTTCAACCGAGCCGCCAATCTCTACAATTCGCCGCTGGACGATCGCCAGCCCTAAGCCCGTGCCGCGTGACTTCGTTGAATAGAATGGCTCGAAGACTCGCTGCTGCGCATCTCCCGGAATGCCCGGGCCGCTGTCCGTCACCGTCAGAGTCAGCATCACTGCCCCAGGATCAGTTGGACCGCTCCGCGGGTCTGCGGCAGCGTTTTGGACCGTGGCATCGATCTTCACTTCGCCGCCAGCATCGGTCGCTTGCACTGCGTTCAGCACAAGATTGCTCAACGCTTCGCGTAACGCTCCGCCTTGCGCGCCTGTAAGCGTCACATCGGTGATCGATTCAACTTCCAAATCAACACCCCGCTCTTTTGCTTCGTTGCCTGCCAGAGTGACGGTCGCAGTTATCAAATCTGAAAGCTGAACCGGGCGCGAGTCGGCGTGGCTGGGCCGCGAGAACGCCAACAACTGCGATACAGTGCGATTCAACCGGTCGATCTCGCTGATGATCAAGCTCAGGTCTTGACCAT
>DATLWF010000732.1:0-9916 GCA_035576605.1 Blastocatellia bacterium | reverse complement strand
ACCTCGCAATCTTCGGCTTCTTGATGTGGCTGCGAAAACGCCGCGCCTTCGACGGGCAAATAATCTACTCGTACCTGATGATCTATGGTGTCGCGAGATTCACAATCGAATTCTGGCGCGATGATCCGCGAGGCCAGGTGTTCGGGCTTTCAACCTCTCAGTTCATTTCCGTGATCATGTTCGTGCTTGGTCTGGTTATGACGCTCTATTACCGGCACCGGCTGAATCAACGATCTGCTCAAGGCCGGGATGTCGCCGCGCAGGTTTCGTAAGACACTTGCCGCCGCAGTCCAACGGGCCGCCCTTGCTTCAATGTGAGTGTTGAGCCTCAACTTCTAAACGCGAGCGCCGAAGCAGCAGGTCTGCGCCTCGATTCATTTCTCGCCACCCATCTCAATGAATTAAGCCGCACTCGAGTTCAACGGGCCATCGTTGACGGCGACATTCTTGTAAACGAGCACGTTGTGAAGCCCAGTTATCGATTGCGCGGTGGCGATCACATCGAGATCGATCTGCCCGAACCGCCGCCCGTCGAGCTGATCCCCGAGTCGATTCCTCTGAACATCGTCTATGAAGATGACGATCTGATCGTCGTGAATAAGCCTGCTGGAATGGTCGTTCATCCCGGCGCGGGAATCGAGTCGGGCACGCTCGCTCACGCGCTGGTCTATCACTTCAACGCGCTTTCGGGCACGGCAGGACGCACCCGACCGGGTATCGTTCATCGCCTGGACAAGGAAACCTCGGGATTGCTGGTGGTGGCGAAGAACGACGTCTCGCACGAGCGGTTGTCCGATCAGTTTCGCGACCGGCAGGTCTTCAAGTGTTACATCGCGCTGGTCTATGGCCGCTTGTCCAAAGAGCGAGGCGAAATAGACGCGCGCATCGGGCGCAGCCCGCACAACCGAACACGGATGAGTGTGCTTCGAGGGGGCGCGGGCCGGACGGCTCATACGATCTTCGAGGTTGCCGAGCGCTATCAAGACTTCACGTTGCTGAATGTGCAGATCAAGACCGGCCGAACTCATCAGATTCGAGTTCACCTGGCGCACATTGGACATCCGGTTGTTGGCGACGCGACTTATGGGGCTGGGCGCGAGAACTCGATTCGCAACGTGGCGATCAAGCGCGCGGTGCAGTCGCTCGGGCGTCACTTCCTGCACTCGGCGAAGCTAGGCTTCAATCATCCGCGCTCAGGCGAGCGGCTCGAGTTCACGTCACCGCTGCCCGCCGAGCTCGCGTCATTTATGGCCGCATTCGGTCAAGCGTGACCGCAACGCGTCGGGTCGTCTGCGGTCGTTGGCGATGTCGCCATAAAGCATCGCAACGTGTTTCTCACCCAAACCTCCTCATACGCCTTAAATTTCTTTATGATCGTGTTCGCTGTAGAGACACCACGTCCTCTAACCGAACACCGAGGGTTACTACGCCGCTCTTTCTTCACTCGCTACTGTTTATCCGACATTACGATTTGGTTTTGGCGGAATCACAATTGCGTATCGGAAACGTAACCCAGTTTCGCACGGGGCAAAAAACAGCCCACGCCAGCGGTGCGGGATCGGGTGGTTGAGATTCCAAGGAGGTTGAAACATGAAAACGAGAATTAAGGTAATACCGCTGCTATTGTGCTTGTCGGTTTTACTCACTTCGTCACTTATCCTCACGCAACAAGTCGCGGCGAAAGACAAGGAGTCTGAACACATAACCTTCAGCGAACCGGTAATGGTCGCGGGCACTTTGCTGAAAGCTGAAACCTACAAAGTAGTCTGGGACGAGAGCGGCGGGCCTCAGGTGCAGGTCAGCTTCATGAAAGGATCCCACACTGTGGTGACGGCCTCCGCCAGACTCGTCCTGGAGTCGAATGCATACGACGGCGCTGCCGTGCTAAGGACTTTAGGCGACAACTCGAAGGTCCTCGAGAAGATTTCGTGGAAGAAAAAGTCGTTAGTGTTTGAGCCGTCGAGCTAAATTCTTTCAAGCTTAGACACTTCAAAGCGGGCACGGGGTTGATACCGCGCCCGCTTGTTTTTAGATCGTTCGCAAGAACCATGTTCGCCACGTCCTTGCCTCGATTTCCGACCCGCCGCATTCCTGAGTTGTGACCTTAGCGCTTGTCCTCTATAATTTTTCTTCACATAGCATCGCTAATCGAGATCCCGTGCATCAGACCCGTCGGAGGTTCCCCGTAGCAGATGATCCGATCCTCAGCGCTCGCGCTCTCAATCCTAGCTCTCTACCTGCTCGCCGGAGCCGCTGCGTCTGCGCAGAAGCCCGCGACAAAACCGAATGAGCCCACACCGCCCCAGCGACGGGCCGATGACCCGCCGCAAAAGATCGGCGTGCTCGAAGTCCGGCTCCCAATCGCGGCGAAACACGACAAAAAGTTCCTGCCCGGTTTGACCGTCAATAATTTCGAAGTCTATGAAGACGGCAAGCGCCAAAAGATCGAAAAGTTCATCGCCCCGAGCGAACTGCCGCTCTACATCGGTCTGCTGATCGATACTAGCAACAGCGTAAAGCTCAAACTGCCGTTTGAGAAAGATGCCGGGGAAGACTTTATCGCAACGGTCACCACTTATCGCAAGAAGGATAAGATCTTGCTGGCGTCGTTCGATTCGGACGTGGAGCTGCACCAGGACTTCTCCGATAACCAGGAGCCGCTTATCAATGGGCTAAGGAAGCTCAAGGCGGGCGGCTACACAAAACTCTACGACGGCGTCTATCGGGTGATCGAAGAGAAGCTGGCCAACCTTCAGGGGTCCGACGCGCGTCGCATCATCGTCATACTTTCGGACGGCGAGGACACCGCCAGCGAGCACACCTTGAAGGACGCGATTGAGATGGCCGAACGCTACGACGTGACCATCTTCGGAATAAGCACAAAGAACTTCAGAGGCGTGGACTCTGGCATGGTTGAAAACGCAGACGACAAAGAACTCCGCAGACTGTGCGAGGAGACCGGAGGCCAGGTGTTCCTGCCGGCGCAGAAGATGGAGTTGTTCCGCTCGTTCACGCAGATCGCGCTGGACTTGAGACAGGAATACGTTCTCTTCTACACGCCGACGAATCAGGTTAAGGCAGCCAAGAAGCGCGAGATCAAGGTAAAACTGGTTGGCGCCGACGCCCGACTGTATCACAAGCAGGGATATGTCTATTGAGGATTGCCAATGGGTATCGAGCATAGAAATATGTCATCAATGAGGGCCGTCACCACGATCATAGCGCTCGCGCTGCTTGCCTGCACCAGCCTCGCACAGAGACCCAAGCCTGCGCCCCAGCCTCCCGCGCGGAGCTCACAAAGCGGGCAGACCTCTAAGCCAGATCCGAAGGAGCAAGACAGGAATAAAGAAGATGATGTAGCCTCGAGCGACGAAGCCGTGCGGCTCGGCACGGACCTGGTCAACGTTTTATTCACCGCCGTCGATCGCAACAATCGCGTCATCAGCGACATTCGTCAGGACGAGATCGTCATCCTGGAGGACGGACGTCCTCAGCAGGTCTTTACCTTCAAGCGCGAAACCACGCTGCCGATCAACATTGCCATTCTGATGGACCTGTCAGGCAGTCAGGAATACACGTTCCCCCAGGAGAAGATGGCCGCGGGAGAATTCCTTCGTTCGATCCTACGGCCCGGCAAAGACTCGGCCGCGATACTCACCTTTCAGGATGATGTTGAGCTTGTGCAGGGGCTCTCATCGCGCTCGGAGACTCTGAACCGGGCGTTTGATGAGATTCAATATTCTCGCCGATTAAGCTCGGCAAGCTCACGACATCAGGCCACTGCGCTGTATGACGCGATCTACATCACCGCCGATGAAGTGCTGGCGCACGATGAGATTCGAAGAGGCGCGGCCGATGAACAGGTTACGCGGCGGGCGATTATCCTGCTTACGGATGGAGTCGACAACGCGAGCAGCAGGAAGCTCGACGAAGCAATCGATCGCGCGTGGCGCGCGGGCGTCATCATTTACTCGATCGGAATCGGCGACCGCTTCAGATTCGAGGGCGTGCGCGAAGACGTGTTGAGACGCCTCGGCGAAGAAACCGGCGGAAGGGCTTATTTCCCTCGTGGCGCCGACGACCTGCTCCAGGACTTTCGTCAGATAGAAACCGAATTGCGGAGCCAATACCTGGTGGCTTATTCGCCTTCGAACTCGACGCACGACGGCCGCTTCAGGCGGGTCGAAGTTCGGGTTAACGCGCGGCCCGATGCGCGCATAATTCATCGCCGCGGTTATTACGCGGCTACGGAAGATGTGAAGAAATGAAGTCAGTAAGAATCAATTTTGTTGCAGCAATAGTGTCAGCCCTGGTCATGTTATCGGTGTCCCTGAGCGTGGCCCAGACGCAGCAGCCTAAGTCGCCTCCAAAGACCGGACAGGGAAAGTCCGACAAGAACAAGAAGCCCGGGCAGGAAGAGGGCAACCAGGACGAGCAGGTGGTCAAGATCGGAACTCAGCTTGTGACTGTTCCCTTCAACGTCACCGACAAGAAGAATCGCTACATAAACGATCTCTCGAAGGACGATATTGAAGTGCTGGAAGACAGCAAGGGGCAGCAGGTTTTTTCCTTCGAGCGCCAGACTGATCTGCCGATTACAATCGCGATGCTGATAGACATATCCGGCAGCCAGGAGTGGACGCTGCCCGAGGAGAGAGCTGCGGGACAACGCTTCTTCCGGCGCGTGCTTCGACCACGGAAGGACCTGGCCGCGGTGGTGACATTCGAACACGAATCGGTGCTGGTGCAGGACCTGACGTCTGACGTTGACAAGCTTCAGCGAGCGCTCGACGACGTGCGCCTGCCGGCACAATCGGCGACCATGGGACGTCGAGGCGGCACGCCGCCAATCAACAACTCGGGAGTCGGCTCGACCGCACTGTTCGATTCGATCTATTCCGTCTCATCCGACTTGCTGAGAAGAGAGGCCGGGCGGCGCGTGATCATCCTGGTCACCGACGGCGAGGACACCTCCAGCAGCGTGAAGATGCGCGAGGCCATCGAGCGAACGTGGCGCAGCGAGATCATCGTCTATTCGATCGGCATCGGCGGACCAATGGGTGTGGACCAGGGAACGTTAAAGAAAATCGCGGCGGAAACCGGCGGGCGAGCGTTCTTTCCCAGACACGAAGCGGATCTCGACGCGGCGTACGCTCAGATAGACGAAGATCTGCGTTCCCAATACATACTCGCGTACACGCCGGCGAACAGCGCGAAGGATGGTTCGTTCCGCACGATTCAAGTTAAGGTGAAGAATCACGGCGACCTGACAGTGCGGCATCGACGGGGCTACTTCGCGCCAAGCTAGTCTAGAAGGCGAACAACGCTCCCTGAGCGATTCGCGTCGAGTAGGCGCTCTGGTCCAACGTCAAATACACACCGTCCACCTGCTCCCTGCTGCTACGAAACTCTCGGGCATGTTCTTCTGACCAGAAGAACAACGAGTTACGTCAGTAGGCGTGAATGATGTTAGGCTCCTCGAACGTCGCCCAGTCTATCGCCGGTTCAAACAGCAGTGGTTTTGCGCCTCCATCCGTGATCTGGTGCTTCAAGTTGCTGCCCACCGTAAAGCGCATAGGGCGGGCACAGTGCGCACACTCAGTTCTTATTTTCACCGATAACCGCTTTTTTCGTAAACGCCCTTCGACGAAGGGCGCCGCAATCGCGTCCTCCGCTCAAGCCGCGTAGATCCGCTCGCCGGTATCGATGGATAGATGATGCGGCGTCTTGTCAGCGGTGACGGGATAGGCCCAGGACACGTGTCCGTGCTCGTCTCGAACCAGAAAAAACAGCTTTTCCTCCAGCTCGTTTAGGATCGCCTTTACGCGAGGCAGTGGGATCGTCAGCTTCTCGGCGATCAACTCGGGCGGGATCGGCCGGGCGATTCGCGGGAGACTCCTTACAACGAAGTAGCGCACCAGGTGATGTTGCCGAGTCATGAAGCTGAGTCGGTTCTTTATAGCTGCCGGGACCGTGCTCAACTGCTTTTGCCACTGACTGCGTGGTATTGACGTGAGTAGACGCCCTCGTCCGATCACTATTGTTTCGATCACGGATAATCTCCTATCAAGAGGGTTCGTAGTTCGGCCTTCAGGCGGCAGTTTGTACAATGAACCGGCGAAGACGGCTTACCAACTTCCGCCTGAAGGCCGAACTACGAACATTACTCACGTCGGGACTACGACCTAACTTTGCCGATGACCGACAACGAGCGCCCAACGCTCGAGGGTTGGCCCTTGCCTTCTTTTCGGTATGAGAAGAAAAGTTCATTCTGGTGCATCGTGCAATAGTTGGCGACGTGTATGCGATCTTCGCTGAAGCCGCAGAAGCGGAGTTGCTGAACGTTGGCCGCGCGAATGTCCAAATGAGCCTTCCCGCCCTCTTTGAAGTTCAAGAGCAGCGTTCGCCAGTAGCCGAATTCCTTCTTGTATCGCCCGATGACATCTTCGCCAATCTCGTAACACTCAACGCAGGCGGCCGGTCCAAGCGCGGCGACACACTCGCGCGGATTCACTCCGTGAACCAGCATAAGGTCCGCAACCGTGCGTTCGGTGATGCGTCCAGCCGTCCCACGCCATCCCGCATGAATCGCCGCCATCGCGCCCGTCCTGGTGTCTCCGATCAGCACAGGCAAACAGTCGGCGGTCTGAACCGAAAGCAGCACATCGGTCATCCGAGTAATCATCGCGTCGCAATCAGGCTGGGGCCCGCGTGCCTGATCCTCCGATTCGATTGTACAGCGCTCGGTCGAATGCGTTTGCCGCGCGGTTATTATTCGACCGCGTTCCGCACCGATTGCTTTGAGGAAGCGGCGGCGATTCTCCGCCACGTTATCCGTGTCATCACCTTTGAAATAGGCGAGGCTTAGTGAGTTCGATGGCAGCGGGCTAACGCCGCCGAGCCTGGTGCTGAAGGCGTTCACAAAACCGGCTTGCTCGAGCGGCTCGCACACAAGGGTCGCGATACGCACCTTGCCGTTCGTTGTGGCGACGTCGCGCTCTCGCATAACGAAGTCGGCCTCAGCGGTTGTCTCTTCAACCAACTCTTGCATGATCTCCTCATGCTACGGGGCGAGAGTAAATAGTCGCAAGCTGGTCGAATAGTCTGATGCCCCGATAGCCGAATGAGCCAATTTACTATCGCGCTCCATACCCATGGAAAGCACGCATTAGTTTACTGTTGAGCCCGCTTCAGTCCGGTGTCATAAACGATCCAGTGTCCTCCTTTTGAACGCCCCTGAGATAGGTTCACTCATATGCTACAGCTGAATAAGGGCAACCCCCCGGTAGACGTGATATCGAAACCACGCGCCGAACACCCGCGCGTGCGACCGGCTCGTTTCTCCCTCTCTCGGCTGTCTGTCAAGCAGCGATTGCCATTACTCATCGGCGCACTGCTACTCGGGGTCATTGTTGCTTCCACCTGGGCATCCTATCGTGGAGTGAGAGATTCCGCGCTCGAAGGTGGTCGCGAGCGGTTGCGAGGCCTGTCTCAGCAGCTGGCTAATCAATCGAAAGATTCGCTTCCTAATCTTCTTAACAAGACCTCAATTGCAGCAAACGACGCGGCCATTCGTACTTTTCTTCAGACTCCGTCATCGACAACCCGTCCCGCTGCAATTACCGTCCTCGAACAATTCAATGCCCCCCAGGATCCCGGTAGTTTGCAGGTCGAATTGTGGAATGCCAATCGCTCGCTTGCTCTCGCGGTGCCGGACGGCTCATCCTCGGAACCAGCTGATCTAAGAACGGAGTTTGATCAATGCTCGGCCGACCCCTTCAAAGCTGTGGGTCCGCTTCGCATGCTGAAGGATGTTATCACGTACGCGGCGGTAGCCGCCGTGAACGACCATGGAGGGAAGCAGATCGGCTATCTAGTCAGATGGCGGCGTATCTCACCCGGTCCCAACGCTCAGAAAAGAATCGCTGACTTGCTGGGCAGCCAGGCAGCAGTATACTACGGGAACAGCGACGGAGACATTTTCACCGATCTGGAAAAGATCGTACCCAAGCCGCCAGGCGGTTTGCAGTCAACTCTAGAGGTCACCCATTACAACAGAGGTGGAGTCTCCGTTATGTCTCTGGGTCGTCCGATCGCCGGGACGCCGTGGTTCGTAGTAGTCGAATTCCCCGATGAAGTCTTTTTGAGTCAGTCAACCGGGTTCCTCCGGCGCATGATGGCGATCGGCCTGGCCCTGCTTGCGATCGGAATGGCGAGTGCCTGGATGCTGACCCGTAGCATCACACAGCCGCTTCATTCGCTCACGGAAGCTGCATCGGCGATCGCCGGCGGAGATTATTCTCGCCTCGTCGAGGTCCGCACGAATGATGAAGTAGGCGCGCTTGCCAGTGCATTCAATACTATGGTCGTTCGGGTGCGGGACTCGGAGCACGACCTCGAGCAGAAGGTTCAGCGGCGGACCGCTCAACTCGAAGCTTCAAACAAAGAACTTGAATCTTTCTCTTATTCCGTCTCACACGACCTGCGGGCGCCGGTTCGCCATATCCATGGCTTTACCGACTTGCTCGAAAAGGCGGCTTCCCCAGCTTTGGACGAAAAGTCCCGACGGTATTTGAAGACGATATCTGAGTCGGCGAAACAGATGGGCTGTCTGATCGACGATCTGCTCGCCTTTTCACGGATGGGACGCGCCGAGATGCGGACCACGGTTGTCAGCCTCCAGCAGCTTTTTGATGAGGTCTTAAGCGATCTGCAAGCCGAAACCGAAGGGCGCGTTATTAGTTGGGAGAGTGGCAATTTGCCTGAGGTACAGGGTGACCCGGCAATGTTGCGACTCGCGCTTATGAACCTAATGTCAAATGCATTGAAGTACACGCGGTCGCGCGCCGACGCTCACATTGAAGTCGGAACCACGAACGATCCAAATGAAACCGTCTTCTTTATCCGGGACAATGGTGTCGGGTTCGATATGCGTTATGCGAATAAACTCTTCGGGGTGTTTCAACGGTTACATCGCTCAGAGGATTTCGAAGGAACGGGGATCGGGCTTGCAAATGTCCAGCGGATTATTCAGCGTCACGGGGGTACAACCTGGGCCGAGGGGGTAGTCGACGGCGGAGCGACGTTTTATTTCTCTCTCCCAACCATACAGAAAGGCTAACTATGACGGACCAAGTGAAACGAATTCTGCTTGCTGAAGACAGTGCCAACGATGTCGAGTTGACGTTGGAAGCGCTTGCCCATCACAATCTCGCCAATGAAGTGATCGTGACTCGCGACGGCGTGGAAGCGCTCGATTATCTCTATCGTCGTGGAACATTCCAGACGCGCGAAGAGGGCAACCCGGCGGTAGTACTGCTGGATCTCAAGATGCCCAAAATGGATGGGATGCAGGTGTTGAGGCAAGTGAAATCAGATCCGGATCTCAAATCAGTTCCGATAGTAGTACTAACCTCATCGCTGGAGGAGCGGGATCTCGTCGAGAGCTACCACCTGGGTGTAAACGCGTACGTGGTTAAGCCCGTTGACTTCCATGAGTTTATTGATGCCGTCAAGGAACTGGGTCTTTTCTGGGGCATCCTCAACGTCCCACCGCCGCGAAAGGGAGCGGTGCGGAACGACAACAAGATTGAGTCCGTTGCGGGCCACTAAGACCTTCGTCAACCTCTCTCGGGTCGTCAAGCTCTTGAATGCGACAAAGTCTGTGCTAGAATCCTTAAGTTATTTCGAAGGTGCCTTATGGATAACACGAAAAGACTCCTCGTCAACATCGGTGGCATCCTTGGAGTCTCCATCATCGGCGCGATACTGGTGAATGGAGTCGATCCGGGTGGCACGCGCTGGCTGACGTTCATCCTCCACCTTGTTTTCTTCACCTCCATCTCATCATCGGCCGTCCTCTCATCACGCTGCAGTTGCAGCAGAATGCTGCGCCGCCTGCGTAAGCGAAGCTGAA
>DATLWF010000731.1:0-4563 GCA_035576605.1 Blastocatellia bacterium | reverse complement strand
CGTTGCCTTGCTCGCCAGCTATATTCCGGCTAGACGAGCGTCAAGAGTCGATCCGATGATCGCGTTGCGGTGTGAGTAAGAGTGTACGTTTCCTAAAAGCGGATCAGATCCCGGACAAGCCACTCTGGATTCCCTTTCGAGATTGCTGAAACGAGATTGAGCCTGCAAAGAGCGAGCTAAGAAGCCCCGCGTTCAGCGTGCGATTCCAACAATCACTGTGCTACACTCACAGTCTGGTTGGTCCGTCTCAGAAAGCGCGCACACTACCGCGAAAACACAACGGAGGAATGCGGAACTTGTTATTCAAGTCGAGCTTGTTAAGCTCCCCCAGCAGTCTAAGGACGATCGCCGGCAGGGCCGCTGCCGCCTTTGTTCTTTCGGCTGCGGTCTTGCTCGCGCCTACTTTGGGCTCTGTCCTACAACAACAGAGAGGCAGAAGACAACCTGTGCCCCAGGAGCCTGCGCGTAAGGATGACGGGAAGGTGCCCAACGAAAAAGAACTGGAGAAGGCCAAGAAGCAGGAGGAAGCAAAGGCAGGTCAGGTAAAGCTGACTCAGGCTGAAGGCGCCATCGAGTTGGCGATCATAGCCTATGGCGGGCGCAAGCAACTCGACATTGCGCGAGCAGGGATTCAAGAAGCCGGTACTATTCGACTGGCAACGGAACAAGGCGACCTTACCGGGAATTACCTCTTGCGCTCGATAAAGAAAGAGAAGTCGTCACAGGATTTGCTTCGCGTTGACCTCGAATTGTCGGCTGCCGAGAATGCTCAAGGTCAGACCGCACCTCCCATCAAGTACGTGATCGGCTTCAACGGCGCGAGCGTCTGGTCTGCCCAAAACGGTCAATACGTCAACCCGCGCGCCGGAGCGGACATCGCGTTCCGCGCTCAACTGGCCCACGAATACATGGCGCTGCTGCGTTACAAAGAAGACGGCTCGAAACTCGAATACGGTGGACTGGAGACCGTGGTGGGCGTCGACACCTTTGTCATCGATCTTACAACTGCTGACGGCGAGAAAACCCGATACTGGCTCAGCACCAAAACCTATCGCGTGCTTCATTGCGAGTATGAGCTCAAGCTTGTTGAGGGACAGCCACCCACGAAATACAGAATTGATTATTACTACACTCCATTCAGCGGCGCGGTGGTTCAAAACACGCTCGTGCCGGTGCGCAGAGAGATGAAACAGGACGGCAAGTTCGTTCAGGAGATAAAGCTGACGAGCATTAACTACTCCGCGAAGCTCGAGCCGGAGATCTTCCAACATCTTCAGGAGCAGTAAGCCACGCCGACGCAACGCACCAAGACGCAGTCTTTAGAACCTCGCGAGAAGCTGCGTTTCATTGGCGTCGGAATAAGCCTCGTGTTTAGTCAGCATCGAGGTACTCGCTGACTGTTAACCCGACTCGCGTATGGAACCGCGCGGCAAGCGACGGGATCTCGTCGACCGATTCGTCCAGAGTGACCCGCTCGACGCGCCACATCGGCACGAACACGTGACTGAGTCCCATATTTCGTTCGCCGCGAACGATCATCTGAACCCAATCGTCGAACGTGTTCAGGTCTATGCCTCGCACGAAAACGCCGGCGGCATTCAGCTCCCGCAACACCCCCCAGATCTTTTCCCGTGGAGTATGCAGGTTGACGATTACGGGCGCACCCGGCTCAATACCTGTACTTGAGTTTTCAATCTCGCTCATCGAACACCTTACTCATTTTCTATTTTCTATTTTCTATTTTCTATTTGTTATTTTCTATTTGTCGGCACTTTAATCTAGGGGCTTCAATGGCAAATGAAAAATAGAAAATAGAAAATAACAGATAACTACCTTTCAAGTATCATCGCGATTCCCTGCCCTCCGCCGATACATAACGAAGCAAGCCCGCGTCGCACATCGCGTCTTCTCATTTCGTAAAGCAGCGTGACCAGTACTCGCGCGCCGCTCGCTCCAATCGGATGACCAAGCGCGATCGCACCGCCGTTCACGTTCACGTGCGAGGTGTCAATTCCTAACCTGGCCAGGACAGCAAGACTCTGCGCCGCGAACGCTTCGTTCAGCTCGAACAGGTCGATATCTCTCAATTCGAGCCCGGCCTTCTCGAGGGCGCGTTCGATCGCAGGCACCGGGCCCATCCCCATGTAGCGCGGATCAACCCCGGCCGCCGCGTACGAAACGATCTTCGCCAACGGCGCGAGCTCCATCAAACGCGCGCGCTCCTCGCTGGCTACTACCACAGCTGCCGCGCCGTCGTTGATGCCTGAAGCGTTCCCGGCACTTACGGTTCCTTCCTTCTGAAACGCGGGCTTCAACCGGGCGAGCGTCCCGACCGTCGTTCCCGCGCGTGGGTATTCATCGACTCTGAACGCGAGCTTCTCGCCCGTTTTCTTCGCGATCATCACAGGAACGATCTCTTCATCGAAGCGCCCGGTCGAGATCGCCGCTTCGGCGCGACGCTGACTTTCGGCTGCGAACGCATCCTGCGCCTCGCGAGTGATTCCGGACGCGGCGGCGACGTTCTCGGCAGTCACTCCCATGTGACAACCGGCCATCGCACACGTTAGCCCTTCACTCAACATCGAATCAATGATCTCGTCGCCCCCGAGCCGGTATCCCCATCGCGCTTTCTTTAACAAATAAGGCGCGCGGCTCATCGATTCCATCCCACCAGCGACGATCAAATCCGCGTCGCCAGCAGCTATTGCCTGCGCCGCCAGAGCGACCGCCTTCAAGCCTGAACCGCAAACTTTGTTTACCGTAAAGGAAGGAACGCTATCAGGAATACCCGCGGCAATTGCTGATTGTCGAGCCGCGTTCATGCCCACACCGGCCTGTAGCACGTTGCCCATTATTACTTCTTCGATGTCGGAGCGATCGATCCCCGCGCGTTCCAATGCGCTCTCAATCACAACGCGGCCAAGCTCGGTCGCGGGAACATCGGCGAGCGCGCCGCCGAATGACCCGATCGCGGTCCTTGCGCCGCTCACTATTACTGCCTGGCTCATAAACAACTCCGAGATTCGTTGTCAGTGGTCATTAATCCGTGGTCAGTTGACATTTGATATAGCGGTTGGTCAGTTGGAAGGCGCAAGGCCCGAAACAACGACCGCTGATTACTTCTTTACAACTAACACATCATCGAACGCCTGGCTGTTCTGTGCGTAACAAAACAATCCAATCTTACCGCGTCTGTAAGAAGCATCTTTCACCTCGAACAACTCTCTTCCGTCCACCGAGGCGCTGATCAAATCCCCGTCAACTCTCACTTCAATCATCGCCTCAGTACCCTGGCGGTAGCCTTTTTCTATGGACCAAAGCT
Source organism: Blastocatellia bacterium (assembly GCA_035576605.1). Taxonomy (GTDB): domain Bacteria; phylum Acidobacteriota; class Blastocatellia; order UBA7656; family UBA7656; genus Onstottus_A. The sequence goes on along the minus strand of DATLWF010000731.1, from coordinate 1,241 downwards.
CAGTGTAATCCGCACCTTCTCGCCTGTCCAACCTGGTGATCGGACCGCCGCTCAAGCCGTCCTGTAAGAAGAGCAGGCGGTACAAATGCTCCGGATCCTGATAGCGAAACACAACGCCAAACCCGTCGTCGTCAGTCGGCTTTGCTTTCACGGACAGCGTGTAGTCTTCCCAACCAGCGTCACCCGCAATCAGATAGGTTCCGAACCAGCGCCCGATGAAATCACCGCGCCGGCCCCAGATGTTGCTGCGCTGATGCAGCCATCCATCCGGCTCGACTCGCCAGTCCGACGGCCCTTCGATCGTGTCGGGATCATCAACAACTGTCCAGTTGATCAAACGCGCATCGTGGAACCGCTCGTCCAACAACACGCTGTTTCCACAGCCGCAAACCACGAGGGCGGCCGCGCAAACAACACCGTGTGTGCAAATGCGAATGAGAAAGGTGAGAAGCGCGTGGTGCCTGGGAACCGATGCCGTCATCCGGGGATTATGGAGCCACTCGAGCAGTTGAGATCGATGGCTTGCGGTGCTTCAGCCTTTCCACTTCGGTCGTGCCTGAAGGATAAGACTGATAGAGGGTGAAGGTCTCGACCTGTATGCAGGACAGCGGGCTCCCGTCCTCTCCGCTCGTATCAATTCCCACGCAACCGTTGTGAATGTAAATGCCCCATCGCCTGCTGCGCCCTTCGCGCGGGAGAAAGGCCGTGGGAGTATGGCCGAAGAAACACAGCTTCCCGTCGTAGCCCTTGAAGAAGTCGAGGTCGCGCGTCCACACAAGCACATCCGTGTCGGTTTCCGACGGATGCTCCCCCGGAACCAGCCCCGCGTGAACGTAGATCGCCTGCTCATCCTCGTGATAGAAAGGCAGCGCCCTGATGAACTCAACGTGCTCTGGGGGAATCTTGATGTCGGACACGTCCTTCAATTGGTCAAGCTCAAACCCGTAAGCCGACAGCGTAGCAAGCCCTCCATTCTCCGGGATCAGCCATTGCAGATCGCCGTAGGCCAGACAATCGAGCAACATCTGTTCGTGATTGCCGCTGAGCACGACAATGTTCGGGTTGCCCTTCACAAGCTCCATCACCCGATTGACCACGCCGGGCGCGTCAGCGCCTCGATCTATCAAGTCGCCAAGAAAAACGATCTTGTCCCGCGCGATGTCCCAGGGAACGTCCTGTATTAGCTGGTCGAGCAGTTTCAACCGGCCGTGTATGTCTCCTATAACGTAAGTCGCCATTAA
>DATLWF010000730.1:0-2447 GCA_035576605.1 Blastocatellia bacterium | reverse complement strand
GCTCCGAGCGAGATGGTTGATGGTGTTTATCACTGCCGGCTCGTGCTGGTGGACCGTCAAGGCCGCGCCTATCAAGAAGAGAAGAGCTTCGTGATAGACAGCCGGCCGCCAAGGCTGCAGGCATCGTTGAATCAGACCGTCGCCCACGCTGGTGAAGACCTGATGATTACGGTTCGTGCGGACAGCGACACTCGCGTGATCGCGGCTCGCATCTTTGGATCGTTGCCAGAGCCGGTGGTGTGGGACGCGAAAGCGAAGGCCAACATCGGGCACTTGAGAATACCAGCGGGGTTGCCTTCGGGGAGTTACACGATTCAGATAACGGCAGAGGACTTCGCGCACAATTCGAGTGCGGTGGAGTTGGTTGTTGAAGTCATGGGCGATTGAACGAGCGAAGCAGGAGTCGTTCAGGCGGTGCTAAGAGGCTAGTGAAAAGGTCCACCCACACGTATATTCAGTCTGCAATCCCACCAACGCAGTTGGTGGTCTCGACTTTGGACATTCACATGACCCTCCTGCCGGAGGGCGCGCACGTCTCGTCACGGGTTCTATAAACAGGGCCCTCCTGCCGGAGGGCGTCTATTTCGCGCCTCGATCTATACGGAGTTGGTAAAACACTTGTTGCTTGAGGAAACCCAATGAGAAGAAACGTCGTAGCGCTGATCGTTGCTGTCGCCCTTGTCGGCCCCTCTGGGGCTCAGCAGAGGAAATCAGACCTCGACCACGCCGGCCTGCTAGGCAAAGTGAAAACCGTCAAGGTTGAAGAGGCCAAGTTGTCGAACAAATCCGGCAAACCCGTAGAAGGCAAGCGAATCCTACTCGAAACCCAAAGCTACGGCGAGAACGGCAGGCTAGCGAAATCAGTTCGCATTGATGCCGGACAACGCGGTGATTATTTCTACACCTATGAGGGAGACGGTAGCCGCCTCGAGCTTATTCGAAGCTCAGTCAGTTCATCGCACGTCAGGACAGAGTTCAAATATGATGCCAGTGGAAACAGGCTCGAGGAAGTCCAGACTGCCGACGATGGGCTCGTGGGTAAGACCGTAAGTGTCTACGATGCAAAAAGCCGCTGTACCGAGCGACGGCTGTACAACAAGCAAGGATTGTTCGCCAAGAGAACATACAAATACGCCGCCGACGCAAACCCGACTGAAGAAGCTGAGTACGATGCCAAAGGCGCTCTCGCTGGCAAGCAGGCCTACTCCTACGAACTCGACTCAACCGGCAATTGGATAAAGAGAATCACGTCAACGCAAGGTATGAGCAATGGTCAGCCGGTCACGGAGCCAGCTGAAGTTACTTACCGGACGATTACTTACTATTGAAGCGGTGGGCGCCTCGTATGGCCAGGAAGATTTACTTAGCAATCCTCATTTCGCTTTCGGTGGGGTCAATAACATTAGCCACCCTGGTGGCCCAGCGGGCAGCCAGGAAAGCGAAGGCGCCAGTCCGCGCCGCACAGACTCGAAGAAAGCCGCGCCCGGACGCTCCTCCTTCGGGACCCTTGAGGCCTCCCGATCCAAATCGCGCGCCGCAGAATCTCGTCGATGATGCGCTCTATACCAATGAAGAGTTCTTTGGAGCGCAGTCGTCGGTCGCAAGGCCTTACTCCGTCGCGTCTGAGCGAGTCAACGCGTTGCTGGGCAAATATCCGAAAGACGCGAGGCTTCATCTCTATGCGTCGCGACTCGATGAAAGGCTCGGGCAGTTTGATAAAGCTGCGATCGAGATCAAGGAGTATGCCGACCTTAGAGGCAGCACACCGGACGCACTGCGACGGCTGGCGGATTTCTATCATTATCGCGCGAGGTTTTCCGATGAAGTGCGCACGCTTCAGGAGCTGTCAAAGGCACTGACCGTAAGTGAGCGGACGCCGATTTACAAACGCGCTGCCGAACTGGTTCGCACCCGCTCGCTGAAGGAGTTTGCGCCTGCGGATTTTTTCGCTGAGCTGGTAGCTGCTGATCCTTCGAATATTCAGCCGGTCAAAGACTACGTCGAGGAACTGCGACTCTCGAAGCGGAACCGAGACGCGCTGAGCGTGCTGGTTTCATATCAGCCTAAGTTTTCCGCAGAGCTGGCCTATTTTCTGAAGACCCGCGCGCAGATTCTGGAGACAACCGGCGACCGCCGCGCCGCAGAAGAAGTCTACGCCTCGTCGTTCGATCCGAACTGGCCGCGAGCAATTGCGGGAGACTATTACGAACTGCTGCGGCGATTAGGCCGCTATCGAATCGTTCGTCGCGCGCTGCAGGAACGCTTTCGAGCGGGCGCGACTGACCTCGATACGGCAGGCCGCCTGTTCAGCGTGTTCGCGTACGAAGGCAGCTACGAACTGGCCGCAAGGTTGCTGCGTGAGCTTGAAGCTCGGCGCGCCGGCAAGAAGACGCTATCGGACGGTCAGCCGCAGAGTTCCGCTGTCGCTCCTTCAACGTGGAGTGCGC
>DATLWF010000729.1:0-2066 GCA_035576605.1 Blastocatellia bacterium | reverse complement strand
TCGCAAAAGGTTATTCCTTCGAAAACTCGCGCCCATTGGCGCGTCAGTCAGATTTGGCTTATTTCCGATACTCATTGATGCTTTTCTCCTGGCAGGTCGGGCAAATACAGTTCACCCAGCCCTTGCCATCTCTCTTAACCTGGTTTCAATTCACACCGGGTGGGAGCCGCGGGCAACCTCTTTCATGATCAGAGACTGCCGCGTTGGTTGCCGGGTTGCCGCTAAAAACGCAGACCATACTATCCACCTTTGACTCTGACATCAAGAGACGCGGCGAGAATTAAGGAACTGAAATTAGAGAGGAGTTTCGTGACGAGTATGTCGAGAGACTTGCGATCTTAGTGGCCGGGCAAATCCATCGTGACTTATGAGCGGCGAAGAAAACGGGCCGGAGATCACTTGATCTCCGGCCGGAGCGTTCTCGTTTGGTGAGTGCGACTTGGCCCGCAATGGCAATCATTAGCCGCTACTACTTGAGCTTCATACTCGGATCCCCGAACAACGTCCAGGTCCGCCGAATGTCCGGGTCCGTAACTGCTGACTTGGCCCGCATAGTAAGGTCCCCTATTCTGCCATCTGCCGACCCGTTGAACAGCATCCGGTACAACTCCTGATTCAACACCGCCTGGTTGCCAGGCAGGGTCATTCCGGATGAAGCCCAAACCGCTGCGGCCCCTCCTCCGCTCGCCTTCATCAGCGACTCTGCCAGGCCATCCAACACCGGATCCTGATAATACCCGTTCAAACAGGTCATCGTGATGAACAGCGAAAGACCATTGGAATTTGTCAGCTCGAGAGCATCCTCGTTTGTCAGAAGTTGGCCCCTCCAGTTACCAACCGATCCGTGACCGGTGTAGTTGACGATCTTCTGTCCTTGATTGACCGCCTCAATGAGCTGGCTCTTTGCGGTTGCGTCATCCAGACGGCCCCGGTCGATCTCGACAACCTTAAGACCGGCAGGGATCAGACTCCGCAATACCGCATTGTTTAACTCGAAGTCGTATCCGTCGGTGCGATCCGCGACAAGCAGCATTGATTCTGAGCGCGGCGCCCGATCATAGGCGACGATCTTGTTGATCATCGCCGCCGCTTCCTGAGCGGTGCGCACAGGAAGCCGTCCTATTGCAAGCTCCTCCACGCCGTCTCCATTGAAGTCGGCCAGCCAAACGTCGGAAGCCGTCTCCATGAGCTGGGTATCGAGCAGCTTCGTCGGAACGTAATCGCTGTCTCCGTAGCCCAGGTAGTTCTTGGGATCGAGGCTCGCATCCCCTACCAGCAATACATATCGCGGTGCTTTCTTCCAGTTGCCTTTCGCGAAAGCGAGGAAGTCTTTCACCGACTGCGGGGTCTTGTCACCGTAGCTGAACTCGTCGTAGATGTCTTCGACGTCGACGACCGCCACGCTCAGGCCCTGGCTTTGGCGAAGCGATTTCAAGTTCCCGATGCCTGCTGCGAAATCTCGATGGGTGATGATCAGCAGGTCCGCCCCGTTGGACGCCTGCCGCCAGTTTGACGGCTGATTGGCCCTGGCCGAAGCGACTTGCTGTGCGCGCGCGCCTGTCAGCGCGAGCAGAGCGCGCTGACCATCGCCCGCCGCGGTTGTCGTTGCTGCATAGCTGCCCTTCTGCGGCTTAACCACTGCTGCAAGCTCACGCACCGCATCGGGGTTGGTCACGTCGAACACTCGGACGTCGGCGCCGGTGAATCCGTCTATCGTAACCTGTTGCCCGCCGGTGGCGGACAATCGCAGGGCATCTCCTTCGGCGGTGTAGGTGTGCTGGTAGGTGATGCGGACTGAATCAACAAGGCTGACGTCGGTCTCTCCAGCTTGCGCGATCAATCTCACAACGTTGTCGCCGTCGATGAGCTTGCTTTGCGCAACAGTCAGATTGGCGACGCCTCTCGATTGCCCGCCAAAGGCCACCCATCCCACCTCAGCTCCGTTCAAAAGAACCCTGACCCGGTGTTGTTGCTGTGTGACTCCCTGCAGCGCGATCTCGATTTGCACATTTGACGTTGAGGCCGTGTCAATGCGCTGCAGAGTGAGCGATTGATCCACAGGCTCT
>DATLWF010000728.1:0-31330 GCA_035576605.1 Blastocatellia bacterium | reverse complement strand
TCTGGTCGCGTCGGAGAGTGAGTGCCGGTTGAGATTGCTGATCTCAGAATACCACGCTCGGTTGCCTGCCGAAGTGCGGCGGGGCGCCAGCTACCGCTGGGGTTATGACAGAGCGGCCGCCTCTTCGTCCTTGATGCGCAGCAGGCTGAGCATCAGTGACATATTGCTCGGCGCGTGGATCGTAGGCGGATATTGGGTGGCTGATCTCTTGAATTGGAATGAACCTTCGGCTACATCCAGAAGGCTCTTGAGCACATCGACGCCGATTCTCGTGCCGGAGTGTGCTCCGACGATCTTGCCCTCGTTGAACTGAACCTCGCCGTTGGCCGCTGGGGACATGACTCCGAGCACCCCACTGAGCCGGTTGTTCTCAATTATCTGGACGACATCAAACATGCTGACGATGGCGAAGTTCCCCAGAAGCGTGTCGGGCATGTTCCAGCCTCTCGTCCCGCTTTCCGGTTGGGGTTCGGAGTCTGGTGGATTCAGGGGCTGGCCTTCGATAAGGCTCTCGAGCGCGGCCAGGTGACGAGGATTCAGGCTTAGGAATCGCACACCCATCCCCATCTGCGGCATCGAGTACCGAACCTCGGCGGTGGTTTCAATTAAAGTGTCATTGATGTGAAACCTTAGCCTCAGACTCGTGCCCGGCGCATAGCACGTCACCGAGTCAATGAATGCGCCGGTTAAACTGAGGTCGTTGATGCGGGCTGCCAGGTAGTTACGCCCAGCTCCTTCACACTCCACCTCGCAGACATAGCTAATTCGCTTTGACGATCGCCGATCTCCTCTTTTCATAATCACAATCTGCCTTTCCAGCCGGATGATACTCAACTTCAATCAAATTGATTCTGTTCCAGTCCAGCACCCCTTCGTCCTGGCATCCCTTCCTTCATGGCATAAGGGAAGCGTTTTCTCTCTCAGATACGTCCGGATCAGGTGCTGACGCAAAACTCTTCAATTCATCCAACATGGCGAAGAATGCATCACGTGCTTCCTCAGAAGCTACCTTTTTTGCATTATCGAGCTTTCGAGCGTCACTGACAGGTTCTTCTTCTTTCTCGTTACTTCTACCTGCTTCGGGACCAGTAGGTGTCTCGGGTGTCACTCCGCACTCCTCGTTAGACGGTTCGTTGGCTCGCCGATGTTCCAGCAGAGAGATGGTCCGGGAGGGATCGACCCGGATAACCTGGGCTGGAATACCGGACTTCTCAAAAGCGATGAACCGGACTAGTCGATCAGAAATCTTTTTTACGTCGAACCGAAATGACTCTCTGACTGACCGCATAAGGCTTTCGATGACTCCGCGACTCTCTCCGTTTGCAACGAACACTACGGTCGCACCAAATGACCTGGCCCAGGCTGCCAATTCGTCTGCACGTGCGCTCACATCGTCTTGTTTCGCGCAAGCCAAAAGGTTGTTTACCGAATCAAAAACTATGCGCTCCGGTGGAGACTCATCGAGTGTTGGCCCCAGCTCCCGCAAGAGTGGCTCGAGGTGATGTAGCTGTCGTGCCTGGTCGACTATGTCGTATGAGTACTTGAATAACAGGAGAGCCCCGCTCCGAATATCTTCCAAGCAGTCGTAACCAAGCCGAGCGAACCGTCGTACGGCGTCTTCTCTCGAGTAGGATGTAATAAGCACCCCCGGCTGGCCACGCTTTAACCCCTCGATAAGAAACTCGATTCCGAAAAGTGATTTGCCAGAGGCGTCCCCGTGAGCCAGATACAGGTGACCGCGCTCAAGTCCGCCAAGCAGTTTGTCAACTGCCTCAACGCCGCTCGGTATGGTGTGTCGGCCTTGTGTTTTGACCTTCTCACATTCAACTTGATCGCGCTGACTTTGAATTAGTCTCTCAATGGCGTCGTCATACTCGGGCTTGAGATCCAAAAAGCGTATGCCCATTCCGATATGCGGAATGCTATAGCAAACCTCGCCGACCGTTTCAATCTGAGTCGAGGTGATGGAGAACTTCAGCCTTAGGATCGAGCCTGCTTCGTAGCATAGCTTTGAGTGGATAAAAACGCCGCTCGCGCTGAGATCGCTGGTTCGAGCAATAATACGAGTGCCGGCGCCCTCGCACACCACCTCAGAGACGAAGGGTACGCGCGGTGCTCCACGTTTTTCATGCTGTTTCATCGTCAATTAAGTGGTCTCCAAAAAGCTAACGGCGCAGTGCTGGGGGCAAACCCGGTCAATCTGTTCAGCGAACAATGGAGGCGCGCTTAGAGGCCAGTGGGCGGATTACTCCTCGCCGGTGTTCGCCCTTAGACCGCTGAGCTTCCGTACAATCAAATCGTACTCGAATCCTAGCCGCGCGAGGTGATCGAACATGCGTTTCGCGGCAGCTCGGTCCGCGGGCCGGCCGTGAGTCCGAATGCGCCGCCCGATCGCCCGGTCTATCAGGGTCTCTTCGGGTACCTCGCCAAAAACCATGTCCAACGCTCCATCGATACTGTTCCGTGAGACCTTTCTGGCAGCCAACTCGCGCGCCAGTCTGGCTCGCCCCAACGGCTTCGAGCCGACTCGATAGGTTGCGTAGCTACGTGCGAATGAATCATCGTTGACGTAGCCAAGCTCCTTTAGTCTCTTGATGCAATCTTCAACCAGACCCGCCTCGGCCCATCCCTTTGCTTTCAACCGGTCGCGTAATTGACCCTCACTACAAGAACGAGCCGCAAGCATGTTGAGAGCTGTCTTCATCACTCTCCTGGCCGGCAGCTCTGTGTTGTTGCGTTCGCGTTCATCTCCGCCGCCCGCCTTTCGAAGGCGCGTGGGGCGCTCTTCGCCGTCTGAACGACGAGCGCCTTTTATCTTGTTACTTGCTCTGTTCCCTCTAAAAGCCAATTGACGAACTGTTTGGTTTCGGGTTTGGTTGGGTCGAGCGAACCGGTGCGTTTTCGCGAGCGCTCCATGTCTTCGCGAGCCTGATCCGACACCGACCTGACACCCGACACCCGCAATCTGAATTCATCGGCGTTGGTTGCTCCGCCCAAGGCCTCTTCGTATGTTATCAATCCGCGAGAGTACAGATCAAACAGCGACTGGTCGAACGTCTGCATGCCGTATTGCGAAGTTCCCTGCGCTATGGCCTCTTTTATCGTCGCAGTTTTCTCAGGGTGAACGATGCAATCACGGATGTACGGAGTCACTATCATGACTTCCACAGCGGGCACGCGCCCCTGTATCGCGTCGGCCGCGCGCACAAGCCTCATCGAAACCACCGCCTTTAGCACGCTCGCGAGCTGCAAGCGGATCGCTCGCTGCTGGTGCGGAGGAAAAACCGATACTATTCGATTGAGCGTCTCGGTTGCGTCGAGCGTGTGCAGCGTCGATAGAACCAGATGACCGGTCTCGGCCGCGGTGATTGCGGTCTCAATCGTCTCGTAGTCGCGCATCTCGCCGACCAGTATGACGTCGGGGTCCTGTCTCAACGCCCCGCGCAGCGCCTCGGAGAAGCTTCGGGTGTCGACATCGACTTCCCGCTGGTTAACGTAAGATTTCTTGTCGCGGTGCAGGAACTCTATCGGGTCTTCAATGGTTACGATGTGCCCGGTGCGGGTGCGATTCATGTAGTCGATCATGGCGGCGAGCGTTGTCGACTTTCCCGATCCGGTGGAGCCAGTGACCAGCACGAGACCGCGGTGCTCGTCGGCGATCTTCTCGATGACCGGCGGCAGGCGCAGTTCTTCGGTCGATCGCACGGTTGTTGGAATGACTCGCAGCACCATCCCGACGGTGCCGCGCTGCTGGAATATGTTGCAGCGGAATCGGCCCAGCCCGGACACGCCATACGCGATGTCAATCTCAGAATTCTCGTTGAACCGCTGTTTTTGGCGGTTGTTCATTATCGAGAAGGCCATGTTGAGCGAGTCTTCGCCTGCGAGGCGCTGCGCCTCTACCATCGGTTGAAGGTCGCCGTTGATGCGCATGAATGGAAAGCTACCGGCCTTGATATGCAGATCAGAAGCGCCCTTGCTGCACGCAATGGTCAGCAGTTGATCGATACTCGGTGACATTGTCTTTGCCTCGCAAAGCGGTCTGACTTGAACCGAGACGCCTGGGGACACATTTCGTAAGTTTTGACCGCAGACGGGCTGACCGAATCATTAGGAGCGTGATGATGGTCTTCGGAGCACAAAGAGAAGGGGCATTCGCGGAAGTCGCTAACCGCTTCTACAGATACGTCACAAGGCGGTGAGCTTCAACATTATAAGGTCAACCGAATGGTGGGGGCAACAGTAATGATTTGATCTGATGGAGCTTAGACTTGGTCCCAGCGTGGTAGGGAGTGATCGGACACAGAGTAAGGTCTGTGCTGCCTTATTGCGGCGGAGTGCCGGGCTGAGCGACCCAGGCGCGGAACATCTCGGCCGCTTTTGCGCGAGGAACAATCAAGTCCGTATCAACACGGTTTCCGTCGGGCGACACCTTTATCAGCTTCAGCAATTGGCCTAATTCCGGGCTTTTTTCTTTCATGCGCAGAGCCCAAAAGAGCGCGTTCAACAGACCCGCCTTCTCCTTGGCGATTTCCGGCGTCGGCGCGAACGCCATGATTCTGATCCGTGCTATATCCTCGGTGATCTCGAGACTAATCGTCGAAGAGGTCAGGTTGGAAACCGGCCCGAGCGCGCGCGACTCGCCGATGTTTGAGAGTATCTCCAGAGCGTTTCGGTCAATAATCTTCGAACCGGACGATTTGATAATTCGGATGTTCTCAAAGGATCCGTCGGGCATGACCTTAAAGCCGGCCATCACCGAGAACTTCACCTCCGGAATATCGAGACCACCCGCCTCGAACAACTTGTACAGGTTTCCGACGGTGTCTCGGATCGGCGCGATGTTGATCTCTCCGAACTTAGTGTCGGAAGCCGGCTTGTTCTGAGCCGCAACCTTCGCTGCCTCTTCAGCAGCCTTCCGATCCGCTTCTTCTTTCTCCTTCCTTTCCTTCTCGGCCTTCTCCCTTGCGAGCGCCAACTCTCGCTTATGCTGCTCTGCCCGTGCGCGGATCTCCTCGATCGTCATCGTTGGCCCATTCGGCGTCTGGTGCAACATCTGAGGAGGGTAATACAGCCTCGCAAGTATCGTGTCCGGGTCAAACTTTTTGTAAGCCTTGTTGACCACTCGCAAATGTGCGAACTGCGAAAAAAAGGCCAGGTAGGATACATATAGCCCTAGCCCCAGGTAAACGACCGCCGCGGTCGCAAGTATTGGCAGGAAGCGACGTCTGTGCCTGGCTTCTAACGGATCGCTCGCAAAAGCGCCCTTGATTGTTTCCACAGGATGAGCGAGCGATGCCCCGAATAGTCTCGCGAACTCTATCGGGAACCATTCTTCAACGCGATCCGGCAGAAAAGCCGCACGGAGATATGAGATCGGCCCTCCGCCAAACTCGCGCGAGGTTTCTCCCAGGACTCGGGCAAGCCGCTCGGCAAGGCCAGGCCACGGCATGATCCAGAATATCCGGTCCGGATTCGGCTCAGTCTTCGTCGCTGTGTGGGCGTCTCTTTCCATCACGAAACCACCGAGTCAGGACGCGAGCGGCTCGTATCTCTTGGCTCATAGAGTCGCACTACGCCTCTAATTGTACATTACGCAGAGTCGAACTGAGAAAGTGCAAAAGTCGCCGTAAGCCCGGCGAGTTATGAAAGGATAAGAACGGCAACACCTTATCCTAGTCTTTGCGCGATATCAAGCATCGCCAAATGAAGCATCTCGTGGTCTTTGCGCGATATCAATCATCGGCAAACGAGGCATCGCTCGCCCCGTGCTCAAGGTTCCGCGCTCGAAAACATGCCGAAGAATTCCTCTACGGAGGCGGGCGAAACGGCAGCCACCGCCATGTTCTCGTCAACGTGCGAGCGGTGGCTCATACCAACCAGCGCAGTTGTAACGCCCGGAGTCGAGCGCACGAACTGAATGGCGCGCTGAGCATCGGTGCTCAGCCCTTTCAAAGCCTCAGCGACGAACGGCGGAAGGTTTTGCGCCAGCTTCGCCTGAAACATCGATGCGCTGCACATAACGGTGATGCCCATCCGATCGGCGGCCATCAACAGCGACAGGTGCTCGCCATCGACAACCTGATTCTCCAGCGTAAAGGCTTCGGGCATCGCCAGGTTGTGCGGCAATTGAATCACTCGGAAGTGATGGTCGTCGCCTGCGATTTCGCGGGCGACCAAACACACATCGGCGAGCGACAAATATCCGCGCGAGCCGGGTTCTTGTCGATAACCGTTCCAGGTCGCGGTGCCGTAGGATCCGATGCGCCCGTCGCTGGAGGCTCGCTCCAGGAATTCGAAAGCAGCTCGCAAGCGGCGGTCGAACTCATCGCGACTGACCGATTCCAGTTGACTCTCCGGGTTGTGAACGTAATACACATCGATCGTCTCAAGTCCGAGGTTTTCCAGACTACGCGCCAACTGGTCCTCCAGGTAGGCGGGCGTCATGCAGTGGCTACCGCCGGCGATCTCATCAGGACTTGCGAGGCCTTTTTGGATGACGTTCTCGATAACCCATGCTCGCGGATCGCGAGGAGGTTCGTCTTCAAACGGGAAGAACCCGCCCTTGGTTGCCACGATGATCTCGTCACGCGAGGCCTTGCCTGCCTCAAACAGTTGCTTGAGCGCGACGCCAATCGCGCGCTCGCTGCGCTGGAAGCGGTAGTTAATTGCCGAATCGATGACGTTGCAACCCAGGTCGATCGCTCGTTTGATCGCCTCCTGATAGTCCCGGTCGGTATGCTCGTCCCAGTGACCCAGGTAGGTGCCCAACCCAATCGAAGACATCAGCAGCCCGTTCCGCTCGCGAAAGTGGCCTCGAGCGGTGGTCGAATTCCTGCGTTGGGCGTAGCGTCTGGTTCCCTCAGGTGTCGCGTTCTTCATGTTTGATCCCTCTATGACAAGTGGACCCAGATTCTAACAGACAGATGCCACTTGGAAACCGAACATCTAGCCGATGAGCTCCTTCGCCTTCTCCATAATCTTCTTTTCGCTATCAAAAGCAAGCATCTCGATCGCGTCGTCTATGTTAAACCAGCGCGCTTCATTCACTTCATGGTCGTGGTCGCGCACGTCGCCTGCCTTGTAGCGGAGAAGATAGAAGTAAACGAACTTGTGATAGCGGATTCGCTTGTCGTTTTCTTTCCAGAGATACCAGTACTCAACCTTGTCGATGCGCGTCACGATTTCAGTGTCGATACCTGCTTCTTCATGGACTTCCCGGATGGCTGCGTCTTCGGTCGATTCGCCCTTATCGACAAGGCCCTTGGGCAACTGCCAGCGGTTGTCTGTGCCGACCGAGATGAGCGCGACGTCGATTCGTCCGTCTTGTTTGCGAAAGGGAACACCGCCTGCCGAGAATTGTAGCTTGGTGGGTACTTTGCTCACGGAGTTGCCCTGGGAGCGCCAGGCTTCCCTGCCGCCTCTCATACGAGCCGTGTCATTTCCCTTACGCGGCGCCGAAAGACGAGATCTCAAGCATGCCAGGCAGCACGCTGCGCCAGGCCGATTCGACTTCGGCGACTCGCCGATCGATCACGCGCTCGCCGTTCACGTCTATCTTCAATCGCTCGCCTTTCGTTCGACCGATCACCGTTGCTGCTACAGCGTGCTCGCGAGCGATATTGAGGATCTGAGCAACGTTGCTCTGAACAGCCGACAATACGATTCGAGCAGGCGTCTCGGCGAACAACAACGCAGCGGCCGACAAATCGCCCTCGACGTTCACGTCACAACCGACCGCGGCGCGTCGATAACTTGAGAAGCAGCTCTCGGCGATCGTTACCGCGAGGCCGCCATCCGAACAGTCGTGAGCCGACTCGATAAGACCTGCCTGAATGATCTTCAAGCAAGCTTCCTGCACTCGACGCTCAAGCTCGAGATCAAGGTGAGGCACCCCACCCTCGATACCTCCAAGCATCGCCACCGCGTACTCGCTCGCGCCCAGGTCGTTCGACGTCTCACCCAGCAGTATGATGGCGCGATCATCGCCCTTGAACCATTGAGTCACGATGTGTCGCGCGTCTTCGACTATGCCGACCATTCCGATCACCGGAGTCGGGTAAATCCCGCGGCCATCCGTCTCGTTGTAAAAGCTTACGTTGCCACCCGTGACCGGCGTGCCGAACACTTCGCAAGCTTCCGCCATCCCGTCGACTACTTCGCTGAACTGCCACATCACCTCGGGCCGCTCCGGCGAGCCGAAATTCAAACAGTTCGTCAGAGCAAGCGGACGCGCGCCGCTCACGACGAGGTTTCGGCAAGCCTCAGCGACCACCAGCCTCGCGCCGGCTCGCGGATCGACCTTGCAGTACCGCGCGTTCGAGTCGAGCGTCATTGCGAGGCCCCGCCGCTTTTCTTTTACCCGTATCACCGCCGAGTCCGAGCCCGGCAGCACAACCGTGTTCGTTCGCACCATGTGGTCGTATTGGCGATAGACCCATTCCTTAGACGCGATCGTCGGATGACCGATGATGCGCATAAACGTCGAGTCCAATTCCGCACCCGACGCTTCAACCTGATTGACTTCGATTGGCGGCGCAGTTTCTGGTTGCTTTATCGGCCGGTGATAGACGGGGGCCTCGTCGGTGAGCGCGGAATTGGGAATGTCAGCTACGATCCTTCCGCTTTTCTTCACACGCAGGTGGCCATCCTCGGTTACCTGTCCAATCACAACCGCGTCAAGCTCCCACTTCTTGAAGATATCGAGGACTTCGCGTTCGCGGCCCTTTGCGGCGACGATCAACATTCGTTCCTGCGACTCGGAGAGCATGATCTCGTAAGGCGTCATCCCTGTTTCGCGCTGCGGCACAAGCTCGATGTCTATCTCGACGCCATTGCCCGCGCGCGAGCCCATCTCGCAAGAAGAACTGGTCAGCCCCGCAGCGCCCATGTCCTGAATGCCGACGATCGCTCCGGCGCGCATCGCTTCAAGACATGCTTCGAGCAACAGCTTTTCCAGGAACGGATCGCCTACCTGGACTGTTGGCCGCTTGGATTGGGCTTCTTCGCCGAACTCTTCTGAGGCCATCGTCGCGCCGTGTATTCCATCGCGGCCGGTTTTAGCGCCGACGTAAATGACCGGGTTGCCCACACCCGCCGCGCGACCATAGAAGATCTGCTCCTTGCGCATGATTCCGAGCGTGAACGCGTTGACCAGCGGGTTGCGCGAGTAGCATTCGCCAAATCGCACCTCACCGCCGATGGTTGGAACTCCGAACGCGTTGCCGTAGTCTCCTATGCCTTTCACCACTCCGGCCATTATCGAACGGTTGCGCGCGGCTGTTGCTTGCTGCTCATCGGAAGCGTTTTCGCCAGCGGTGAGGTGACCGAAGTGAAGCGAGTTCATTGCCGCCAGCGGCCGCGCGCCCATCGTGAACACGTCGCGCAGAATTCCGCCGACGCCCGTGGCCGCGCCTTGATACGGCTCGATGAAAGAAGGGTGATTGTGAGATTCGATTTTGAAGGCGGCGGCCAGTCCTCCGCCTATGTCGACCACGCCGGCGTTTTCCCCGGGGCCTTGAAGCACGCATTCGCCTTTGGTCGGCAGGCGCCGCAAGTGCACTCTTGATGATTTGTACGAGCAGTGTTCGGACCACATAACCGAAAAGACGCCAAGCTCGGTGTAGCTGGGCTCGCGCCCAAGAAGCTCGTTTATTCGGTTGAATTCTTCGTCGGTGAGTCCGTGGCTTCGAATGAGTTCGGGCGTGATGGCAGGTTCGCTCATATCTGCGGTTCTTTGTCTGGAGAACGGTTGGAAAAGTGAGCGATATGCTACCCGACCGCACGAGACTTTATCAAGTTGCTCTAAGATCGCGGGTCGTCAGATCTTCCCGCATATCCACCTCTCATGAGAGATGTATGAAAATGCCAGAGCAGATCGGGGGCGGTGGAGTCTCAGCACAATAACAGGTCGGGAAGGTGGGCTTGCCCCCGCCGCTTGTGATTCTCAGACCACAGCGGCCTGAGGTGTTCGAATCGTCGACACTATCAAGCAGCGGGGGCGAGCCCACCTTCCCGACCTGTCATTGCGCTAAGGCTCGACGACGCCCGATCTGCTCTACCATTTTCATGCAGCTTCTCACGATGGCTATGCGCGAGGTTGCGACCCACACCTTCGCCGTGCAGGATTGAAATCCCGGGCCGAAAGGAATATGCTTCGCGGGCTTACAAACCAGTGGCTTAACGATTCGAACTCCACCCATCGAGGAACAATCTTATGAAACGCTTTGCTGCTTTATGCATGGCGGGACTTCTCGCCGCCTTTAGTTTCAGTTCGGCGCCGCTCGCGCGTGGCGCCCAACAATCGGCCAGGCCCGTCGCGGACATTCAACCCTCAGGTTCTCCAGTTGAGGCTGAACCGCAAGATCCCCAATCTCAAACTCAAGCGCCGACGGGCCAGGAAATTCCGTTCCGCCGCGACATCGCGCCTGAGATCAAACCTTACGACAGAGTTATCACCAGGGACGCCAAGTCCGACCCGGGCGTCTTCACTGTTCACCGCATCAAGGACAAAGTCTATTACGAGATCCCAAAGAGCGAGCTTGGCAAAGATTTTCTGTGGGTCAGCCAGATCGCGCGTACGACTCTGGGCGTGGGTTACGGCGGACAAGCAGCCGGTAACCATGTCGTCCGCTGGGAGCGCCACGCCAATCGCGTCCTGCTGCGCGGCGTTTCCTATGAGGTCGTAGCTGATCCAAAGCTCCCGGTCTCGCGCGCCGTTCAGGCAGCCAACAACAACCCCATCATTATGTCTTTCTGGATTGAAGCGTTAGGCAAAGATGAGGCCCCGGTAATCGAAGTCACTCGCCTGTTTACTACTGAGGTGACCGAGTTCAGCGCGAGAGCACGGCTGCGAGCGCGGGCCTTCGACGCGACCCGGTCGTTCATCGAGCGAATCGTCTCATTCCCGACAAACATTGAAGTCGAAGCGACGCACACATTCACTTCACCGCCCGATACGACGACGCCAGCGGGACCGCCGCAGCCGCCCAATCCGTTTCTCGGAGCCGGAATGCGCACGGGCAGCGGGTCGGTCGTGATGCACTACAGCATGGTCAAGCTCCCGGAGACGCCGATGATGCCCCGGCTGTACGACGAGCGTGTGGGATACTTTACCGTTCGGCAGACCGACTACGGACAGGACGAACATCGCGCACCCGAGCGCCGCTACATCACGCGTTGGCGGCTCGAAAAGAAAGACCCTGACGCCGCGGTGTCCGAACCGGTGAAGCCGATCGTCTACTACGTCGATCCTGCAACGCCGGCCAAGTGGGTGCCGTACATCAAGCGGGGCATCGAGAAGTGGCAGGCGGCCTTCGAAGAGGCGGGCTTCAAAAACGCGATCATTGCCAGGGAAGCGCCGAGTCAGGAGCAGGACCCCGACTGGAGCCCCGAAGACGCGCGCTACTCGGTGATTCGATGGCTGCCCTCGACAATCGAGAATGCGTCGGGTCCGCACGTCAGCGACCCGCGCACAGGCGAGATCATCGAATCTGACATCCAGTTCTACCACAATGTGATGAACCTTCAACGTGACTGGTACTTTCTTCAAGTCGGGGCGCTTGATCCACGCGCGCAGCATTTCCCGCTGCCCGATGATTTAATGGGCACGCTGATCGAATACGTTGTCGCGCATGAGGTCGGACACACGCTTGGTTTCCAGCACAACATGAAGGCGAGCGCGCTCTATCCCGCGGACAAGATTCGCGATAAAGAATGGCTCAAGACGATGGGCCACACGCCGACGCTGATGGACTACTCGCGCTTCAACTACGTCGTGCAGCCTGAAGACAAAGTCGATCCGGCGCTTTTGGTGCCCGGCATCGGGCCTTATGACAAGTGGGCGACGATGTGGGGCTACAAGCCGATTCCCGGCGCGCACACGCCCGACCAGGAACGCAAGACGCTCGATGAATGGGCGCGCGCGCAGGACAAGACTCCCTGGCTGCGATTTTCGACAGCAGGCACGCGAGGCTCTGATCCCGGTGAGAACACCGAAGCAGTGGGTGACGCGGATGCCGTGAAGTCGACCGCGTTGGGACTAAAGAACCTCGAGCGGGTGTCAAACATGCTGCTGACCGCTACGACTCGGCCGGGTGAGCCGTATGACGATCTCGAGGAGTTGTATGGCCGAATGCTCGGGCAGTGGGCGACAGAGTTGAATCACGTGACTCAGATTGTAGGCGGCGTCAACTCGCAGGAAAAGTATGCGGGTCAGGACGGCGTTCTGTTCACACCCGTTCCAAAGCAGCAGCAAGCCGCCGCGGTGCGCTTCCTGAACGAGAACGCGTTCGCGACCCCATCGTGGGCGATCAAGCCTGAGGTGCTCAGGCGGATCGAGCCAAGCGGCGCTCTCGACCTGATCAAGGCAAGCCAGCTTCGCGTGTTGAACTCTCTGATGAACGGCGCGAGGTTCAATCGGCTGGTCGAGCAGGAGGCGATGGACGGCGCGGCTGCGTACAAGCCGGCTGAGTTTCTCGAGGATGTGCGAAACGGAATCTGGCGCGAACTCGAGGGGCCATCGGTTCGAATCGACGCCTATCGTCGCAATCTGCAGCGCGCTTATCTCGAGCTGTTGTCCGAGAAGCTGAACGGCCGGGCGCCGGTGACCGATGAGCAGCGCCCGTTCCTTCGAGGCGAGCTGCGTTCGCTGAATCAGATGATCGCGCGAGCGATGCTGCACGCCACCGACCGGGCTACGCGGTTGCATCTCGAAGACTCGAAGGACCAGATCGCCAAGGCGCTTGATCCGAAGTTCGCTCCGCCCGCCCCAACTGCAGCAGCGGCTCAGGGGCAGCAAGGCGGGAGACGTGGTTGGGACGAGTACCTGGAGTTGTTCGATCCGTCTGATCCCAACGCGCCGTTGTTCTGTTGGCCTGATTACGCGGTGAAGCGCCCGCGTAATTGAAGGTTTGTTGTTTCGATAGGGCTTGCAGCATCGGACGCGTACTCACTCTCCGAGGTGTGCGCGTCCTTTCCTTCTTAGGTGTGCAACGACTCTTCCTAGCAGGCGGAACATTGACGATCAGATGCGTAAGGAGAGCGCATTTTTTTCGCATCGACTTAACTACGATACCTGGGCATGAAGGCTTTGTCGGACCTACTCAAAATCTCATTAATACCTCACTTCAGTACGGCAGACACCTCACTTCAGTGAGGCAGACACCTCACTTCAGTGAGGTGGCCAGCGCGCGTCACGTCTAGGTAAACCGCGTAGCGGTGTCCTATCGATAGTTTGCGTGGTTCGGGCTCTCCTGGGCCGCGTAGCGGTTACCTATTGACCTTTTAATCGATTCTGCAGAAACATAGGTAACCGCTACGCGGCCCACGTGCATCGCCAATCCCGCAAGCTATCGATAGGACACCGCTACGCGGTTATCCTCTGTTGCGTTGTTGAATGTTGCCAAGTGGAATGTCCAAACTCCGCACCTCACTGAAGTGAGGTGTTAATGAGCTATTAATGAGAATTCCTGACGGCGAGCTTGTGCGCAAGAGAGAGAGATGGTCTCTCGCACCAATAGGGACGCTACTCAAGAGGCCTTCGCAAGCTCCGCCAGCGTATCAGCCAGCGAATAGAAAATAATCCGACCGTCGCTGCTTCCCAGTAGCTGCTCGCTTGCCCGCTCCGGATGAGGCATCATCCCTAACACGTTTCGCTCGCGATTACATATCCCTGCGATGTTATCGAGCGAGCCGTTAGGATTCGCATCTGCCTCGAGATTTCCATTCGCAGCCGAGTAACGAAAGATGATCCGGTTCTCGCGTTGAAGCTCCGCGAGCGTCTCGGCGTCGCAGAAATAATTCCCGTCTCCGTGCGCAATCGGGACCGAGAGCACCTGGCCCCGCTGGCAGCGATTGGTGTACGGCGTGTCGGTCGCTTCAATGCGGATATTGATGTGGTCACAGATGAATCTCAGGTCCTTGTTTCGCAGCAGGGCGCCCGGCAACAGCCCGGCTTCGCAGAGAATCTGAAACCCGTTGCAGATTCCCATCACCAGCCCGCCGCGCGAGGCAAACTCTTTGACCGCGCCCATCACCGGGCTGAATCGCGCGATGGCGCCGGTCCTGAGATAGTCGCCGTACGAGAACCCGCCCGGCAGTATCACCGCATCGCAGTCGGCGACCGTGTTCTGACGATGCCAGAGGAAATCAACAGGCTGACCGATTACTTTGCTGATTACGTGGTAGGTGTCGTGATCGCAGTTTGAGCCCGGGAACATCACTACGCCGAATTTCATCCCATCCTCCGATTCTTCTTTAGCGGTTCGGGAATGCCGCGTCGGGGGTTCGTAAGCGGCATTATCGCACGATCAAGAATCGGAATCTAGTTCGACGCGAAAATCTTCGATGATCGGGTTGGCGAGAACGTCGCGGGCCATGCGCTCAATCGCGGCGCGGGCTTCCTCGGGTGACAGCGAGCCGTCGATGGTGACTACGAAGTACTTGCCCTGGCGGACGTCTTCGATCCCGCGATAGCCGATTGTCTCGACCGCGTGATGAATGGCCTTGCCCTGAGGGTCAAGCACTGAGGGTTTTAATGTAACGTAGATTCTTGCTTTCATGCGATTGACTGGTCCTTCATCATTTCCTGTGTCACGGCCGGTTCCTGGCAGGCCGCGCTAACGGCGCGCGGTCGAACGATATCGCTCCGTTGTCCACACCTCGGGTTTCCAAAAATCGTCCACGGCATACGGGCCGTACTTCCCGCGACAAACGGCCCAGTGATAGTGTCGGATCGGCGACTCCCTGTCGTCGCATCCAATCCGAACGCAACGGCCAAGAATGTCATTGTCGGTGTAAGCATGCCAGAAGTACGCGGCGTGTTTGGGCGCGGGCGACCAAAGTTCTTCGCCGAAGAGGGTATTATACGCGTCGACGAACCTGCTCGCCTGCGCCGCGAGATCCTCGTCAACCTTCCAGATATACCTCGGCTCGGGCGGGGCCGCCGCGGAGCCAACCATGACCTCGGCGTATAGCACAACGGATTCGCGTGTGGCTGTCAGGACTACGGGGTCCACGATTCGCGCGGCAAGTCCCACAAGCGAGATATCATCCATCTCAATTGCGCAAGCGTAGGCGGCGTCGGTAAGACGTTTCACCGTCCACTCCGGGAACGTATCAAGTAACGCCTTCGAAAGGGCGTCGCGGCCGACTGCGAACAGCTTGCCATTGTATTGTGCCTGGCCAAAAAGCGGCGCAGCCGTGACCTCGCGCAATCGGACGAACTCCCGTAGCGAGGCGACTGCGGATATGGCGCCTGCGCCGACCTGCTGAAGAGCCCTCATCAGCAGAAAGTACTCGGTCAACTCCGGATTCTCATTGTAGTACCCCTCGATAGGGACATCCGCCGGGGCCGCGTGAAGCGCCTCGGCGACACGTCGCGCGCAGCCCAGCAGCTCGGTACGCTCGTGTTGTTTCATCGCGTCCCGGTAGAGTTTGTCCAGACCCAGCAGCAAGACTCTGTTATCCACGACCCGATCCTCGGTTTCCGTGGAGCTTTGGAACTGGGAATTGAACACGAGATCCTCCTGGCAGACCAACGAATCAGCGATTGCGAATTGGAGATTTACAGCTCCTCAAAAACTCGCTTAAAGATCTTGTCAACGTTCCGGAGTTGCTTGCTCACGTCGAACAACTCGTCCAGTTCTTCTCGCGTCAGGTGGTCGGTGACGCGCTTGTCGTGCAAAACGAGATCGCGGAAGTTTGCGCCATCATCCCACACGCGCATCGCAAGCGGCTGCACGATCGCATAAGCGTCTTCGCGCGACACTCCCTTGCGCGTCAACTCCAGCAGCAACTGCCCGCTCGCAGTCACGCCGCCCAGAGATTCCAGGTTCGCGCGCATGCGGCTCGGATAAACAGCCAGCCCGTCGATCAACCATTCGGTTTTGTTGATCAAGTAGTCAGTGAGGATGCAAGAGTCGGGCAGGATCACGCGCTCGACCGAAGAGTGCGAGATATCCCGCTCGTGCCAGAGCGCGATGTTCTCGAACGCGGCCAGCGAGTTCGAACGAACAACTCGCGCGAGCCCGCAAATCTGTTCTGAAGTGACCGGATTGCGTTTGTGCGGCATTGCCGAGGAGCCCTTCTGCCCCGCTGAAAACGCCTCTTCAACTTCACGGACTTCTGTGCGTTGAAGATGCCGAACTTCAAGCGCGATCTTTTCCATCGACGACGCTGCGATCGCCAACGTCGCCAGAAACTCGGCGTGCCGGTCGCGCTGAATGATCTGAGTCGAGATGGGCGCGTGCTTCAGGGCGAGCTTCTCGCAGACGCGCTCTTCGACTTCGGGGTCCAGATGCGCGAACGTGCCGACGGCGCCTGAGATCTTGCCGTAGCTGATCACTTCGCGCGCGTGGGCGAGCCGTTCCTTGTTGCGTTCGTTCTCGCTGTAGTAGAGCGCCAGCACGAGCCCAAACGTCGTAGGCTCTGCGTGGACTCCATGAGTGCGCCCCATCATCGCAGTGTGCTTGTGTTCGATTGCTCGCCGCTTGAGTACCAACCCCAATCGATCCAGGTCTTCGAGCAGGAGCGTCGCCGCATCGCGCATCAACAATGCGTTCGCTGTGTCTACGACATCCGATGAAGTGAGCCCGTAGTGAACGAACCGTGACTCGGGTCCGATGCTTTCAGCAAGCGCGGTGGTGAAGGCAATCACGTCGTGCCGAGTGGTGCGCTCGATTTCGTTGATTCGATCTACAGAAAAGCTCGCGGTGCGTCTGATTTTGTCGACGGCTTCGCGCGGAATCGTGCCCATGTCGGCATGGACTTCGCAGACTGCGATTTCGACGTCGAGCCATTTCTGAAATCTATTTTCGTCTGTCCAAATCGCGCCCATCTCGGGCCGTGTGTATCGTTCAATCATAGTCGGTGGTCCGTGGTCAGTAGTCCGTAGTCCGTAGTCCGTGGTCCGTAGTCCGTGGTCCGTAGTCCGTGGTCGTAGTAACTGATCCGAACTAATGTCCTGACTACGGACTACGGACTACGGACCACGGACCACGGACCAAGTCTTTAAAGTTCAAACCATTCACTCGCTCGATCTGGCGGAGCGATCCTCACTCGATCGTACGCTCTCGGAAAAAACAACGAACCGTGATAGTCGAGCGCTTGAAGCGCCGACAGCCTCGCAAGCTCGGGATGATTGCAATGACGCGACAAATGCGCCAGCACCAGATACTCTGCCTGTCCATCGAAGTCGTGTCGTATCCAGCGAGCCGTCTCGTCGTTCGAGAGGTGACCCACGTTGCTGGCGATGCGCTGTTTCACCGACCAGGGGTAGGGTCCGACCTTTAGCATATCCCGATCGTGATTGGATTCGATTAACACCAGTGTCGAGCCCCGCAATTGTTCGGCTACGAGTTGAGTGATGTAACCCAGATCGGTCACCACTCCAACCTTCACCCCTTCTGACTCGACGGTGAAAGCAAAGGTGTCAACTCCATCATGAGGTATCGAGAACGGGTAGAAGTTCATTGAGCCGATTTCGAAAGGCTCGCTCGAAGCGATCGTTGCGCCCCAGGGAATCTTCTCACCATCGTCGGGGAACTTACACTCCGCGCGCGTAGCTTCGGACATGTAGACAGGCACTTCGGCGGTCGAAGAAAAAACGCGAACGCCTTTGACGTGGTCTGTGTGTTCGTGGGTCACGACGACGGCGGAGAGCCTGGTCGGGTCAACTCCGGCTTCGGTCATTCGGCGGGCGGTTTCTTTTGCTGAAAGCCCAAGATCGACTAGCACGCTGGTCGCGCCCGACTCGATGTAGAGCACGTTGCCCGAGCTACCGCTTCCTAGGACGATCAGTCGCATGAAAGAGTCATGAAAATGTGCGTAATCGGTGGTCCGTAGGCCGACGTCAGTGACCGTCAATGGGTAGACTGTTCGAACCCACAAGGCTCCGAGCTACGGACTACTGGCTACGGACTACTGACTAAACCGCAATTTGTGCGCGATCGAGATCGAGGGAACCAAGCTGTCCTACTGCCGTGATGGCCAGTTCGTCGCTGTAGAAGATCTCCCCGGCTACTCGCTGCACATCAGATCTTGTAACCCGGTTGATGCGCTCGAGGATCTCGTCCAGCGTGAACTGGCGGCCGAAGAATATCTCTTGCCGAGCGAGGTTGCTCATGCGCGCCGACGTCGATTCAAGGCTGAGCATAATCGAGACCTTGAGCTGATCCTTCGCGCGTTGCAACTCGGCTTCCGATACCGGCTCGCTTTTGAACTTGTTGAACTCCTCAATGCTCAACCTTATTACGTCGGTGACCTGGTCCGGTGACGTTGCGGCGTAGACTGACAAATAGCCGGCATCTGTGTACGCATTCACACCGGAATAGACCGCGTAGGCGAGCCCGTGCTCCTCCCGAATCGTTTGAAACAACCGCGAGCTCATCCCGCCACCCAGGATTACGTTCAGCACGTGAACCGAATAACGGTCGGCCGAAGTCATCGAGGGACAGCACGTGCCAAGCACCAGATGCGCCTGCTCCAGGTCCTTATCCAGAACGATGCGCCGTTTGGCAGGAGAAGGCGCAGACGCCGTAAGGTTAGCCGGCCGGTCCTCCAGGGTGCTTAGATATCCCCCGACCATATCGACGAAGCGTTCGTGATCGAGGTTGCCGGCGCCCGCGACTACGAGATTGCGCGGGACATATACACCTGAAAAGTAATTGACCACGCGCTCATGATTGAAGGTTGCAAGCGTATCAACTGTGCCCAGTATCGAACGCCCCAGCGGATGATCGGGCCAGAAGTTGGCGACGAACACTTCGTGGACCAGATCGTCGGGCGTGTCTCCCACCATCTTAATCTCTTCGGTTACGACGTTGCGTTCACGGTCGAGCTCTTCATCGGCGAACAGCGGTGCGGTGACGAGGTCGGCCAGCAGGTCAAAGGCGCGTGCCAGATGTTCGTCCAAAACTTTGACATAGTAGCTGGCGACTTCGCGGCTGGTAAACGCGTCGACGTGTCCGCCAATGGCGTCGCTCTCGACGGCGATCTCGCGAGACGTGCGGTTGCGCGTGCCTTTGAACAGCGTGTGTTCGATGAAATGAGAGATGCCGTTGAGCGGAGCTGCTTCGTGGCGCGAGCCCGAGCGCACCCAGATGCCCACCGACGCGGATCGTACGTGGTCCATTCGTTCAGAAATTATTGTAAGGCCGTTATCGAGGACAGTTTGTTTGATGGGACTTGCTTGCTCGACCATATTGCACCTGGACGCGATGCTAACATACGGGTTGAACGGCGCGCAAACGGAGGGTCAGAAGTGAGAAGTTAGAAGCCAGAAGTCAGAAGTCAGAGGTCAGAGGTCAGAGGTCAGAAGTCAGAAGGCAGAAGCAGAGCGCGGCGAATTCTGATGTGTGACCCTGACCTCTGAGCTCTGACTTCTGACCCTGGGGTCGTCAAATCAGTGGTACGCCCGGCAGAACTCGAACCTGCGACCCCTGCTCAGAAGGCAGATTCAAGCGATTTGGCTAAGTTGCTGACATTCCGATCCCCGGCCGTTCACACTAAAGAAGTTATGTTGAAGCTTGTTGATACTTGTGGAAATAGGAGGCTTTGACCAGCTACAGAATTATCTACAGTTTCAGGGTCCGCGGTATTTGGCTTATGATCATTTGCCGGGAGCGTTCCATTTCCAATTCACGCTGAACCAGTACAGCGCCTGCGGAGTGGTTGATGGGCGTTGCGGAGTGGTTGCGAGTGGCTGAAGATTCAAAGGGCTATTGATGGGACGTCAGAAGACTGGGTAACAAGGGCTGCCAATAATCAGCATCCTGATCCTTGGCTTTGGACTACCTCTTGCTCGAATAAGGCAGGCTGCGAGGCCGGTAACTTCGGAGACCACCGTGGTGTCGGTGCGCGACCGTCTGAACTAAGCTTCGAGTTCAGTGTCGGCTATCGAGTCTACCACGCCATTTATGGTTGATACCGTCGTTGTGCTTTTGTGCAGCGACAAGAGCGCGCGCCTCGAGGCCTGCGCAGCGCGCGAGTGTTGGGACCAATCCCTGGCGACCTCGAGAATTCTCCGGCTCCGCGAAATCACGATGCATTACAGAGTCGGTTGCCGAGCCATAGCGATCTCGAGGATCCTGGCCAGCGCTGCACGAAACCATCAGCTACTGAGCTGACCCTTCGGGTCCGTGGCTTAGAAGTTGATTTTCAAGCCCAATTGCAGCACGCGCATAGGTTCTCCAATCGCGTTTACGTTCGCCGAACTCGCCAGCGACGAAGTCACGCAGCAGGTCTGTGCAAAGAGCGTGCTGGTGACTGTCGGTGAGCCGGTCGAGGCATTGCGCGGGTTCTCGAAGTTCGGGTGATTCAGCACATTGAAGAACTCGGCCCGCAACTGCGCGTTGACGCGCTCCGTGATCTTGAAGGTCTTGGTCAGTCCGGCGTCAAGATTCCAAAACCTGGGACCCTGCGCCAGATTGCGCCCGCTGCCCTGCTGACCAGGAGGCGGGATGCAGAAATATGTCTCAGTGCCGGTCACATGTTGGCAGTTCAGGTGTGGATCGCTCAGCGGTGTTGTGATGAATCCTCCCGTTTTATACATCACCGGCCCTTCCACGCCCGGAACAAAGATCAGGTCTCCGCCCAGAATATTGGGACCGACGATTAGCGCCGAGCTATTGTGGCCGAGATTCGCGGTGCGCGCCCCGCTGTTTATCGTGTAAGGCTCACCGCTCTGATAGGAGAAGATTCCGGTGATCTGCCATCCGCCGATGACCGTATCCAGCCAGCGAGGTGCGTTGGAAACAAAGCGCTTTGAGCTGCCAAGCGGCAACTCATACAGCAAGTTGGTTAGCAGTACGTGCCGATTGTCGAAGTCCGAGCGTGCCCGGTCCAGCCGAAAGTTGTGAACGTCGGTTGGCGTGCGACCGAAGCTCGTCGCGCTCAGCCCGCCGCCGGTGGCGGCGCCGGTCGGGTCGACCGACATGTCGTCGATAGATTTGCTGTAGGTGTAAGAGAATCCGAAGTCCAGCCCTGATTCAAAGCGATGCCGCGCCGTGACGAACAGTCCGTGATAATAGGAGTCGCCGCCGGCGTCCTGATAGAAAATCTGAGCAAACTGCGGGTTGGGACGGAAATAATTCAAAGGCAGGTTTCTGCGCTGTGAGCTCGTTAGTGACAGAGCGTCCATTCTCGCGCCGAAGTTGCCGATGTTGCCGCGCTGCAGATCAGTCGCCGAGGTGCTGCTAGTTATGAACGCGGGAGAGACGAGCTGTAACAGCAGCGTCGGAGTCTGGCCGGTAACACCTGCAGGACAGCCGGTGCCATCAGCTTTGCAACCGTGCAGGAAATTGGCCCGCGCGATGTTGAATGAATCGAGGAACCCAGGCTGGTTGATCGAGCCCTGGTTCAAATCGTACGCCCGATACAAATGCGTCCCGCGCTTCCCGATATAGCCGATCTGGGCCACGAAATGCTTGGGGAGTTCGCGCTGTATAGTCAGGCTCCATTCGTGCACCGCCGGGTTCTTCATGTTGGGATCGAACGCGCCCACGCTGGGAGCCGTTCCCGAGGGTTGGGGAGCCACCGTCAGCGCTTTGGAGGGCGTAGTTGTCGGTTCCGCAATGCTGGACGGGAATCCTGAAGAAATGCGGCCGGACAAGCCGGAAGGCGTTGAGCAGCCCACCGACGTGCCGATAGCTCCGCTCGTGTCGATCGTGCTGTTGCAGAGCAGCATGAAGCCTGGTACCTTCCCGGCGATTGCGGTCACCTGGAAGGTGGAGAGTGTGTCGAACAGCAAGGCGTATCCGGCGCGAACGGCTGTCTTCGGGTCGGGTGACCAGGCAATGCCAATGCGCGGGCCGATGGCTCCTATGTTGTTGTTCTTGAACCACCGGTCGGCCTTCACAAACGTTACCGGACCTTGTGAGCCGTCGACGGGGACATTCGGAACCAGGGCCTGCGTCTCGTCATAAGGCGCGGGATTGAACTCCCAACGCACTCCGGCATTCAGTGTCAGGTTGGGCCGCAGCTTCCACTCGTCTTGCACATAGGAATCGTACTGGTGCGCCCGCGTTCGCACCGTGGCGTATTGCGTCGCCTTGTAAACATCGGCGCTGAAATCGGCGACGTAACTCTGGCTAATAAGGTCGGGGATTCCGGCCAGTTCCACGATGGCCTGCTGCAGGTTGTTGATATCGGTGGTGGAGGGCCTTGTAGCCGCGTTGCCTCCGATGATCGCCGGGATATTCGTGAAGCCACCCTGCCTCGTGCCCTGGTTGAAAAGGACGCCGGGCGCCGTGATCGTGCTGCCGAAGAAGCCGCGGCTGTCGTTGTGCACGTAGAAGCGGAAGTTGATCCCGGCGTGGAAGGTGTGCGCTCCATGGATCCAGCTCAGATTGTCGATGAATTGCGGTGTAGTCACTCCGCGCTGCGTATGCGGAGAGACGCAATTAGGCGCGGCGATGTTAATGAAGGAGCCATAGACGCATTGATCGGACCAGGGCGGCAGTTTTGACGAATCTCCGAAGTTTGGGTTGGATTCCCCGAATGTGAAAGCAAAAGCGAAACGGTTGAAGCCGCCGGTCAGCTCATTGACCAAGTTAGGCGTGATCGTGCGCCGCCAGCTCGCCGCCAGGTTCCGCCCAATGCGGGTGACCTCGCCGAGGGGCGGCAAGCCTGGAAAGACCGCCGGACGCGCATTCAGGAAGTCTCCCTCCTTTGTGTCATAGCGGTTGTGCAGATACCGCACAAAAATAATGTTGTTCTCATTAAAGGTGTGATCGACGCGGCCCATGAAGTGAGGCCCCGTGAACTTTGTTGGAGGATTCCACAGAAACGCTCCAGTATTCAATCCTTCGCCGCCGGCGGCAAATCCGTTAGGCAACGGCAGCTTATTGATCAAGCCTATGACCGCGGGATCCGGCCCGATACCCTTTGGGTCGTTAGCGAAGATGTTGTAGCTGTCTACGCAATTCGAGAAATTGCCCCCGCCGCAGACAGGAATGCCCGGCAACAGGTTGCCATTTGCGTCCACCATTCGGCGGTCGTTTTGGCTGAAGGTAGTCCCGTTCAGCGTTATCGTGCCGCGGACAAAGCGGAAGATGCCGCTGCGAGCCGCCGACGTGTAGACCAGCGGGGCGCTGCCCAGGGCAGCCGCTATGGGCGAGGTCTGCTTGATTGCGTTGTTTTGGAAGCTGCCAAAAAAGAAGGTCTTGTTCTTGCGAATCGGTCCGCCGACGTCGAATCCATATTGATGCAGCTTCAGATCGGGCCGGGGCTGGCCTGAAAAGTTGTTGAACCACTCATTCGCGTTGTAGTCAGTGTTGCGGTTAAAGTAATAAAGTGTACCGTGAAGGCCGTTGGACCCCGCCCTTGTTGCTATCATGACATTCGCGCCGCTGTTTCGGCCGGTCTCCGCCGTGGCTCCGAGGGTTACCGTGCGAAACTCCTGAACGTTGTCGGGATTCAGGCGCTGGATATTGCTCTGCGGATTCGGAACCGTCGATTCGTTGGCGTCTATTCCGTCGATGGTCACATTGTGGGCGCGGTCGCGAGACCCGAACACGTTGGTCGACGCCCCGGCGCCATTAGTGCGCTGCAGGACTCCTGGCTCGAGGGTCAGCAGGCCTAGCGGATTACGCCCATTGAGCGGCAAATCCTGAATTTGCTTTTTCTCCAGCACGTCGCTGACCGTTGCAGTTGTTGTATCCAATCTTTCGTAGCCGCCCGTCACGTTGACCTGTTCTGTGACTGCACCCACAGTGAGGGATACATCCACGACCAGCGGAGCCCCGACAGTCAGGACGTTGTCAGTGCCAGTGTAAGTCCGGAAGCCCGTTTGCCGCACGATGATTGTGTAGCGGCCCGGAGTCAAAGACGCAAAGGAATAGTGCCCCGTGTTCGCGGTCACGGTGTTGTACACCACCCCGGTTTCCTCGTTTTTCGCTTCCACGTGCGCGTTGGCCACCACCGCACCGGACGAATCGGTGACCTGGCCATTAATCGACGATGAGCTGACCTGCGCGACGGCGCAGACTGCGAGCAACAGGATGGCGATGAACGTTCCGCTGATGTTTCTCATGTCTTAAACCTCCCTCGAGTTTTGCAACTGCCCACCGGGTGTGAACCGTGACAACGCCTGAGACATGAACTATGAGGATCACTGAGCTCTGGATCGGTGCCGGCCGTCTCTTAAAAGCGACCCTCAGTGCTTCGTTCGGATTTGACGGAGAATGATTTCTTCAATCCTCATCCGGACCTTTTGCTACAAGTCTTTGATCACTTGAAGCCTGCCTATTCGACAGCCGCTTATAGCGCGGACTCTGACCGGTGTGAGAACCACTGAGCTCTGGATCGGTGCCGACGCTGTTTTAGAAGCGGCCCTCAGTGTTTCGTTCGGATTTGACGGACAACGAGAGCTTCATCCGCCCCTTTGCTACAAGTTTGACGACTTGAAGCCTGCCTATTCGACAGCCGTTTTATAGCGCGGACTCTGACGAGTGTCAAGTTACCAAAAACTCAATGTGATAAACCCTGAGCTGACCCACAGAGTCACAAAGTAGTTTGCTCGACCGAAGCGTGGATGGCAATGCTTTGTCGGGTAGAACAGATCGCTTGACCGACCGCCTTAAACGGTCGCAGGCGATCCAGAAGAATACCGGTCGACGAGGCTGATCACTTATTGAGCTCAACTAGCCCCTGACCGATATTTTCGAGACGCGGTGCGCTTCTCATCACACTTTGGTTTTTCTTGACCATCGGCGATGGTGTAAACGAACGACCTCAAAATCATAATCCTCGATTTTGCCGATTTTCGATACCGTAACACATCCAGCCGAGCTTTGCCGAAGGTCTTGGTCGGAACCGACATTAGTGCAGACCTCCAGGCTGTATAGCCACGAAACATGGCCACGAACTGACAGGGATTCAAGGGTCATCGAAGCAGCAGCCGCGACCAATGCAGGATTCTCGGGAGGCCGAATCTGGAGAAGCATCTGACCATATGATGGAGAGCTTGTTACTCGCGCAGACCGACAGTGAGGCAAGGAGTTTTATCAGAGAAAAGGGGTTTTGTTAGAGAATATGTTAGACACTACGATTGCTATAATGGCTAATATTTGACTTGGCACACATGAATAAGAGAACGTGACTCAGCTGATACTTAATGGCCCGGCTCGCCGGTTGCCGGTGCCGATACGACCGGCGGAGCGGGCCAGAGCCAGCTCACCGACGACTAAGCTGATCAGCCCAACCACGGCGGCCTCGATGGCCCTCGCTCGTCCATTGGTGATGCCGATAGCACCGTCGGTGAGGTCGACGGCGAAGCCGAGGTGCATGGTATAGAAGTCGGACTGCTGCGCGCGCATCGTCGATGAGGTAGCGGACGCTGGCCAGTTCAGTCAATTTGGTATAAGACTCGATTGCTGTATCAACCTCATCAACTATGTAACAAACGCTCACTACAGTCATCGGGTTTCCTCCGTTGGTTTGTTTGATGCTTGCGAGCAACTGGCTGCCAGGAACATGCAGCCGGCGTAAACCACGACCAATCCTGAAAGAATGCTCTTGATTTTCATAACGCAAGTCTCCTGACCCACATTATGCCGTGGTAAAGCGACGGTCGTACTGGATAAAATTGACCTGACCTAAAAATGAAGAAGGTGGTAGCGTTTGACGTGTATGGGTGGTTTCGCTAAAAACGTTTCTGGCGACTTATGTAATCGGTCGGGCTAAGACCCGAGAACTCGAGAAATTCGCGTATAAAATGGGATTGATCGAAGTATCCGAGATCAACGGCAAGGTCCGCCCAATTGATCGAGGGATTGTGTTGGATGAAAGTCCGGGTTTGCTGAAACCGCTGAATCCGGCTGAACAGTTTCGGCGTCATGCCTACTTCCGACTTGAAAACCTGAATGAACCGACGCTGGCTTAGACCAAGATACTTTGCGGCCTCCCTGACTCTCGGCCCGGCTTTATTCTTCCCGAACATTTCCAGCGCCGCCGAAACCGCGTAATGCTGTTCCACGCCGTGACTCAAGCGACTCAACAGAGCCTCCTGGAGCAACTGAAACCGCTCGGCAGAAGTTCTTGCCTCATAGAGGCGCTCCCGCAGCCGACCGGCCGACGGTCCCCAAAGTGTTTCCAGATCGACGTGAGTGTCAGCGAGATCGCCTGCCGGCAGTCCGAGAAACGGAAAAGCGCCGCCCGGTTTGAAGTGAACCCCGATGATAAAGCTTTCTTCCACAGTATCGGGCTCGAAGCCGCGCCCAAACGCACCTGACACGACGGCGCCGGACAAGCGGGAGCAGTTTTCAGGACGTTCGGCGTCGTAAAATCGCAACTCGTTTTGCCGGAGATTGATTACGAGTTCGAGCGTGCCGGTCGGGAGAATGCGTTGGGTCTTCTGCTCCGGCTCGTAGCCTTCGTATAGCCACAAATTGTCTACAAACTTCGAAAGCGGCGGTTTCGGTTTGTAAAAGTTGAATATAGTGTCGATCTTTAAAATCGTAAACTGTTGGGATTTGCCACCGGCTATAGCTGGTGTGGAAGCCGTCATAATTGGATATTTATGATCAAAATAAAATAAAAGATCAAGCATCGCGTTTTCGAAAAGACGCGCTAAGTAAGGTTGCTCTCATCTTGATTGCATTTCTATCCCCCGCAATCGCAGGCCTGGCACCCAGCCGTACTCCGGGTTGAGACGGAACCGCAATTTGGCAGGCCTGGCACCCAGCCGTACTCCGGGTTGAGACGGAATCGCAATTTCGCAGGCCTGGCACCCAGCCGTACTCCGAGTTGAGACGGAATCGCAATTTCGCAGGCCTGGCACCCAGCCAATACTCCGGGTTGAGACGGAATCGCAATTTCGCAGGCCTGGCACCCAGCCGGTACTCCGGCTGAGACGTGCGCTGCGCGGTCCGGGACGATCAATTGGGCCTGATCATTGCCACGCCCTCATAGTCGCCCATGTCCGACAGAATCACGCGGTCCCCGACCTTAAGACCCTCAACGAATTCGATTGTCTTTTCGGAGCTTTGACCGAACTTGACGCGGACTCGAGTAGCCATCCTCCCTTCATCCTCCAGCTTGAAAATGGTGCCAGCGCTTTCTGCCTTACTGTGCACAGGTCTCCCAACATATAAGACATCATCGCGGCGTCCAACCTCAATCAAGCCATCAACCTGAATTCCTGCTTTGATGCTTGTTGGCATTTCGCCTTCCGGGGAAATCTCGACGGTGATCTGACCGTTCGTAACCTGCGGATTGATGCTAACAACTTTTCCGCGAATGAAGGCAGAGGTTGGAATCTTTGAACCTCAAGCCAAGGATATTGCTCTTGGCCAACCGGTCGCTATTGATACTCGCGAGAGTAGCTGGTAATGACGGCCGCCTTACTTTTCAAGCAATGGATCGTCAGGCTGGAGAGGCGTCACGCATCCTTCGCTGTAGGAAATGTCAAGGTTCAATGAATCCACGCGTCTGAAAACACGCGCAGGAGTTTACGATCGAGGATCTTTTCGATTCGAGCTCCTGTGTGACCACGGTAGGTCATTCAACTCAAGCCTGTTTTCCCTCTTTGTCGAATTATCTCTGGCGTCTCCATTGGTCGAAGACCCCTTCGAGAGGCAACGATTCGATTTGATCACGACCTTGATGAGTCAATATTACGTCTTTACAATCCAACGTCCATCAAATAAGAATGACGCTGCGCAGCCGGGCGGTGTCAGATGCCCGCCCGGGTGAAAAAAGGGTTCGTGGCTTTCGAACGGCGGGACAGGGCCGACGCCAAGCGCACAGACGGGTTGTGAAACGAAGGAGAATGTGAGTTCGATCATCTGCACTCCGAACCACGCTACGCTGAATATCGTTGCGCCGCGTCGGTCTTCCACAATGAGAATCTGGCGTCTGGGTTGAGCGCTGTTGCCCCTGAACTTAATGGCTAGCTCTTGATAACGAATCGCGTCCCCAAATCAAGTCTTGTTTTCTGCCTCATCCTTTTGATTGGCGGCGAGGCCGCGCACGCGCAATACCGCTTCGATCACTGGACGACTGACAACGGTCTGCCGCAAAACTCGGTGCACGGCATCCTGCAGACGCGTGACGGTTATATGTGGTTTACGACATATGACGGGCTCGTACGCTTCGATGGCGTGCGCTTCACCGTCTTCAATAAGAACAATTCGCCGGGTCTGGAAAGCAATCGGTTCGGTACTGTTTATGAAGATCGCTTCGGCGATTTGTGGGCAACGCTTAGCACAGGCGGCATTGCGCGGATGCATCGGGGGCGGTTTACGACTTACACCAAAGAACAGGGATTGCCGCTTGATGGCGCTGGTATATGCGATGACGGACAGGGAAACATAGTCATCTACGGGAACGGGCAACTGTTTCGATGGTGGGAGGGCCGGTTCGAGCCTTTCAATGAATTGAGTTTATCCGCACCCCAGCCGTGGGAAGACGGTCTTTACAAGTTGCCTCCAGCGGATTGTTGGTGGGAGGGCGACAGGTGGGTTTGCTACTCGAGTGGGCGGACACGTTCCTGGGCGGCGGCGGAGTTACCGGTACAGGGGATCTACGGCGTCACGATGGGCGATAACAGGGACTACTGGTTCACCTCTCCAAAAGGTGTGGTCCGTTTCAGCGAAGGGGGGGTGGCGGAACTTTATGACGAGCGGAATGGTTTGCCTGGGCTGAACCCGTTGCTGGTTTGGGGAAGGCCCCGAACATTGCAAGTCATATCGCGTGACACAGCCGGCAGCGTTTGGGTGACGAGTCTGTATTCAATGCAAAGCGACCTGTTGAGTTTGCGAGCGCCGGAAGGTTGGGATGTCGTTGATAACTATGGCGGCTGTGCCGATACCGAAGGCAATTACTGGTTTGGGACAAACAGTAACGGACTGTTTCGCGCTCGCAAACAAACAGTCACGGCCTACACAAAGGCGCAGGGACTGAACGCCAGAGAAGTCTATCCCTTGCTCGAATCGCGCGATGGCTCGATCTGGATCGGCACACGTAGAGACGGCTTGTTCAGATTCAAGGACGGCGCCTTCACTAACTACACCGGCGAAGGTGCCTTTGGGAGTTTTGTAAGCTCACTTTATGAAGATCGCGCCGGGCAACTATGGGTCGGCGGGCTCGCTGGCGACACGTGGCGTTTTACAGGAGCGGGATTTGTTCGCGAGATCTGGAGGGGCGTACCGTATGGTTCTTTGGGCGCCGTCAAAACGATGTGCGAAGACCGCGAGGGCGCTTACTGGATCGGCTCTGAGGGTGGAGTGGTGCGCTATAAGAATGGAGTCGCTATCCACTACACCACGAAAGACGGTCTCGTAGCTGACGACACCAAAGTCATCGTCCCGGATTTGGAAGGCGGTGTCTGGCTCGGCGGCGAAGCGGGGTTGACACATTACAACAATGGGAAATTCACAGCGTGGACGGAGAAAGCTGGATTGGCGGGCGCCGCAGTGCAGGGTCTCAAACAGGACGACGACGGGACTTTGTGGATCGGCACATATGACAGCGGGTTGGCCCGATTCAAGGATGGACGCTTTACGCGCTACACCACAAAAGATGGGCTGTATGATGACGGCGTCTTCCAAATCCTGGAAGACGATGACGGCTGGTTATGGATGAGTTGCAATCGCGGTGTCTACCGCGTGCGCAAACAGGAACTGACCAATTTTGCGGACGGCAAAAGTAAAGAAATCACCTCCCTGGCTTATACCAAGGGAGATGGAATGCCGAGCGCCCAATGCACTAGCGGACGATGGCCCGCCGGAATCAAAACGCGGGACGGCAAACTGTGGTTTCCGACGCTGGGCGGCGTGGCGGTGATTGATCCGGCAACCGTTAGGTTTAACAGCAAGCCGCCGCCAGTGGTGATTGAAGAGATGCGCATTGGCAATCAACCCGTGGAGATCGAAAGCTGGGAAAGCGCAATCCGCGATCCACAATTTGCAATCAAGGTCAGGCCGGGTCAGGAGGATTTTGAAATCCGGTATACGGCCGTGAGTTTCATCAACTCGGAAAATCTGCGATTCAAATACAAATTGGAAGGATTGGATCACGACTGGGTCGAGGCGGGCACGCGGCGCACGGCTAATTTTTCGCACGTGCCGCCGGGCGATTACACCTTCAAGGTGATCGCCGCCAACAGCGACGGCGTCTGGAATACGGAAGGCAAAAGTCTGCGCCTGTCCGTGCTTCCGCCGTTTTATCGGACGTGGTGGTTTTTGACATTGGCTGCGTTGACTCTGGGCGCCGCGCTCGGCGCCTCCTACAAATACCGCGTCACTCAACTCGAAGCCAGACAGGCTGCGCAGCTGGTGTTTTCGCGACAATTGATCGCGTCGCAGGAGGCCGAGCGCAAACGCATCGCCGGAGAGTTACATGACGGCCTTGGCCAGAGCCTGGTGATCATCCGCAACTGGGCGCTGCTTGGCTCTGGGCAGCTCAGCCCCGACTCGCCGGCCAAAGAAGAACTCGACGAGATCACTGCTACAGCTTCTCGCGCCATCAACGAGGTACGTGAAATTGCCTACAACCTCGGACCCTATCATCTCGAGAGGCTCGGCCTGGCAAACACCATCCAGGACATGGTCAAACGCGTTGCACAGATTTCCCGAGTCAACATCACCGCCGAATTGGATCCGCTGGACGGCGTACTCTCTCGAGAAACCGAAATGAGCGTTTACCGGATCACGCAGGAGTCGCTTAACAATATGGTCAAGCATTCACAGGCCACTGAAGCGCGAGTCGCGCTGAAACGCGAAGCCGCGGGCATTCGTCTCACAGTCAGCGACAACGGCAAGGGCTTCAACCCCCAGAACGTAGCATCGCCGGACGGATCCGGCACGAGCAAGACCGGTTTCGGTCTTGCGGGAATCGCTGAGCGTGTGCGATTGATTGATGGCGCGTTGACCATACGCTCCGCGCCGGGACAGGGCACGACTATTGAAGCGGTCGTGGGAAACAAGTCATCTCGAGATGAATAACACCGAAATCAGAATCCTCATAGCCGACGACCATCCAATCTTCCGCGAAGGACTGAAGAAGGTCATCTCGCGTGATCCCCAGCTTCGCGTCGTGGGTGAAGCCGAAAACGGTAACGAAGCGGTCGCTCGTCTCGTAGAATTTCAACCCGACGTCGCGGTGCTCGATTTGGATATGCCGGGGCAGGACGGCTTTGCGGTGGTACGCGCTGCGCAAGCCGCGAAGCTCGCGGTCAAGGTGATATTCTTGACCATGCACAACAACGAAGAAATCCTGCACAGAGCGCTTGATCTGGGAATCGCGGGCTACGTCCTCAAAGACGGCGCGATTGCAGAGATTGTCAACGCTATCCGGGCGGTAGCCGGTGGCCGCAATTTCATCAGTCCCG
>DATLWF010000727.1:0-5741 GCA_035576605.1 Blastocatellia bacterium | reverse complement strand
CCGATCCCTCAAGCGGCAGCTTCGCCTACGTTCGAGTACGGCAACACGTTCATGTTTCTGGCGGGTCTGCTCAACTATCTTGTGATCCACGACGCCTTCGACATCGCGGCGGGGAGGAAGCGCTGATGCACCTGTTGATGATGTCAATGTATGCTGCAATGGCTGCGGTGGTGCTCGCGGCCGTGGACCCGAAGTCCGACACAACGCGCCAGCGAATCGTGCACGGGTTGAAAATATTCGGCTCGTTTTTGGGCATCGGCTTGTTGCTATCGTGGATTCTGTTTCCCATCCCCTGGTGAAGTCATCAAGTTCCAGCCTCTAATGTCTTGCATTTGAGAATTATGTAGGCATAGAATTCGCCTGCACCTGACAACATTCTTTGCAACGGTTTCTCAGAAACCAAACCTCTAAGAACCAGGCCTCCCGTGAGCCTGGTTGAATAGGTTCTCCCGTTGGTGGGGGAGGATCAGCAAAGATGCTCGAACCGAAGTCGGGGCCAGTCCGGGTTGATCAGATATTAAATCTTAATTTCTAAAAGGAGAGACTAGCATGGAGCGCATAGTTCTTAGACATCTGAGTGGCTCGAAGGCAAACCAGGTGGAGGAGTTCCCGCTATCCCATTTCAGAGAACTTATCTTCGGACGCGATCCTTCAGCATCAGTCAAATATGATCCCAACCGGGACGATCTGGTGGGTCGTCAGCACGCTAAAATCACACAGGACCAATCCGATCCAAATCAGTTTATTATCACCGATCTCAATAGCCGCAATGGTACGTTCGTCAACCGCCAACGAATCGTGGGCTCAGTCAGGATCGGACCTGGCGACACGGTTCAATTCGGCGCCGGGGGACCCGAGTTTCAGTTTGATCTCGAGCCGCGTCCACAGAGTGACATGCGCCCCACTCGAATGGAAGGAACTACGGCAAGTTATGGTTCGAGTCCGGTCACCGCGCCTCCAACGCGGATGGGTTCGGGATCTTCACCCATGTCACCGGTAGGGTCGATGATGATGGGGCCGGGACCGACGATGCCGGCGTCCGGCACGGTTGGGAAGGCAACCGTCGAGCGGATGATCTCGCAAAATAAGAGCGACAGCCGTAAGTTTATCATTATAGGCGGGGCGGCCCTGATTCTCGTTATCATCGGAGTCGCGGGCTTCTTGATTTATCACCAGATCTCTTCGAATAAAGAACTGGCGAGCGATACCAAGGCCGCTCTCAGTGCTGCGGCGGCCAGTGCTCCGATGAGTCCCTCAGATATTGCCAAGGCTTACACGAATTCTGTTGTTTACATCGAAGCTGGTTGGAAGCTCATCTACACCTCAAACGGCGGTCAGGTTTATCACAAGTTCATTCCGAATCGATGGACCGACCAACAAGGCGCCTTGCACTACATCGTAAGCGATGGTCGTGCGGCTGTTGCTACCTACGTGGTGGTTGGACAGAACGTTGAACCGGTGCTGACGCTTGATAACCGAGCGGGCCCGCCCATCGGTGGCGAGCATAGTGGAACCGGCTTTGCGGTGACCGGTGACGGTTTCATATTGACGAACCGTCACGTCGGCGCCACTTGGCGGACCAGCTACCACTTCCCGGAATCGGCAACGCCTGGCGTGGTGATTTCCAACGGAGCAATCTCGCTTAAGCCCGATGGCACACCGCTCCTGGTCGCGGCCCCGAACGATTGGGTGCCGTCTGAGACCAAACAGGCTGGGCAGACGCTTCAGGGAGGGTTCGACGGCCGTAACGATTATCTGAACGTCACCTTTCCCAAGAACGAGCTACGCATTCCTGCCAAGCTCGCGCGTACGTCCGATCGTCACGATGTCGCGATGCTTAAGATTGACGTGCCGGACTCGGTGCCCAAAGCAGAGCTAAACGACAACTACGACACGATCAAGCCAGGCGATGCTTCGATAGTCTTAGGCTACCCGGGAGTGTCGCCACCGGTATATGGCGTCATCAGGTCTCAGGACGTTTTCAATCGCGAGGCTCAACTCAAGATTATTCCCGATCCAACTATAAGCGTCGGGAACATCGGCAGGGTAATTCGCGGGCAGGATTCCAGCGGCACTAAAGATATGGTTTACAGTGGATTCGGCGATGCTTATCAGTTGACTATCAACTCGACTGGCGCGGGGAACAGTGGAGGGCCTGTTTTTGATGATCACGGCCGTGTGACCGGAATCTTCTTTGCCGGAGGTAGCCTGGGAGGTGCTTCGGTCACCTACGCCGTTCCGATTCGCTATGGCAAGGAACTGATGAGCGTCAGCGCCCCACGGTAATCTGGCGCCGGAACACGAAGACGATTTGGAAGCTGGGGATGCCGGCTGGTACCGCTCGCGAAATGTTATGAGTAGAAGCAGCCTGATCAATTCAACGATCGGTGAATATCGCCTGGTAGAAAAGATTGGCGAAGGTGGTATGGGCGAAGTCTACCAGGGCGTTCATTCAAAGATCGGCAGAGTGGTTGCCGTGAAGATATTAAGCCAGACGGCTCACGGTCCCGAGTTCGTCCAGCGGTTCTTGAATGAAGCTCGCATCCAGGGAGGACTTCAGCACAACAACATCGTCACCCTCTACGACTTTCTCGAATACAACGGGCAGCCTTGCATCATAATGGAGTACATAGAAGGGCAAACGCTGACCGAGTGCATAAGAGCGTGGGGCGGTCTTTCGCTCGTGGATGCAATTCGCTACTTTCAATCGATACTCGAAGCCATAGACTATGTTCACAGCCGCGGGATCGTCCACCGAGACATCAAGTCCAATAACATCAAGATCACGCCGTCGGGACAGGTTAAGGTTTTGGATTTCGGGATTGCCAAATCCGGAGCAAGCCCGGCCCTGACTGTGACCGGCGCTTTCGTAGGCACGCTTCAATATCTCTCTCCTGAGCAGTTGATCGGCGGAGTCGCAGACGCACGCTCGGACATCTGGTCGCTCGGCGTACTATTGTACGAAATGACGACGAGCCATCTGCCGTTCGATGCGAATTCGATAGGCGAGCTCTATCAGAAGATAACCAAGGCGAGCTATACGCCTCCTTCGGTGATGAATCAGAACGTGCCGCGCGAAGTACAGAACATCGTGTCCCGTTGTTTGAAGAAGAATCCGGCGGATCGATATCAATCGGCGCGCGAGCTGCTTCAAGACGTGAACTGCGCCGCGACGGGCCTCTCGTTGCCAGCCACCCGCCTGGCCGTCCCTGCTCCCCTAACGGCTCCGTCATCGTCTGTGCCAACATCGCCCGGCCCGCGACAGAGTAGTGACGCAGCATCAGGTAATACAAATATTACAAAACCGAAATCCGTGGTGCCTGTGCTGGCCGCCATCGCCGGAGTTGTTTTGCTGGTGGTCGTCGTCGGACTCTACTTTCTGTTGAGGGACGATTCCGATTCAACGTCTGTGACTAAGCCTCCGCAACAGTCCGTCGTTCCGCCGTCTCCAACACAGAAGCCGGCAACAGCGCCAGCTCCTCTGCAAACCTTCATCGTAGACGTCGCTGAAGGCCGGGCTGAAGTTTATAGAAATGGCGAACTTGTAGGAATGACGCCGTACCAGTTCCTGACCAAGGCGGGCGAGCCCCAGGTTGATCTTGTGCTCAAGCGCGAAGGCTATTTGGACAAGTCCGTGCGTCTATCTACGAGCGACACCAAGAAAACATACACGTTCATGCTGGAAAAGAAGTATTGATCTGACGGGTCTATCTCATATTCTGCGTCCAGCGGGAGTCATCATCTCTTATGTTCAAAACAAAGAAGAAGTCGAAGAAGGAAAAGGAAACTGTCCACGAGACCGTCGCCCTGGTTCAGCCGGGAAAGTTTGACGTGGTTGTAAGTATGTCGAGCGACGTAGGCTGCGTGCGCGAGCTTAATGAGGACTCCGGCACCTACATTCAGCCTGACGATCCGGAGCTGCTTCGGAGCAAGGGGCTCCTCATTGTAGTAGCGGATGGAATGGGCGGGCATTCGGCGGGTGAAGTGGCAAGCCGCCTGGCAGTGGACGTGGTAACCCGCGCATATTATGAAGACGGCGGCGATGCCCGGTCGGCATTGGAGAAGGCTTTCCACGAAGCTAACCGCGAGATTCACAAGGCAGCCGAAAATGACGCGAGCAAGAATGGCATGGGCACGACTTGCACGGCGCTCGTGTTGCAAAACGGAACGGCGATCTCGGCTCACGTCGGCGACAGCCGGCTTTATCTCGTACGGGAAGGATCGATTTACTTGATGACTGAAGACCATTCGGCGGTCATGGAAATGGTCAAAGCTGGTTTGATTACGCTCGAACAAGCGCGGCATCATCCTGAGAAAAACGTCATATTGCGCGCCATGGGCAGTCACCCTGAAGTGGAAGTGACGACCTGGCAGGAGCCTTTTCCGGTCAAAGCAGGTGATCGGTTTCTGTTGTGCTCGGACGGGCTTTACGATCTTGTCGAAGACGAAGAGATCAAGAGGATAGTCATGCTCAGCGCGCCGCAAACTGCTTGCGAGAGCCTTATCGCACTTGCAAAAGAACGAGGGGGACACGATAACATCACGGTTGGGGTTGTGAGCCTCAAACCCGAGGGGGAAGCTGATCCCAGACCTGTGCCGGAAACGAGACAGTCGGAGGTATTTCAATGATTGGCAATGTAGTAGGAAGCTATAAGGTAACCGAAAAAATAGGCGAAGGCGGAATGGGGGCTGTGTTCAAAGGCATAGACCTGATGCTCGAACGTGAGGTAGCCATAAAAATGCTTCGCCCGGAACTGGCAAGCCAGCCACATGTCGTGGAGCGATTTCGGTCCGAGGCAGTAACTCTGGCAAAACTGAATCATCCAAACATCGCCACCCTATTCAGCTTCCTGCGCCAGGGCGAGGACTTTTTTATGGTGATGGAATTCGTGCGCGGCGAGACGCTCGACAGCTTGATCCGCAGGTCTGGCGCGATGGGCTGCGACACAGCCATCGCGCTGTTCTGTCAGGCTCTGGAAGGAATCGACCACGCTCACAGGATGGGGATCATTCATCGTGACATCAAACCGGCGAATATGATGTTGACCGAGACCGGCACGCTAAAGGTGATGGACTTTGGCATCGCTCGAGTGTTAGGCACTTCCCGAATGACGAAGCAGGGCAACATCGTCGGCACGATTGAATACATGTCACCCGAACAGGTTCGCGGACAGGAGACTGACGCCCGCTCCGATATTTATTCGCTTGGAATTCTTCTTTACGAAATGTTGACGGGCCGCGTGCCGTTTTCGTCCGACAGCGAATTCGACTTGATGAAGATGCAGATTGACGACCCGCCGCAGCCTCCTCGAGTGTTTTCGGCCCAAATTCCTCAGGCCGTCGAACAGGCAATAATGCGAGCGCTCGCGAAGAGATCCGAAGCTCGATTTCAGGGTGCTGGCGAGTTTCGCAACGCTCTTTCGGGCGCATTGGGCACGTCGCCCGCTCCGATGCGCGCCGTTCAATCGGTGCCGTCGCCAGAACCAACCCAAATCATGGGTTCAATGGGGGGTTCGCTTGGGGGTTCTCAGTTCGGTGGGCCGCCGATGTCCGGCGTCGCGCCGAAGGAGACGAGGCTTGCGGCGGACGCTTCGGTCGTTTCGCCGGGCGATCAGATTAAGCAGACGCGGCTTGCGGGGGAGGGAAACGCGGCTTTTGCTTATGGCGCCAGCCAATCACCGGCCGGTATGTATCAACCGGCTGCGGCGCCTGCGCCGGCCAAATCCAACTTGAAACTGTTC
>DATLWF010000726.1:0-2656 GCA_035576605.1 Blastocatellia bacterium | reverse complement strand
TTCGGACAAGGTTCTTTCATCCGGAAGACGTGGCGAGGCTTCAGGACGAAAGACAGCTTGCTCTTACGAAAGGCATTCCTTTTGAAAACGAGCAGCGCGCGCGAAGGAATGACGGAGAGTACCGCTGGTTTCTAGTCCAGTACCGCCCGGTGAGGGATGAAGATGGACGGATACTGCGTTGGTACGCGACCGGGACGGATATCGATGATCTAAAGCAAGCCGAAGAGCGGATGCAAAGCGAAAACCTCGCGTTGCGCGAAGAGATCGATCACACTTCAATGTTTGAAGAAATCGTTGGTTCATCAGAAGCGCTACACGTTGTACTCAGGCAAGTTGCTAAGGTAGCACCGATGGACTCGACGGTTCTTATTTTGGGTGAGACCGGAACCGGCAAGGAGTTGATCGCGCGCGCCATTCACAAAAGGTCGAACCGTGCGTCGGGTGCATTCATTCGGGTGAATTGCGCGGCGATTCCTCCTTCTCTACTAGCTTCCGAACTGTTCGGACACGAGAAGGGCGCGTTCACTGGCGCGACGCAGCGGCGTCTCGGACGCTTCGAATCTGCTCACGGCGGGACGATCTTTCTGGACGAGATCGGCGATCTCCCAGCCGGGACTCAAATTGCTCTCTTGCGGGTGCTCCAAGAGAGGGAATTGGAACGGGTCGGGAGCAGCCAGCCAATCTCCGTGGACGTGCGCGTGGTGGCCGCAACCAATCGCGACCTGAAGGCTGCCGTGGCTGTCGGCACATTTCGTGAAGACCTCTTTTACCGGCTCAACGTCTTTCCGATCCAGGTGCCCTCTCTGCGTGAGCGGGTGGACGACATTCCTTTGCTGGTCGAATACCTCATCGAGCGGTACGCGAAAAAGGTGGGGAAAAAGATTAAGACCATAACCAAGAGGACCCTTGATCTGTTACAAGCCTACGATTGGCCTGGTAACGTCCGCGAGCTGCAGAATGTCGTCGAGCGAGCCGTCATCCTGTCCGATGGTGAAACATTTTCTGTGGATGAGACTTGGCTGAAGCGCGAGTCGTCTCAAGTGTCGCATCGTCCGAGCTTGCCTGATCGAGGTTTGAGCCGAGACCCCGGGCGCGAAAGAGCATTGATTGAGGCGGCTCTCGCGGAGTGCAAGGGTCGGGTCGCCGGCCCGTCCGGGGCGGCCGTCAAATTGGGAGTCCCGCGACAAACGCTCGAGTCGAAGATCCGCAGTCTGGGAATTGACAAGCACCGGTTCCGGCAGAGGTAGCTTTAGTCTCTACAAATTTAAACTCCATAAACCGACCCAACTGGCGATCGTAGCAGCGCCCTCCTCTTATTTAAGTTCACAGAACCCCCTCTAGTTCTTCCGTAAGCGCGAATGCTTAATCCCGGCATTAACCTGCCGAAAGTCAGCAATTGCCGAGCTTCGGCATTTAAACAGAGCACGGCAGAGTAATGGATCCAGTTAGTTAGGTCAGGACCTCGGGTTGCACTCGGACGGACACGAGAAAAGATGACAATAAGAATCGAAAAAACATGCGAGGGTCACAAGACTACGATCCGGCTCTCTGGGAAACTGTCGGCGTCACATCGTCAGGAATTGTCCGAGCAGATAGAAACCAGCACAATCAGGATCCTGCTGGATCTTGAAGAGGTGACACTAGTCGATCTCGATATCGT
Organism: Blastocatellia bacterium; assembly: GCA_035576605.1. GTDB lineage: Bacteria > Acidobacteriota > Blastocatellia > UBA7656 > UBA7656 > Onstottus_A. The sequence goes on along the minus strand of DATLWF010000726.1, from coordinate 996 downwards.
TCACTTCCTGGCGAGATGTGAAGCAGGGGGTGTGGAACTGCTGCATTGCCCGCCTTACATACGCGAGTGGATCGCGAGGGAAAATGACAGAGCACTCGGGGGAAAGACTTCGAACAATGATTGAAGATTTCAACAAGCATCGAGGCGAACACACAATGAGCCAACTAGAAAGAGTGCTGTACGCCGCCAAAGCCCTTACCACTGGTGGCAGGGACAGCGCTCCCGCAGCGATGATGGCCGCCTCGACGGTAAGCTTGGCACTCGGGGCATCGGCGCCAGGTTAAATCGGCGCTCGATGACACTTGGATTGCTGATGTCAAGCTCATGTAAACGCGTTTGAAAAGGAGAAGCGATAATGAGAACGATCACTTTTTTGCTAATAGCGGTCGCATCCGTGGCCGGCGTTGTCGCCATCACGGCGCACGCATCTCGACACACCGATCAAGAGACCGCGTCGATTTTCGTGACCGAAACTCCCGCCGGATACCGCGACTGGAAGTTGATCTCCGTAGCCCACGAAGAAGGCAACCTCAACAGTTTCGCTGCCGTTTTGGGGAACGACGTAGCGATCAAGGCCTGCCGAGAAGGGACGCTTCCGTTCCCGGACGGCGCGATCATTGCCGCCTTGCACTATCGTCACGTCTCGTCAGAGGAAAACAACAAAGTCTTTGGGCGTTCCCAATCTTTTGTGGCCGGACCACCCACGAACGTTCAGTTCATGGTTAAGGACTCAAAGAAATACGCCTCGACCGGCGGCTGGGGATTCGCTCATTTCAACGACGGCAAACCTGCCGACGAGTCGGTGCTCAAAACCTGCTTCCCCTGCCACGCTGCTATCAAAGATCGAGACCTGGTCTTCACCCGTTACGCACCTTGATGTTGAGAATCACGGCAGAGAGGAATGAACGAGACCGCAAATAAATCAAAACCCAAAGGTACTCAAGCGGGGGACGCCATGAAACAACCGGAAGACAGAACGAGGCGGGTAAGGTTAGA
>DATLWF010000725.1:0-10722 GCA_035576605.1 Blastocatellia bacterium | reverse complement strand
AGTGGAGACTCGCCGCCAGGCCGGTCGGGACGTTCAAGGACAGCGACTTCCAATGGACCCAGGAGCCAGTGCCCGCTTTGAAAGAAGGCGAACTGCTCGTTCACAACCAATACCTTTCGCTTGATCCGACGAACCGCGGCTGGGCGAATGAAGTCGATACCTACCTGCCGGCGGTCAGGCTCGGCGATGTCATGCGCGGCGGCGGAATCGGAGTTGTCGAAGAGTCGCGCAATCCGAGCTTCAAAGCGGGCGATCACGTTTCCGGATTGCTCGGCTGGCAAGAGTACGCAATCACGGACGGAACGGGGCTCGGGAAGCTGCCCGACAATCCTGCGATTCCTCTGACAGCCTATCTGGGGCTATTCGGCCACATAGGACTGACCGCTTATTACGGGTTGTTAGACGTCGGCCAACCAAAAGCCGGCGAGACTCTCGTTGTATCAGGGGCCGCCGGAGCCGTAGGGTCGCTTGTCGGGCAGATAGGGAAGATCGTTGGCTGTCGTGTAGTCGGGATCGCTGGGTCGGATGAAAAATGCCGGTGGCTCACTGAAGATCTGGGATTCGACGCGGCTGTCAATTATAAAACAGAAAACGTACTCGAGGCCTTGAAACGCGAGTGCCCAAACGGCATCGACGTCAACTTCGAGAACGTCGGCGGTGTCATCCTCGATTCGGTGCTGGCGCTTATAAATATTGGAGCGCGTATTTCATTGTGCGGCTTGATCTCACAGTACAACGCAGCCGAACGGGTGCCAGGCCCGTACAACCTCGCGATGCTGATCGTCAGGCGCGCACGGATCCAGGGGTTTCTGGTTTCGGATTACATGAATCGCGCCGGGGAGGCTATGACCGCGCTCGGTCGCTGGTTGATGGAAGGTAAGATCAAGTACCGCGTCGACGTGGTCGAGGGCCTCGAGCAAGCTCCGCGCGCAGTGAACAAGCTATTCGATGGCTCAAACCAGGGGAAGCTTGTCGTCAAGATTTAGTAGTCCTCGGCTAGTTTGAAATCCCGCCCTGAATTAATGTAGCTTTACCCTGCACATCTGCGGGCGCCTAACGCCTTCTTTCAATTAGATCGCGCATAAGGAGAATTCCTATGAAAGAACTGTTTCATAGCCACCGCCTTTGGCCACACTTGCGCCGAGTAGTCGGCCTCAGCTTCACAGTGGCGTCACTCCTTGTCATCTCGGCAGCCACTTCGGCGGATGAATATACTGGAAAGCTCGATTCGCAACTCGTGGCCAATCGCGATGACCACGAACAGGTTGTTTTCAGGCCGATGCGCGACCTGTCCAGAATCAAGATCGCAAAGCCACCGGAGAGCGACGCGACCGTTACGGCCGGTCGCCTCTATCACGCGCTTAGTGACAAGTCAGCGATTCTCGCGCTCTTAGTCGAGCCGCAAGGCGAAGATCCTTACCTGCTCGTCGACGTGGATATGAATAGCGAGCTGGATGAGAAAGAGCGCTTCCCGTTTTCGCGTGAGGAAGCCGACAACCCGTACATATGGCAGACCACTGTCAACGAACCGCTTAAGGAAGGTCTATTCAAGAGTTTTCCGCTCTTCGTTCAATACCTCAAAAGGGTGCGCACCGAAGAGATGAAGGAAGGCGAGCGATTGATCCTCGAATCGCGCACCGCGTTCGCCCGCGGCTCCGTAGATATTCAGGGAAAGCAAACGCTCGTGCAGTACGATTACAACCCGCGGTCGAAGAAGATCAGTCCGACAAGCGGAAAGCTCGGTGTGGATTGCGACGCCGACGGCGAGATCGATATGGATGCCTTTTCGCCCGAGGCTGCCGAAACTGAGGATGAAGCGGTTGTGTTTCGTGTTGGCAACCTCTATGTCTCGACCAGGAAAGTGGATTTGGAAAAGAATCAGATCACGATGAAGTCGCACTCAGCGTCCGACTACAAACGCGTCGAGCTGCGAATGGGCGGCCAGGCGCCGGAGTTCGAGTTCACGGATTTCAACAACAAGAAACGAAAGCTGTCGGAGTTTCGCGGGAAGTACCTGCTGATTGACTTCTGGGGTATGTGGTGTCCGGCTTGCCGGCAGGAGCTGCCCTATCTGCGAGCGGCTTACCAAAGGTTCCAGGCTCGCGGTTTCGAAATCCTCGGAATGAACACCGACCCGCCTGACATCGTCTCGGCGATCAAGCCGCAACTTGAGAAGCAGGGCATGACCTGGCCGCAGGCCAGGCGCGAAACCATCATTACAACCATTCGCAACCTCCGCATTCACTCATATCCGACGACGTTGCTGGTCGGCCCGGACGGCAAGATTTTGTCGCTAAACAACAGGCGCAAGGACCAGCCTGAGTTGCGCGGCAAGGAGTTGTTGAAGAGTCTCGACGAATTGCTTCCACCCTGATCGCGCTTCAGACGGTCAGGATTGAGAGAGCACGATCAGGGCGTAACATTTGCTCCGAAGCTCGCCTGGAGCGGTGCTCCATTGTTGTCCCAGCCAAGCGTTGTGCACACGATGCGGCCCTGCCAGTCGGATTCTGAACGTCCGGTTAGCTCGACGCTGATAGTGAATGTGAGCGCGCCTGTCGCGCCCAAACGGTGTGAGAACGGGATCGCCTCCGAGTGACTCATCCCACTCGCGGAACGGGTATTGATCAACACACGCTGCCACTGAGCGGACCGCCCCGCTTGCTCTTGCATATTGAACGTCAAGTCGTAGCGAAACCCCGCTGCCGTTTTCCTCGATCGCACACGGATCAGCCTTGCATCAAACCCACCGGAGTTGCCGCGCGGCAAGGCGGGCATAGGAGGGTTTGAAACTCTGGTCGTCGTAACTGGCGGTGGCGAAGGTGTTTTTGCTTGCGGTTTTGGAAGAGGTTGAGCGACTGTGGTTTTACGAACACTTTGCTCGGTTGGTGTAGAGAAAGGACTCTCGTTGCGCGCTCGCTCGGCAGGCCGCTCCGGCGGTGGCTCCGGCGAAGTCGAAACTGCAGGAACCGGCGCCTCCTCTTTGTAGTCTTGCGCCTCTTGAGGCGTGGGGACAAAAGGCAGAGGCTGGGGAGCGGATTCCATCTTACTCGCCACTTGGACGGGGGGTGAAGACGATCGTCGCGGCGTCCTCGAGACGAACGTGTACGTAGCCACAATGCCAAACACCACAAGCGCGATGATGGTTGCAATAGCGGCGACGCGAAAGGCGGGACGCTCGAACCCTTGCTCGGGAGTGTCGGTCACAGGTCCCTGATACCCAACCGCAGTATTTTCGGTGGCAAACGCTCCGATGGGTGCCGCTGCAAGCGAGTCGAACGGCGCTCTAGCGCGCGCGGTGACACCCGCGTCCTCCAAAGATTCAGCGTTATTGTTAACAACTTCGGTTGCCGCCTGGCGGCGCGGACCCTCTATCTGAGGCCGCTTAAGGTCGGGGATCGTGAGATGCTTCCTGAGATTGGACTGATCTCGTTGGAATTGCACTCCGGACGCTAAGGTTTGCGCATCGGCAGCCTGGTCACTTTTGCGAAGATCCCGCTCAAAATTCGCCAATCTCGGTATTTGGTGCTTAGTGAGCTTTAAGCCGTGCACTGGACACTCGGAAAAAGTCAGCGGGTATTCGGCGGCGCAGGCCGGGCAATACAGCACCACAGGGCTCGCTGTGTCATGATCGGACTCACAGGCACCCTCCGATCCACTCTCCGATGGTCCACTCGGCGGAGTCACAAGGCTGGAGCCGTCATCCGGACAAAACAAGTAAGCGTCTTCCAAATCGAGCGCGCAAACGGGGCAGGTCTTCATCTCTTCCTCGCAACGTGAACCAGATTGAAATCGATCGCTGCTAAATGCTCAACAACTGGAACTTCTCATCAGCAGATGCGTTAGCCCTCGACAGGAGTTGCCCGTTGAGACTGAATGCGAGGCCCCTTTTGACCTGAGCAATGTATCAGCGACGGGAGTGAATGCCGGATCGGCCCGGTCATTGAAAAGCTGGTAAAGCCACTGGTTTGTCGGTTATCCTTGAACGGAATGAGAACACACATAAATCTTTCGAGGCGGCCTTTTACCAATCACCGCCTCTTATGGATTGCCTTGGTCGGGGTCTACTTCATTGCCTTCTGGCTGTTCCTGTGGATGACCGCCGAGAAGGGGCGTGTGCTTGCAAAGCAAACCGAGCTTACGCAGCGTATCGAGGCAGGGAAGCAGGCTGCCAAGGACGCGACAGACGAACAGGAGCGACGGAAGCGGGAGCAGCAGAAGATCGTTCTAACCGATGAGCAAGCCATGCAGCTCGCATCGGCGCGGCGATTGATTCAGCGCAAGGCGTTCTCGTGGAACACAATGATTGGCGACATAGAAGAGTACGTCCCAAAGAACACTCGCATAATGAGCATCAAGGTCGCGGGGATCGTCAACACAGCCGACGAAGTGATGGCGAGGGTTGAGGTGAAAGCCCTCGGCACCACGCCCGATGAGATGACTGCAATGATGAGCAACCTCGTGAAGTCAGGCGGCCTCTTCATCGTGGGCGAAACCGGTCAGGAGGCTGCGACCGAGAGCGGCGAAACACCATTCACTCTTAGCCTGATCTACAAGCCTTCGAGAGGTGACGCGCGGTGAGCACACAGGTGCGGGAAAGAGTGGCTCGATCAGAAGTCCGCCAGGTTGGCGTGACGAAGATCCCGTTTGGACTGAACCTCGGTGAGGCAATCGCGGTCCTACTCGCGGCCGCCGTGCTTGTGTTGGCGGTTGCGCAGTACTTCTCGTCGCTCAAACCCGAGCAAGATCGCTTGCGGGCGATTCAAGCGGACCTTGACGCGCAGCAGAGAAGCATAATCGCCAACGCAACGCCGGGCGGCGTGGCGCCGCCGCCCGCTGAAGACCAGGCTGCGAAAGCGCTCGAAAGCCTTGAGACGTTCAAGACCCGCCACTTGAAACCGTTTTCGTCCGGCCGCATAGATCTCATAAGAGAGATCAATGCGCTCGCGAAAAAGAACAGCGTCACACTTACAAGCGGGATTGACATGGGCGCCACTGGCGGCGAGGCGGACGCGGAGGGCAATCAGACCGGTGAGAACAAGAGCGCTTCAAGACACAAGAAGGCGGACGAACTCCTGAACGTGTTTCCAAGCGTCAGCTTTCGATTCACCGTATTCGGTCAGTACTCCAACGTAAAAACCTTCATCAACGAGGTCGAGCGAGAGAAACAGTTTGTAGTGATCAACTCGGTCAACTTCACGAATCAGGAGGCGAGGACCGCCGGCAGACGCTCACGAGGAGGAGAGGGAGGAGCGTCGGGTATCATGCTGGGGATTGAAATGTCCGCATACTTTCAACCGATAGAATAGAGGATGGAGTTCAGGCCTTAGCCTGGGGTTGTCTGACGAACGCTAGCCTGAACTCAATGCGCTACCTGGAAGTTTCAAATGGCTCAACGAAGTTCATCATCAGAGAAGGTAAAGCGAATTCTCCTCGCCGCGTTAGGAGTTGCTCTTGTTGGGGCGGTTGTTTACCAATTCGTCCTCAGGGGTCCGGAGCCCAGACCTAAGCGTAACCCTCAGCCTGGCGCCACAACTGGCGCTTCATCGCAGCCGGCGTCGACTCCTGCAACTCAGAAGCCGCGACAGTTGGGCGCAGCTGCTCAACAAGAGGCGATTATGCAGGCGCTGCTCTCAGACTTGACGCCGCTCAATCTGAGGTTTGCTTCAAGCGGGGGAGGCAAGCCCGAGGCAAGCAACCGCGCGCCAGGTGACCGCGGGAATATTTTCGCTTACTACGTCGAGCCGCCGAAGCCGCCGACGCCCCCTCCCCCTCCTCCTCCGATTCAGCTCGTATCGCTGCAGCCACAGACAGCAGTGGCAGGCACTCCCAGGCCGCTGACGCTCGTGGTCACCGGTAACAAGATTCCCGCCGATGCGCACATACTCATTGACGGGTCGCCACGGGTCACCAAGCGTGTGAGCGAAACTCAGCTATCGACGGAGATTTCCCCTGGAGACTACTCTTTGGCGCGAGCCATAAACCTCACAGTACAATCACAGAGCAACCCGGCCGAGAACTCGAATTCGATCCAGTTCGTTGTTCAGGCGGCCCCGGAGCCCCAGTTCGTGTACAAGGGAAGACTGGGCACGCTTGGTCAGCCGCAGTACAATTACGCCGTGGTCGAGCTCAACTCCACAAAAGAGATCAAGCGAGCCAAAGTCGGTGACACAATCATGGGCATCTGGCGCGTGGATTCCATATCAGCCGACGGCATCGATGTCACGCTCGCCCAGTACGACATCAAGAGGCACGTGCAGTTGCAGGACAAGGTGAGATGATGCTCCTCGCAGTTGAAAGCGTTCATAGTAGCCGCAATTCGGAGCGCTCGAACGAGCAGGGCTGGGCGCTGCTCGGGTTGTTGCTCGCGCTCGGCGTGATGAGCATCATATTTGCTTCGTCAATCATTCCTAATGTGCAGATGCAGGTGCAGCGCGACAAAGAAGTCGAAATGATATATCGGGGCGAGCAGATGGCTGAGGGAATAGCTCGCTATTATAATGGCGATCGCCTTGGACCGATTAACCTTACTGTGGCGCCTCCGTGGGGTTACCTCACTGACCTGGCAAAGTTGCGTGACGGCGTCACGATCCGCGTGAATGAAAAGAAGTTTGTCAGGGCATCGGCGATGATAGACCCGATGAACAGCTCGGATTGGGACCTCGTCAGAGCCCGCGACCCAAGGATAATGAAATTCCTGCAGGCCTGGGCTGCTCAGACGCTAATTCCTATTCCGAGTCAGTATCTCCTGCTGGCGGGTCCGCCTACCAAGAGCGTCTTTGGAAAGACTGGTCCCTCTTCCTCGAATCCCTCGTCCGGCGTGACCCCGGGGCAGACGCCTCCTCTCACTAATCCGATTAATCCGGCCAATCCCGGGAACCCACAAGCCAAGAAGCCTGGCCAAACCGCGGACGATGACGACGATGACGATGATGATGATGTCAACGATCCGCTGGCTCACCTTTTTGAATCTGGCGCGCCGGGCCACAGCAACGCTCCGATCGTAGGCGTAGCGCCGAAAAAGAAAGGTAAGGCAGCGTCCGCGTATTTTGGCCTTGAGAACTATGAAGACTGGGTCTTCATTTACATCCCGAAGAATATCCAACAGCTCCCGGGAGTTCCGGTGCGCCCGGGCCAACCGAACAACCCGCCGCCTCGCATAAGCCAGTAGCCCGTCTGCAAATCGGTTTTTCGCAGACCCGGTTTTGGTTTAAACTCTTTCCGCCATCTTAGCAATAGTGCATTCCGGTGCCTCGGCCGGTGGTGAAGTGATTCCCGTCCAACGGACGCAACATGTCGACCAGCACGAACCCGCAAGACCCCAGTCAAAAACTCCCCGACCCTAATCGCGAATCCGTTCAAGAGTCAGATCCTCATTTGATTCGAGGCGTCGGTCTGGCAAGCGCGACTACGCTGAACATGATCGATATGATCGGCGTCGGCCCGTTCATTACGATCCCCGCGATTATCTCTGCGATGAATGGCCCGCAAGCGATGCTTGGGTGGATATTCGGCGCCGTGCTTGTAATGTGCGATGGACTCGTATGGGCTGAGCTCGGAGCGGCGATGCCGAGGTCGGGCGGACCTTACGGATTCCTTAAGGAGATTTACGACCCAGGGAGGCTCGGCCGGATGATGTCGTTCCTGTTCATCTGGCAGCTCACGTTTAGCGCGCCGCTTTCGATCGCATCCGGTTGCATTGGACTCTCGCAATACGCAGGCTATATATGGCCTAAGCTTGAAGAAGCGAGCGATTTTCATTTCGGTTTGGGCTTGTTTGGCACATTTGACATAAAGCAGATCGCGCCGGCCGCCGCGCTGGTAGCGGTAGGCGCATGTTTTACAGCCGTGTTCCTGTTGTATCGCAAGATCACCGTCATCGGGCGATTATCAGAGTTCCTTTGGGTTGGTGTGATTATCACCGTAGGCTGGGTGGTGTTTTCGGGCGTGACCAACTTCGACAGCAACCTGGCATTTAGCTTTCCACCGGATGCCTTCAAGTTGTCGCCGGCCTTCTTCACCGGCCTTGGTTCGGCGATGCTCATCGCGGTCTATGACTACTGGGGCTACTACAACGTATGCTTTTTCGGCGGGGAGGTGAAGGAACCGGGGCGGACGATTCCCCGCGCGATCATCTATTCGATACTGGCGGTCTCGGTCATTTACATTGTGATGAATATAAGCATTCTCGGCGTGATGCCGTGGCAGAAGCTGGCCGCCTCAAAGAAACCCATCGCGGATTTCATGGAGCAGCTCTACGGCCGCCGCGCGGCTATTGCAGCGAGCCTGCTGGTCATATGGACGGCGTTCGCTTCGGTATTCTCTCTGCTGCTCGGATACTCGCGGGTTCCATACGCCGCCGCGCTTGACGGCAATTACTTCAAAGTCTTCTCGCGCGTTCACAAGAAGCATCGGTTTCCTCACGTGTCGCTACTTGTGCTTGGGTCGGTGGCCGCGGTGTTTTGTTTCTTCAAGCTGGTGGATGTCATAGCCGCGCTGGTGGTCATACGGATCATGGTGCAGTTTCTGGCTCAGACAATTGGGGTGATCGTCCTGCGGATTCGCAAACCGAATATGGAGCGGCCGTTTCGGATGTGGCTCTATCCGCTGCCGGCTCTGCTCGCGTTTGCTGGATTCGTCTATGTATTGGTATCGAGACAGAATTTTCAGAAAGAGGTCAGGTACGCCGTGGTTTTGCTGATCGTGGGACTCGCGATTTATTTGCTTAGATCCTGGCGCCGGCGCGAGTGGCCATTCGGCCTGCAGGGCGCCGTTACTGAGTGAACCATTGTCCTTCAGTCGCGCTTCATCAAGCCGCTTAGCGACTGTTGATCTCTGGCTTTTTGTGCCCTGAACTCCTCAATCCAACCTTGAGTCGTGAGTGTCAGTTGAGTTGGCGAGGGCGGTTGCGGCTGCTTTTCCTCGCGGCCGAGAGGTTGTTTTCTTTTCACTAACCTTACTGTCATAGCAAATCACCGAACGTCATTAACTCGTGAGCAACTCCGGTGCCACACATTCCTGTAAATCGAGAGACTCGGCGTTCGTCCGGCGAAGTTTACTTTGTAAGATCAGAATCCCTGTCAAAGGAGCCTTTTTATAAAGTCGCGAGGCGAGACGCACTCGCGATACTGATCACGGATGGATCACCTGAGTTCTGTACTTTAAAGAGACTGTGTACGCAAAAGACTCATTTGTACCGACCAAATGGGGCAGGTCGGTAATTGTTGCTTGATTCTGTCGCACCTGCCGGATACGATACGTGTAGAGTCTATCGTCAGGCCTCGGTAGATAAGCAGGTCGCATCCACACAAAGAATGTGGAGCAGGCTTGCTGCGAATTCTGAGTTCGCAATTTTCCAAGGTTATTTCGCCGCAAGCCGCGGCAGTGGGACGATAGAACAGGGAAGGCGTTGCGTGAATACGCTGCTCTCCCCGTCCGCGTAGCGCCCGAAAGGTTCAGATCAGTGCCGCCAGAGATTCCGGATAGGCGCCGGTGTACGACGCGAGCGGAAGCTGCTCGCGAATGATAGCCGGCCTGTGGTCTTTTGTTCGCGAGCACGAGGTCAGCAATACGACATGAGCCGATCCGCAGAGCTACTGAATTTTTTCAAACAACTACGAATCACGGATCTGATCGACTTTGTCATCGTGTGGGCGATCATCTATGGTCTGCTCAAACTTGTGCGCGGCACGCGGGCTGTGCAGATGGCTGCGGGGTTGCTCGGAGTGGGGTTGCTCTATCAGATTTCGGTGATACTGGGACTGGACACGCTTCAGTTCGTCATGCGCAACACACTGCTGTACTTCGGATTTGCAATTCTGGTGATATTCGCGCCTGAGATACGCTCGGCGTTGATGCGGGTTGGGTCCAACCTTGGACCCTTCCGGTTCGGGCACGCCAAGCCGAGCCACGAAGCTTATGATGACATCGTGCTTGCAGCGATGACGCTCTCGTCTCGAAAAGTAGGCGCCCTCATAGTGCTCGAGCGAAACGTAGGACTGCAAAACTACATCGACACAGGCGTGGCGCTCAGGGCAGCGCTCTCGTACGATTTGCTGGTGACGATCTTTGATCCGCACACGGCTCTGCATGACGGCGCGGTCATCATTCGCAGTCATAAAGTGGAAGCTGCGAGCTGTTTTCTTCCGCTGACGCTCAATCCCAGATTGTCAAAAGAGCTGGGTACGCGACATCGAGCTGCCATCGGAGTCACTGAGGACACGGACGCGGCGGCCGTAGTCGTCAGCGAAGAGACCGGCGTCATCTCATTCGTTCAGAACGGAGAGATCACTCGCTACCTCAACAGCAGTTCACTTCGCGAGTTGATTCGCGATGCGCTGGAACCGCAGCGGCGACTCTTTGAAGTCGTTAGCCCTGCTCGTCGCGCTCAACGTAAGGCGGAAGCTGCCGCTGATGCATCCAGAGAGCAGGTGAGCGAGACCTACATCAAGTAAGGGCCGCACTATGGATTGGATGAATGATTATCTGAAAGGGCTGAAAGAGTACGCGAGAGACTACGTGCTCGAGAACACCGGTTTGAAGGTCCTGGCCCTGTTGATTACCGGTGTGCTTTGGCTCTCGGTTGCGTCGCGGCCGGTCAGCCAGATCACCTTGAGCGTCCCTATCGAGTCCCCCAACCTGGTTGACTCACCCAACCTGATTGTCTCGAAATACGATCCGAAGACAGCGCGGGTGGATCTCGAGGGATCGCGCGACGTGCTGGAT
>DATLWF010000724.1:0-2618 GCA_035576605.1 Blastocatellia bacterium | reverse complement strand
ATCCCGGACATGAAACTCGCCATCAAGGCGGTGAGCCCGACGCCCAGCATGCCGGAGGGAAAGTAATGTGCAAGCATCATCGGAATCGCCATGTCATAGTTAAAAGCGCCGTCAGGCTTCTTTGGCAGGGCGAAACCGCTTTCGCCGGATTGATAGGTGAGCGCGATGGCGATCATTCCCGGCAGGATCACCAGGAACGGAAAAAACATCTTTGGTACCGCGGCAATCAGCGGCGTCCGCCGAGCCGCCGACATAGAGTTGGCTGCCATCGCCCGTTGTACCACAAGGAAGTCCGTGCACCAGTAACCGAACGACAGCACGAATCCAAGTCCCATCGCCATACCAAACCATTCGACTCCCATCGGGTTGGATGATGGGTCGTCCATAAACTTCCACGAGTGGGACCAGGCGCCGGACGCGAATCCGTGCTGAGTCGCGACGACTCCCAGCCTTGATTGCAGACCCGACCATCCGCCGGCGTCTTTCAGTCCCAGAAAGACCAGCGGCAGAAAGCCGAGCACGATCAGAAAGAACTGAAGCACCTCGTTGTAGATCGCCGATGTGAGGCCGCCGAGAAAAATGTAAAGGAGCACAATCACTGCCGACATCAACACGCTGAAGTTGAAATCCCAGCCCAGCAGCGTTTGAAGCAGCAGACCCATCGCGTACATCGAGATGCCCGACGAGAAAATCGTCATCGCGGCGAAAGAGATCGCATTCAACCCGCGAGTCTTCTCGTCGAAGCGCAGCTTCAAGTACTCAGGCACCGACCGCGCGCGCGAGCCGTAATAGAACGGCATCATGAAAACGCCTACGAACACCATCGCCGGAATCGCGCCGACCCAGTAAAAGTGGCTTGTCGCAATCCCGTACTTTGCGCCGGACGCCCCCATGCCGATCACTTCCTGGGCGCCGAGGTTGGCCGAGATGAAAGCGAGCCCGGTGATCCAGGCCGGAATCGAACGCCCGGAGAGGAAGAAGTCGGTGCTCGTCTTCATGTAGCGCTTCAGCGCGAAGCCTATGCCGAGCACGAACACGAAGTACACGAGCATGATGATCCAGTCGATCGCTGTAAGATTCATGTTCTCAGCCTCTGGGAATCAGTTTTTGAGTTTGGAAAGCGGCTGCTCAAATCCGACAACGGCGCAGAATATCACTTATCCGGTTTGTCCTCCAGCCGCCAGGCTTCTTTCAGGTAACGCCTCAACTGGACCAGCCAGAGGCCGAGGGAGATCAGAATCAGCAACCAACAAAGAGTCACGAGAGTGACATCGATATAGACTGGAAGGACGACGAAGAATTCGCGGGCGAAAGCGATCGATATCGCTCCTGCCATCAGAGCGGTCGGCAGGAGAGACCCTCTGAAGCCCTTTCCGCTCTTCTTCGCCTGGAGCCACGACACGATGACCTGCATTAGAAGCAGGGCAAACAAGGCGATCGTGCTCCAACGCGGTATGGTCATCGATGCCTCATTCCCTAAGCCAGACGTCAATACAAGAACATTGGCTTGCCCAGCACCCTTCGAACCTTGGGCAGATACTCTTCGGTGTCATACAACTCGTCCACGTCGACCCGCTTCAACCCGCTGGTGATCATGGTGATGGGAACGTGCGTGTAAGTCCCTTCGCGAAGCGCGCACATGCGTCCGCTCATCCCTTCGAGGATCAAGTCCATCGCCATTTGAGCGTAGTTTACCGAGACCATCAGATCGACCGCGTCCGGCGTCCCCGAGCGCATCAAGTAAGCGAGTTGTTGATAAACGATGTCTTCACCGGTGAGCTTCTTGAGCGCTTCGCCGACGATCAAGCCTATGCCGCCCAGTTTGCGATGGCCGTAAGCATCGGCCTCGCCTGACTCGACGATTTTGCCGCCAATCATTTGGGCGCCTTCGCTGATGGTCACCATTGCGTAGCTGCTTGGATTGGCGCGCTTGTCTCGCATCACCAGCTTTGCAAGCCGCTCGGAATCGAACGGCACCTCAGAGATCAGAGCGCGGTCGGCGCCGGCCAGATAAGAACTGATCAAGCTGGTCTCTCCGCTGTTGCGCCCGAACAACTCCACGAAGGCGATACGCTCGTGTGATCCGCTGCTGGTTCGAAGCTGATGGATGAACTCTACGCTTCGACTGACCGCCGTGCTGAAGCCGATGCAGTAGTCTGTGCCGTACACGTCGTTGTCCATAGTCTTCGGAATGGCGATGACTTCGACGCCTTCGCGATGGAGACGCTCGCCGTAGCTGAGGGTGTCGTCGCCGCCGATGGGCACGAGTATTTCGATTCCGAGGTCTTCGAGGTTTTTCAATATGTGAGGTGTGAAGTCTCGTGGGCGCGGGTCTGCTTCTTGAGCCTTCGCTTGTTGGGGGTCACGCAGGAAGTCAGGCTCATCCTTGAGCTTGACCCTTGAAGGATTGGTGCGGCTGGTGTGCAAGATCGTTCCGCCGGTGCGGTCGATGGTGCGAACCGCCTGCTTGTCGAGTGGTATGAAATGCTTCGAGAAGCTCTCGGGTTCCATCGGGTTGAAGTGGAGCAGGCCGCCCCAACCCCGTCGAATGCCGAGCACCTGGTAGCCTTCATCGATCGCGCGATAGACGACGGCTTTGATACAGGGATTCAAGCCCG
>DATLWF010000723.1:0-2653 GCA_035576605.1 Blastocatellia bacterium | reverse complement strand
TATAATCGCGCAACTCGAAAGGAGCGCGCCGTGTCCGATCAGAATCCGCTCACAATGCTCTGCCTGGCCAGCTACGAAAAGGGCGAAGCTTTCCTGCGCGAGTGCAAGCGTCACGGCTGGCGAGTCCTGCTGATCACTGTTGAAAAACTCCGCGACGCGAACTGGCCGCGGGAGGCCATCGACGAAATATTCTACTTGCCCGATAGCTACTCGCGAGACGACATAATCAAAGGCGTCAGCTTTCTCGCTCGCACACAAAACATCGATCGCATAGTGCCGCTCGATGAATATGATCAGGAGACCGCGGCGCTGCTGCGCGAGCACCTCCGAAATCCGGGCATGGGTGACACGACCGCCCGCTATTTCCGCGACAAACTTGCGATGCGCGTAAAAGCTCGAACCGAAGGCATTCTCGTTCCCGAGTTCGTCCACGTGCTGAACTACGACCGGCTGCGCGAATTCATGTCTCGCGTAGCGGCGCCCTGGGTGTTGAAGCCCCGCTCGGAAGCAGCTTCGATGGGCATCAAGAAGATCGCGGCTTCCGAGGAGCTATGGCCGCTGCTCGACGCACTCGGCGACCGGCAGTCCTTCTACGTACTGGAGCAGTATCTGCCTGGTGATATCTATCACGTCGATTCGATGGTCTTCGAGCGGGAAGTAAAGTTTGCGGTGCACCACAAGTACGGGCACCCGCCGATGGATGTCTCCCTTGGTGGGATTTTCACGACACGGAAGATCCCACGCGACTCGGACGATGCTCTGGCGCTGGATTCGATTAACCGTGAAGTAATCAGTACGCTCGGCCTGGTTCGCGGAGTCACTCACACTGAGTTCATCAAAAGCCGCGTGGACGGCCGCTTCTACTTTCTCGAAACTGCCGCGCGAGTTGGAGGCGCTAACATCGCCGAAACGGTCGAAGCGGCGACCGGGCTGAACCTCTGGGCCGAATGGGCGAGGATCGAGATGGCTGGAGAGGACGGCTCATACGAGCTGCCGCCGCATCGCGACGACTATGCGGGAGTGATCATCTCGCTGGCCCGGCAAGATTACCCGGACACTTCGGCGTATGAGGATCCGGAGATCGTCTATCGTTTGAACAAACTTCATCACGCCGGATTGGTGGTCGCGTCGAGAGACCCTCAACGTGTCGAGCAGTTGCTTGAATCATACAGCCGCCGCTTCTATGAAGACTTCTACACGACCGGACCACCGCTCGATCGGCCGACTTCATAAAGCAACCGTAAGAGGGTTCACAGTTCAGAGTTTAGAGTTCAGAGTTCAGAGTTCAGAGTTCAGAGTTCAGGTTCAGAGTTCAGAGTTCAGAGTTCAGAGTCCAGCCTTCAGGCTGCCAACTCGATCGCAGACTAAAGTCTGTACTCTAAACTTGTACTCCAAACTTTCTAATCATCGTAGCGCGCGGCAGGACTGCCGGAAGGGTGAAACACCCCGAGCAAGCGAATGCTGGCTGAGCCGGTGTTCTCCAGACAGTGCTTCACGAGACGAGGGAGATAGATGCTCGATCCCGGCTTGAACTCGGCGTCGCCGGCTTCGGTATGGACGCGGCCTTCGCCTTCGATTACGTAGATCGCTTCTTCATAGGTATGATGATGCATAGGCGCGCGGCCCGGCGGGATCACTCCAACGAATTGCGTGACGCGATGGGCGCCGATGTCTTGATTGACCAGAAGCTTGAAGGAGCGGTCACCGGCGGCGATCGCTTCAACCTCGTTCTCGCGAACCGTGCGAAACGGTTTGGTGTCCTGCGGCGGACGCACGATGGGCTCGATTCCAACTTCTGAGTCTTCATCTTCGGGACAACACACGCTGACTATCCCGAGTTCGCTTACGCCGCGGCCCCGGTCATCGAGGTTCTCTATCTGGTAGACGCTTCCAGGTGGAATATAGACCGCAGTGCCCGGCGCAAGCGCGTAGCTGTATCCGTCGATGAAACAGGTGCCCGATCCGTTCACAACATAGATCACTTCTTCGCCAACTGGATTGCGTCGCGCGGAAGAGACACCTTCAGAGTAGCTGCTGACATACTGGGCGATGTCGCGCGCGCCCATAGCTCGCGAGATTGGAACGCGATAGCGCCTCGTGCCCTCCGTCTCAGTAAGTTCGCCACGCTGGATTACTGCCGCGCCACCCGATAAGGCTTTCATCACTTACCTCACACCTTCTCCGGAGCCGGGTCCGGACTTGGCAATCAACGTCGCTCCTCCTAAATGCCTTTGACAGCCGGGAGCAACGCTTTGATTGTCCGGGTCAATTTGATTCCCCCAAATGAAAATCGGGGACTGAACTAAAGAATTCAAGCGACGCGGGTGGTCCGCGGATCACGGCGAGCCAGCAGCGCGTCTATAACCGCTGTGTCGATGCGCTGTCGCTTTGTTGGGTCAAACTGAACTTCAGCAACCGGAACTGCCCCGAGCAGGGACACCGCCCGCTCCGGCAGACGCTCCCACGACCCTTCAAGCTCATCCTCCAAGATCGCAGGAAGTTGATAGACTCGGTAGCGATCCGAATACTCGTCAAGGTCATTATCAAACGGGCAATCGAAAAGATACTGCTTTCCGTCGTGAACCGTGATGAAGATGCGAGGGACATCGTAAAAGTCGCGATAACGAATAGTCGCCCAGTGCATAGCAAGCTC
>DATLWF010000722.1:0-3702 GCA_035576605.1 Blastocatellia bacterium | reverse complement strand
AGCCCCATACCAGCCACTGCCATCCGCCTACCAGGAACAGCAGCACGGCCAGCGTAATCGGAGGAATGAGGTGGTACTTGTTCAGCCAGCGCAGTTCAGGATAACGCGCGAAGTCCTTGATTGCATCCCAATCAGTAGGGTCGAACCTGGGGCTGACAATCCAGCCGAGGTGCGACCACCAGAATCCTTCTTGCACCGGCGAATGAACGTCGCCCTCCTGGTCACTGTACCTGTGATGTCTGCGATGATGTGCCGCCCACCACAACGGGCCCTTTTGCACCGCCGTAGTACCAAGCAGCGCCAGCACGAATTGAAAGACACGGCTGGTCTTGAAAGAGCGATGCGCAAAATAACGATGATAGCCGGCTGTCAGCGCGAACATTCGCAACGCATACAGAGCGACGCAAAGCAGCACCGCCGGAAGACTAATGCCGACGAAAAGCACGGCGAAACACGCGAGATGCATAAAGACGAACGGTATGAGCTTGGCCGACTTCCTGGCCCTCGTGTCAACGCTGCGGTCGGCCTTTACTTCTGGACGCGGATATTCGGCGATTAATCTCTCGGAATCGAACCTGGTGGTAATCGGTAATTCTCTCGTCAGAGTCGAAGGCGGTGCGGTCTCTATCTCGATCATGGTCTCTCCTTGGCGACTAGTATCCTAGCAACTCTTGGGGCCGACCGGAAGGACAAAACGGAATTGAGACTCCGGAGTCCGTGGCCCGTAGCTACGGACTCCGGACCACGGACTGGGGACTAATGACCCAAATGGAACCCGTGCAGGCCGGCGGCGTTTGAATTATCGAGCGGACAAGTAGTTGCTCTGTTATCAGGTACAGTCTTTAGAAAGGAGTGGTAACGAGGTTACCATCAAACATAAATGGCCGGAGTATTCAAACAAGTAGCAGGGATTCTTAAACGCACGTGGGAATGCAAGCAATGCCATCAACACATCAGCGAAGACCACACCGTCGCGTACCACTTGATCGACGGAATCCTCTACGGCTGGTGTGAGTCCTGTTTTAGCCACCGTGCTGATTTAAAAAGAGCGGTCGCTGAAAGCGTTGCCTGAACCACGTCGATTCAGGCAGTAGCTTTGTATCGGTCACGATCATACAGCAATTCACCCGCTAGTTCCTCGACTATCAAACCTCTTTCCTTGCGCCAGGCATAGTCCGATCCATGGATTTGCCCATATTTCCCTAGCTCAGTCAGGGTGAACAACTTGATGCGCACCAAAGTACCGGTGAGTCCACTAATCGCCGAGCTTCGAACACTAAAGACTAACTGCAACTGATTCGTTCAGCCCGAGAAGTGGGGTGACGCGAGAAGTGTCGTGCCTTGACTCGTGCGTAGAATAGCCTGTACCTTACAGCCGAACCCACTCCCAGGAGGAAGCGTGGAGACCGCCAAGGGCAAGACCCGCGAGGACATAATCAACAGGCTCGCCGATCGAATAGACAGCTTCGAAAAATACACCCAGCCGCACTCTCGTCTGATGGCCGAGCTCGCCGCGCACCTTGCCCGCAGATTCGGGCTGGCGGCTCCCGATGTCGACGCGATCACTGAAGCCGCAATGCTTCACGACATTGGGTTGTACACGATGTCACCCGCTTATCATGCGTTTCCGCGACCGCTCAGCTTCGAAGCGCGCCTCGATCTCTGGCGGCATCCGGTCATCGGCGAGCAGCAGATGGCAAAACGCGACGCGATGCGTCACGCGCAATTACTCGTGCGCTGGCATCACGAGTGGTGGAACGGATCGGGCTACCCCGATATGCTCGCGTTTGAAGACATTCCCGTGGGCGCGCGCATCGTGCGAGCCGTCGAATTGTATGCCGCGTTGCTTTGTGATCGACCCTATCGCTCGGCTCTGGATGACCCGCAAGCCGTCGAAACGCTGACCGCATCGGCGGGCATAGAGTGCGATCCGTATGTAGTAAAGGCCCTGCTCGCGTTGCTGAATGAGCTGCGCGCCGGCATCCAGCAGCCGGCGGCATGGGAGCTTGCCAACCCGGCTGAGGTTGAGGCTGCGCCGGATCAGTTTCCGTTACTCGAGCGGGCGATCGCCGTTGAATCGCCTCCTGCTCTGACCGCGGCCGAGTCCTCGAGCGATCTGTTGCCCGCTCACCCGACCTCCTCAACCGATGCGATCAACTCTGAACCCGCAAGCTCTTATCGACCGTGGGGTGAGGGTTTGAAAGCTTTCGTACCGTTGACCTCTGAACCGCCCGAACAGCAAGCGTCTCAGCCAACGCTCGACGGTACGCACGCGAGCGACACTGCCTCACCGGCACAGCCTGCCCGTCGCGAGTCAGCTCCCGCTGTTCATCTGATCGAGTCGTTGCTGGCGCGCGCCAGATCGGATGAGCTTGCCAGGAGCGATTCGCCGCGATGGCGGGGATGGAGTGGCTCGCGTTACAACAAAAAAACGCTGCTCGGGTTCCAGGCAAGCGTGCTGCGTCAGCTCGAGTTTCGCTCGATCGCGATTCCATTCTGGAGCGAAGCGCGTCTGGATTGGTACTTGAAGGCCTGGGGCAAGCTCATATTCGCCAACCATCCGAGCGGATGGGGAGGGATTGTCGCCCGCGCAAACGTCGAAGCCACGCAACCGCTCGGCGAGGACACCATCACTCGCGTACTCGAAGACGTCTACATTCCGGGCGTGAGGCTCGCGAATCCTGACTTGCGCCGCTGGTTCGGCGAGACGGACGCGTGGTGGATGGATAACCTCCGGCGCAACATCGAAGCGCTCGACGATCAGGTAATGCGCGCTCAGGCTTTGACACTCGGGCTTCACACCGGAGACTACGCGCTATCGTTTGATGAAGAGACTCTCGATCTGAGGCGGCCCCTGACGACGGTGTACTGGCGGTTGGCCGGCCGGGCCTTCGCTGGTCCTGCGGGTCAGCCACACAATCGCAGCTTCAATCAGCCGGCCGAGGACTTCATCAAGCACGCGCGAGCTGATTTGCTCTATTTGCGGTCGCCCGACTCGCACACCGATCACGGCGGAGCTCAAGCGAGGTCGGAATGGCGTGAAGCGTGGGTCAGCGGCCCGGCGCGTCACGAAGCCGACGAAGAAACCAAGGGCGCGACGCCTCCTCAATCCAAGCAATCTTACCTGGCATCACTCGATCGTCTGTTGAAACACGCTGCGAACTTCAAAACGTGGGCAGCTGAGTATCAAGAACCGGGCCTGGCGACTGCGCAAGACATCATCGAGTTGATTAAGGAATATCGCCCGGTGAAGGCGACTTATTCAAAGGACGTGACCGAAGTGGCCGGCGGTCTGCGGAGCTACATCATTGTGGGCGAAAAAGCCTCCTCTGGTTAGCTGGGGCGTAGTTCCACTGATTCTCCGTCCATCAGTTTGGTGTGGCTCCTGGCACAGGAACAGCGCCAACGATCTCGAAGATTGAAAAGTTGCCGTACCGCGACCTGTAAACGAAGTGCAGCTTTCCTGTGTTGACGACTTGTTGGGCGTCTGCAACCAACAGCACAAATCGCGCGCCGAGATCTCTCAGACCCGGGTAGTCTGGCGAGATGCCGACTCTCAGAAGACCTTCTTGTGGACTGTTGAATAAGACCCTGCCAGCGTCCGGAATATACTCCAGCATCACTTCGGCATATTGGTTGTATGTTCGCTCATTCGCCCCGGTCGGATCGAACGCGTGCCATATCGAAAGCTGCGGCGGCCAC
>DATLWF010000721.1:0-6690 GCA_035576605.1 Blastocatellia bacterium | reverse complement strand
CGTCTGACCACCGGACCTGCCAGATGGTGATCGCCGCCGCCAGTGCAATACCTGCAGCCGCCACCGCCATCCAACGACGCCCTCGGCCTCGCGGCCGTTCACGTTCGGCGGCTGAAGTCTCACGGTCAGCAGCAGCCGGGAGGGCTTCGAGATAGAAGGCAACATCAGCCATTGACTGAAACCGATTCTCCCGGCTCTTCTCTAAACAATGTCGAACTACGCGGACGAGCGCCGGAGGAACTTCGCGCTTCGGTTCTGAAATTTCCGGAGGCTCTTCTTTCAAGATCGCGTTCAGCACTTCCACCGCCGAGTCCCCCTCGAACGCCCGCCTCCCCGCGAGCATTTCGTAGAGAATCGCCCCGAAGGCGAAGATGTCAGATCGGTGGTCTACCTCCTCCGCCCGCACTTGCTCCGGCGACATATACCCAACTGTTCCCATCACCACGCCGGGGGCGGTGCCCGGCAGCCGCGTCGAAACATCCGTATTAGCACCAGCAGGCGCCGGCTTCAATTTTGCCAAACCGAAGTCGAGAATCTTGACGCGTCCATCTTTAGTGACGAAGAGGTTCTCCGGCTTCAGGTCCCGATGGACGATCCCCGCCTCGTGCGCCGCCGCCAACCCGCGCGCGACCTGCAGGGCGTAATCAACCACACGGTGCAGCGGCAGCGGCCTGCGCAGACGCTCACGGAGCGTCTCGCCTGTGAGCAGTTCTGACACGATGTAAGGCGCGCCCGCGTGCGCTCCGATGTCGTAGATCGTCAGGACGTTCGGGTGATTGAGCATCCCGGCCGCGCGAGCTTCTTGCTCAAAGCGTCGCAGCCGATCCTGATCATTTGAGAAAGCGGCGGGCAGTAGCTTGAGGGCCACTTTGCGACCTAGCCTGTCGTCCTGAGCCAGGTAGACTTCTCCCATTCCGCCCGACCCAATTGGCGCGAGGATCTCATAATGCGCGATGCGCTCTCCGCTGCGCGGTTTCGGGTGAGTATCGGCAAATAAGTCCGCCGCTACTTTTGCTGGAGGCGATTCAATGAATCCTTTTGCCTGCCCGTCAGAAATAAGTAAGGATTCGATCTCGCGGCGAAGTTCCTCGTCGCCCGCGCAGGCCCGATCGAGGAACGAAGCTCGCTCGGCCGCCGGACATTCAAGCGCGGCTTCGAATAATTCGTCTACCTGCTTCCACCGCTCAGGCTTCATGACTACAGTGATAAGTGACGAGGTGACAACTCACAAATTTGTCGCGCGGCATTACCTGTCCAGTTGTCATTCCTCATTTGTCACTTCCCTTCTTTAGTCTTGTCACTCGTCAGTCGTCAATGGTCACTGTTTTACTGATCGCACGGTGCAGCCACGCCTTTGCTTTGCGCCACTCGCGTTCGACAGTTCGAGAGGTGACCTTCAACACCTCGGCGACCTCTTCATTAGTCAACCCGCCGAAGAACTTCATCTCGACGATCTGGGCTTTGCGCGGGTCCATCTCCGCGAGATTCTTCAACGCGTCGTCGAGGGCGATCACCTCTGCGACGTCGTTTGCCATAACCGCCTGCTCGGCTAGCGATACCATTTGCACTCCGCCGCCGCGTTTTATGCGCGAGCGACTGCGCGCGTGATCTACCAGTATGCGTCGCATCAACTGTGCGGCGAATCCGAAGAACTGCGCTCGGTTCTGCAACTGCACGTTTTTCTGATCGATCAGCCGCAAGTAGGCCTCGTTTATGAGGGCTGAGGTTTGCAGCGTGTGGCCCTGATTCTCGCGCCGCATGTAACGAGCGGCCAACCGGCGCAATTCGTCATATACCAAAGGAATCAATTCATCAAGCGCTGCCTGATCGCCGTTGCTCCAGTCGACCAATAGTCGGGTTATGTCTTTTGATAAGGGTGTTGGCACATACCCCTCCACAGTCAGCGCTTTGGTTCCTGGTCGGCTGATTATACCAAGTGAGTAATCTCTAAAGAATTCTGGGGTGTCGGGTTTTTCGCGAGATTGGCGCTATTACAGATGGACCTTGTCTCTCTTTGATAGCGACCGAAACTACAGGAAAGGAGATCTAAGATGAAAACCAACACTTCGTGGAAAAAACTCATCGTCATAGTCGTTCTTGGCGCCCTCTTATCGAGTCTACACGCCTACTCGGCAGGCTGTGAAGCCATTCCCACTGACACGGTATCCCGTTCAGAATTGTCCGTCCAGGCGGAACAGGACAGTAATGTAGTCACGGAATGGAACCAGCAAGCAGTCACGCTCGCCTTGTTGCCGGCGTCGGCTCTCACATCGCCCCCGCAAGCTCGTGTGATGGCGATCGTTCACCTGGCTGTTCACGACGCGGTCAATGGCATAACGGAAAAGTATGAAACCTACCTGGCGCCTGGTCCTGCGCCCAACAACGCTTCGCCTGAAGCGGCGGCGATTGCGGCGGCGCACCACGTACTGAAGAATCTTTTTCAGAGTCAGGCCGCTTCGCTTGACGCGTTTTATGAGTCATCGCTCGCTGCGCACGGGTTGTCGCAGAATGATCCGGGTATCGCTTACGGACGATCAGCAGCCGCCGCGCTCCTGGATTTGCGCGCCAACGATCATTCCGCCCAGGCCCAGTTCGATTACACCGCCCCTGGAGCAGGCGCGCCGGGAATCTGGGTGCGACTCAACAATGCGCCGGCCTCGCTGCCCGGCTGGGGAAACGTGACTCCGTTTGTGCTGCGGAGCGGCTCGCAGTTCCGGCCCGATCCTCCGCTGGCGCTTGACAGCAAGCAGTACGCGCGGGATTACAATGAGATCAAACAGATCGGAGCGCTGAGCAGTTCAACACGTACGGACGAACAGTCGCAGATCGCTCTCTTCTGGCGGGCTTCGCCAACCGCGATTTGGAACTCCGCACTGAACCAGGTCCTCGCAACGCGCAACCTCAACTTGTCGGCGGCCGCCCGAGCCTTTGCGCTCATGTATCTTGCTACGGCTGACGCAAGCATCGCCTGCTGGGACGCGAAGTATGCTTACAACTTCTGGCGTCCAATATCGGCGATTAAGAGCGGCGATTCCGATGGAAACGAGTCCACCGCCGCCGATGGAGACTGGGCGCCGTTTATCGCGACGCCACCGCACCCTGAATACCCCTCCGGACATGCGACCAACAGCAGCGCAATGGCGATGATCCTCGAGTCGTTATTCGACGACAATCCGGGCGTGCCGATCGTGGTCACACAGACCGGCATTACACGACAGTGGCGCACGTTCAGCGAAGGTGTCGATGAAGTTATCGAGGCGCGAATTTATTCAGGAATTCACTTCCGGACGTCTGACGAGGTAGGCGCGACGTTGGGACGTAAGGTCGCTCGGTTCGTCATGAAGCACGCCCTGCAGCGTTGTCCGAAGGGCGGATGTTCCTAGAATGTCGGAAGGTCATCACGCAAGAGATAGGCCCGACAACAGTGCCCAGAACACTCTCGCAGAAATTCATAGATGAATCACACCAATGACGTAATACAGGTTCCTGAAGCGGGCACTACTTCTCTTTCAACGATGGAGCAATAGTGGAGCAAATGTGTCTGAAGCCCCGCTGACAGAACCAAAAAACAACTTGTAAACCATAGACAGCAAAACACGGACAATCGGAGCGCTAGTCTCATAACCCAAAGGTCGCGGGTTCAAATCCCGCCCCCGCAACCACCTACATTAGTGCTTGGAGCAATTGTGGAGCAGTTGGACCTTTCTAAAAGCCATCTGCTCCACTCCTATTTCAGCAATAGCGAAACCTAAATCCAGTAGACCCCTATTCCCGCTACAAAAACACCCAACGAAACATCCATCTGGCTCCGGTTCTTCGCGTCCGTTGCAGGTTCAAACGAGATTTAACCCGAGCGCTTAGCCATGACTGACCTTGCAGCTGCAGCGTTCTTCCATAAATGAAACTGTCGTACGTCTTCCACTAAAGGCACATGGAGATGGCGATCACGGCGTCGAACACTAGAACTCTGAAGATCGACAAGAATCCCTTCAAGACTCATACTGGACCTTGAGGGCTCTCCCCTTCGCTGCGCATTTCCGCTTATCTTCGGCGTCAAAGTTGAGGGTGATATATGGCAAGGAACGAACATTCAGTGGAAATAGCAGGAGTCAATCTCGCAGGGCGAACTCATGTCTGCGCTTTCTTCAACACCATCGACGAGGAACACAGGGTGCTCGGCTCGTTCTACAAAGACGGCTTCGATCGGGGCGAAAAAGCTACCCACATCGTGGATTCCGAGAATCGGGAAGGGTATTTGAATCTGCTCGCCGAGGCAGGCATAAATGTGCAGGAGATGATGGACACCGGTCAACTCGAGGTGTTGCCGTGGACCGACATGTATGTGCGTGACCACCGTTTCGACCAGGATGCGATGCTGGCTACGGTCGAAAAACTAATCCAATCGGGCGCAACCGCCGGCTACGCGCGAACTAAGTTGGTGGGACATCATATGGATTGGCTATTTTCCGACAAACCAGCCGTGAACAATTTGCTGGAATACGAGGCGCGCCTCAATCATGTTCTTTCAAAGTACGATGCGCCGGTGATCTGTAACTACGGCCTCTCCAAATTTGGCGCAAGTGTAGCGATGGATATCATGCGAACGCACCCATTGGTAATTATCGGTGGGTTACTTCGGGAGAACCCATTCTTCGTTCCTCCCGACCAGTTCCTCAATGAGATGCGTGAGCGACGGTCAGCTCGCGAGACCGCATCATAGTAAGCTGCTCAAATGACCATAGATCACTCTGCTGAGATCCGCCGCTTGCGTGCAACGGTCGGCGACCTCTTGGCGCTTTCAGCCATCCCGGAGGTTTGGGTGGGACGAGAGCCGCCCGCCATTGTCGCCGAACTCGCCGATTTGCTGATCGAGTCGCTGCAGTTGGATTTCGCCTTCGCGCGCTTGTGCGATCCAAACGCGGTTCAGACCGCGGAGGCGATGCGGGGTGACTCTTGGAAGACATTTCGTGAATGGCTGGAGCAGCGCCTCGCGGTGTCCGGCGGCAAGATTTCTCGAAAGGAAATCGTTACCAAGGTTAGCGGGGTCGAGGGATCTTGCCGCGGTATCGTAATTCCTATCGGTGTCAACGGCGAGCGCGGTCTCGTTGCCGCGGCGTCCGATCGCTCCGATTTCCCCGACCAGATTGATCAGCAATTGCTCTCCGTAGCTGCGAATAACGCCGCCACAGCATTTCAGAACGCATCCCTTATAAGCGAGCTACGCAGGGCGCAAGAAGCGTTGCGAGATAATGAGCAAGAGCTTCGCCAAGCCCGCGACGAATTAGAAATTAAAGTGGCGGAACGAACGGCCGAATTACGTCGGAGCGAAAAGGAACTCCGCGACGTGCTCGATTCCATTCCGGCGATCGTATGGAGTGCGCTGCCCGACGGCTCGAATTCTTACGTCAACAGCCGATTCACAGAGTACTGTGGGATACCGCCGGAGCAGATCGCCGGATCAGGTTGGCATGCAGCAACTCACCCCGATGATCTTGAGCGACACAATGCCAAGTGGCTCGCGTGCGTTGCGAGCGGCAAGCCGTTTGAGGACGAGGTGCGTTTCCGCCGTGCGGACGGGCATTATCGCTGGCATTTGCAGCGTGGCGTCCCCCTGCGAGACGAGGTGGGCAACATCGTCAAATGGTATGGCGTCCTCACCGACATTGAAGATCGCAATCGAGCGGAAGACAAAATCCGCGAACAAGAGAGAGAGGTTCGGCAAATGCTGGACTTCGCGCCTCAATTTGTTGCTGTATATGGACCCAACCGTGAACGTCTCCATGTCAACCGCATCGCACTTGATTACTTAGGCGTTAGTCTCCAGGAGTGGCGGGAGACAGCTGAGCGCGGCGCGTTCGTTCATCCAGATGAACGAGCGCGGGAACAGGATTATTTTGATCGTGCTCTCTCCGCAGGATCGGCCTACGAGTTGGAGTTACGGCTGCGCAAGGGCGATGGAACTTACCGCTGGTTTCTGGCTCGTGCGAACCCGGTTCGCGATGACAAAGGACAGATCAGACGTTGGTATGTGACGTGTACCGATATCGAAGACCGCAAGCGAGCTGAAGAGAAACTGCAACAGGAAAACGTCGCTCTCCGCGAAGAAATCGACAGGGCCTCGATGTTCGAAGAGATCGTTGGAACCTCGCCCGCTTTGCAAACCGTGCTCTCGCTCGTCTCCAAGGTTGCACCAACCGATTCTACGGTTCTCATTACCGGTGAGACCGGAACCGGCAAGGAGCTTGTCGCCCGCGCCATCCACCGACGGTCAAATCGCGCTTCGCGCGCATTCGTCAGTGTGAACTGCGCGGCAATCCCCCGAGACTTGATTGCCTCGGAGTTGTTCGGCCATGAGAAGGGGGCGTTCACGGGCGCCATGCAGCGCCGACTCGGGCGGTTCGAACTGGCCGAGGGCGGAACGATCTTACTTGACGAGGTGGGCGAACTATTGCCCGACACTCAGGTCGCGCTGCTCAGGGTGTTACAGGAACGGGAATTCGAGCGAGTCGGCGGGAGACAGTCGATCCGCGTTGACGTTCGAGTCGTCGCTGCCACGAATCGCGCTCTAAAAGCCGCCGTTGCCAACGGCACCTTCCGCGAGGACCTTTACTACCGGCTGAACGTATTTCCTCTCGAGATGCCGCCTTTGCGAGCACGAAGGACGGATATTCCCCTGCTCGTTGAATACTT
>DATLWF010000720.1:0-18204 GCA_035576605.1 Blastocatellia bacterium | reverse complement strand
GGTTGACGCAGTTGTGCTACGGCATTTCGTATGCGTTGATCGGCGAGGAACGGGCCAGGGCGTTAGGGTACCCGCGCACCTGGCGCCGGTGGATCGTGCCGGTCCTGCGGCCGATAATCAGTACCCTCGATCTGGTACGCTCGCTGGCCCCGGGCGGTCGGCGGCTGGTAGACGCAATTGGTGTTCGGAGTTGGGAGCTGGCTATTGAGCGGACGCTGGCAGGCCCGCTCCCGGACTTTCGAATGATGGAGCGACTGGCTGTGCAGCCTCAGAGAAGCGTTGCTTGACTGAATGTTCTGGCTCCATCTACAACGCCAGGGGCAGAGCGTCCAACCCGCGCAGGATGAGGCTCCGTCGCCACCGCAACGACTCGCTGGAGACATTCAAATGAAGATTGGGAGCGCGTTGAAGGAGGGTGTTGATTGCGATCTGTGCTTCGAGGCGAGCGAGCGGAGCGCCAAGGCAGAAGTGTGTACCATAGCCGAATGCAAGATGCCTGTTATTCTCTCGCGTAATGTCGAGCGCGTCCGAGTTTTCGAAGACTGATTCGTCCCGGTTCGCCGAGCCGATTACTCCGAATACAATTTCGCCACGCCGGATAGTTTCCCCCCGAATGATCAGATCCTCTCGCGCGAACCGTTCCGTCGACATGAACACCGGCGCGCTGTATCTCAACAATTCCTCAACTGCCAGGTTGATCAACGAGGGATCGCCGCGTAGTTTCTCCAACTGGTCCGGATGCTGTAGGAGCGCGAGGGTTCCACCGCTGATCAGGTTGACTGTCGTCTCGTGTCCCGCAATCAACAACAAGAAGATCATTCCGAGCAACTCATCCTCGCTGAGCATTTCACCGGCCTCTTCCGCCTGCAGCAGTGCGGTCGTGAGATCGTCGCGGGGGTCCGCCCGCCGCACTTTGAAGAAGCCGCGCAGATAGCGATTCAAATTCCAAACCGCGGTGAAGAATCCCAGAGGAACCTTGAACTGTTTGACTGTCACAATCAGCTTCGACCACTTACGAAAACGGCCGCCAGGAAGTGTGGAAACCAGTCGCAACGTATGAGGGTTGGCCGACACGATCAGCTTCGACCACTTGTGAAACTTGTCGCGGTCACTTGTCGGCACTCCGAGGATTTCCGTGATGATCGTCAGCGGTAACGGCAACGCGTAATCGCGAATCAAGTCAATTTCGTGTCTGCCGGAATGGCGGCCGAGCAACTCGTCTGCAAGAGACTGCATACGGTCTCGCATGTGCTCGACGAGGCGCGGGGAAAAGGCCTTCTGAACAAGCGCTCGCAGCCGCGTATGATCAGGCGGGCCGAGGTCCAGCATGTTGCGCTCCAGCGGCCTGAACATCGGCGGGACCCAGGGCAGCTTGCGAATTTGATCTGGAGTCATTGCGGCATAGCGATTCTTGGCGAAGCGCTCGTCCTTCAACACCATATTCGCGTCATCATAGCGGGTCACGAGCCAGATCGGTGATTTATCAGGTAGTGTTGCGCGGCAAACGGGGCGCTCGGCTCGAAGCTGCGCGAAAAGCGGAAAGGGATTCGCTTTGAATTCCGGACTGGTGATGTCTGAATCTTCGATAGCGCCCGCCGCCAAAGTCATGAAAGCCTCTATTAGAAAGCCCCTCAAAACGTTACTCGAGAGAGCACTCAAAGATGCATGTAGGCGCCGCGCCACTCGTCCGTGCTGTCCCAATTGAATGGAGTTTGCACTGTGGTGCGCGGGTGGCGCGCAGTCTCAAGGAGATCGAGCGCAATACCAACGATAGCTCGTTGCATTGTCGAATCATCCGGCTTACCGCAAGGGTTGCCGAGGGGGAAGTCCGTGAATACGAAGCGCGGAACGCCGCACTGCTCGACAATATCCTTCGCAGAACCGATTACAACCGTCGAAATGCCGTTTGTCTCAAGGTGTCGAGCGACCAGACTCACGGTCTGGTGGCAGACCGGTCAGAGCGGTACGAGAAGCGCAACATCGACCGCGTCGGCGCGACAGAGGTCGAGGACTGCCGGGGCATACTTCTCGACGGTCCGCCGCTGGCTGAAGTCCATTGGCACGCCGTAGAAGCGGGGCGAGAGACCCCCAACCCGACCACCGGCCGCGAACTCCGCAACCCGTCGAATCGGTAAGAAGGATTCGACGTCGCGAGTGTGCGTAGCCTTCTTGTCCCAGGAGCGGTGATCCGTGAATAAGGCCACTGGCGGCGGTTCGGTGGGCGCGGCGTACACTTCCATCAGGCTTCCGCTCTCTCTGGTCAATGACGCGGTCGAGATCAGCGCGACCCGGCTTTGGCCGAGCGGCTTCGCGAGCGGTGTGAACGGTGCGTCCTCGTTGTGTGCCCACCGGTAGGGGTTTCCGTAGCCGCGCGCGAGGTAGTACTCTCGCGACTTGTCGATGTAGCTTACAAAGATGCGGCGCGACGAATCGAACTCGGTCATCTGACTCCTATTGCGCATTGAAGCCGGTCGCGCGGCGGAACGCTTCAACGTACTTGCCATCTTTCCTGGTGACCCGGCCTTTCATGTATTCGACCAGCCTGAGTAAATCCTGCGGGTCCCAATCGGAGCGGTATTTGTTAACCGAAGGCTCGAACTGGCTGACGTGTTTGCTGACGGCTTTGATCTTCTGGTCTATGACGTCGCTGATGTCCACCCAGTAGTTCGCTTCGCCGGCGGTGTAATAGAACATCATCAACGGGACTTTGAAGGGCTTCAAGCCATCCACCAGCAGGTGTTCGGGGTAGTAGAGATGAAACTCGGCCGCACGAATGGCGTCGGCGGTATTGAACGCGGCCATGCGATGATCGGATTTGTGCCAGCGCTCATACCATTCGCCGGGATCAATGCTGAAGACTACATCGGGGCGATGCTGGCGAATCAACCTGGCGGCCTGGCCGCATAATGCTTTTGGCTCGGCATATTCCAGTTCACCATCGTCGTAGCCCATCCAGTGGATGTTCGCCTTCGGAATCCCCAGCACCTCCATAGCGGCTTCTTCTTCGGCTTTGCGGATGCGCGCCAGGCGCTCGCTGGTCATCTCCAGGTCAAAGGAACCTTTGTTGTCGTTGGTGTAGATGACGATGATGATCTTGTTGCCGTTCTTAGCCAGCAGCGCCAGTGTGCCGCCACAACCGAACAGGTCGTCATCGGGGTGCGGTGTAAAGACCATCACGGTTTTGCCTTTCCACTGCTCAATGCGCTCTTGTGCCTCAGCCACGCACGTCAGAAGCACAGACATCAGCAGGAAGCTTGCGATTCTCTTTTTCATCGGGTTTCCTCCTGGCTCGCCACCGCCTTCTACTCTTCGGAATCCTGTTTCGATCCTTCAGCGAGGCTCATGACGGAAGCCCTATAGCTGAAGCAGAGCCATTTGAGCAACCTCAAGCCGAAATTGAGAGTATCGATTTGATACCGAATTATTTCGCGAGGAACCTGAAAGGGCCAATCGAGGTATGCAGGCCTCCATTTATCATTCGACTCGAGTCCTGCCGATCGTGATCATTCATACTATGCCGCAGCGGATAGTCAACTCCCCTTTTGCTTCACAGCGAAATTCTGTCCGGCAATGGTTATTGTTCCCTTACGACCGGATGAGGTCGGATTTGCATCCACCCTGTAGCTGACGACTCCATTGCCGATACTGGCGCTGTTTGATGTGATAGTTATCCAGTTGACATTGCTCACCGGTTGCCAGGCACACCGATCCGAGGCTGAGACATCAACGGTACCGGTTCCTCCATTCTTAGAAAATGAACCCGATGTCGGAGAGATGGAATAGGAGCAATCTCCGCCCAATCCGCCGTCTTGAATCATCGTGAATGTCTGCCCTGCAATGGTCAATGAATCTGAGCGAGCGCTGCCGGAGAAGTTCTCTCTCACCTCGAAACTGACCGTTGCACTGCCGCTTCCGCTTGAAGCTGAAGTGATGGTCATACAGGTACCATTGCATGTCGCGGTCCACGCGCAGCCGTTTGCAAGAGTCAGATTGACGGTGCCGCTGCCCCCGCTTGCAGGAAACATCTGACTATTGGGCGATAAAGACGCAGCGCATGCGGAGAATGGATTTCGCGCGACCACCGCGAGGAAATCGGCGCGCGCATATGCGAACAAGCTGCCGTCCGGGGAATAACGAACCGAGGTAACATAGGAATAAACATTGTTAGGGTCCTGGTTGAAGGATCTTACGAGTGCCCCATCCGACACGCGCCAGAACCGCACTACTCCGTCATAAACTCTGTCGCCGGAGCCCGCTGCGATGTATTGCTGATCCGGAGAGAAAGCGATCGAAATTATGCCATTGTTGTTTCCATCGATCGCCCGTAACAGCGCTCCATCGGACAGGCGCCACATCTTGATCGAGCAATCGACACACTGCCCGTACTGATCGGTGGCATCGCTCCCTGCAGCGAGTATTTGTCCGTCAGGCGAAACATCGAGAGAAGTCGTTGATGAAGCGCCGGCAGGCGTTTGAACAAGCGTGCCATCGGACACTCGAAACAGCAAAACACCTCCTTGTCCTCCGATTGCCAGAGTTTGCCCATCGTTCAAAAAGGCAACCGCGAACACACGCGCCCTGTAACCAATCCCTCCATTGAGAGTTCGTATTAACGTCATATCGGGCACATGCCATAGCTTGGCAGTTCCGTCTCTACCTCCCGTCGCGAGTAATTGCCCATCGGGAGAAAAGGCAAGCGATGTCGTGCCGTTCGAGTGCGCAGTAATGCGGCCGGCGATTAGCGACCCATCCGCAACCCGAAACAGATCCAGGTTCTGGTTGAATCCCTGTATGCCGATGGCCGCATATTGGCCGTCCGGCGATAACGCAACGGTATTAACTCCGCCGCCGTTATATGGCAGTACGAAAGTGCGAAGCAATGTTCCATCCGGAACTCGCCACAGCTTGGTTCCCGCCAGCAGCATCTGTCCGTCAGATGAAAACGCGAGTGCCTTTCCGGTGTTACTGGCCTGCCAGACGATGTCCGGTTGGTCCTGCACGTAAGTAGAACCGGGGACAGTGAGAAGGGGAGATCCCAGAACGATAACCAGGAAGCTTCTGAAGACTACAGAACACGATCTCAGCAGAATATGGCGGGATTTCATGACGATCTCCTTGCGGTTCATTCGGCTTAAGGAGAAAGCGTCCTGGCCAGAATTATACATTTGACCATTTCAAACCCGCAACAAACCAGGAATGAGCTTCGAAATTGATATTCTATGTTGAGCGCCGATGCTTAGCCTGCACGCTAAATTCTCCTTGACAATGCTTAGCCCAGGCGCTAAATGTCAGACATGAAGAGGGGCATAGCGAAGCGGGAGCCGAAGGCGAAGAGGGATGCATACGAGGCCGTGTTCACCGCGCTCGCCCACCCGGCGCGCCGCCAGATCTTGCTCACGCTGAACTTCGAGGGCGGATCGATGACCGCCGGCGAGATCGCCGACATGTTCGAACATGCATGGCCGACTACCACGCGGCATATCCAGGTGCTCGAGTCGGCAGGGCTGCTCCATCACGCCCGGGAGGGGCGCAATCGCGTCTACCACATCGATCGGCGCCGCCTCGAACTCGTGCGGGATTGGCTCGCCTGGTTTTTGAAGGACCCTCATTGACGACGACGACGGAGGAACAAATGACGACGAAGAAGAAAACGGCGAAGAAGGTAACGACGACCAGCGCGAAGAAGTTGACATCGACCAGCGCGAAGAAGGGCGCGGACTCGGACGTGCCAAACCTGTTTCGCATCAACGTTGAGGTGGGAAACCTCGACCAGGCGGCTGAATTCTACGGCAAGTTGTTCGGGATCGTTGGACGCAAGCAGGCGGGCTCGCGCTGCTACTTCACCTGTGGTCCAGTCACGCTGCAGGTGGTCGACGTGTCGTCCGTTGCAAAGCCGCACCCGGCGGCGAAGGCGTTGTATTTTACGGTCAAGGACCTCGACGCAATCTTCGCACGCGCGAAGGCGCTAGGCTGCCTCTCTCGAGAGGATGTGCACGGCGTCGCCGGCGGCGGCATCAGCGTGCGGCCGTGGGGTGAGCGATCGTTCTACGCCGAGGACAAGTGGCAGAACCCGTTGTGCTTCGTGGAGGCCGGGACGATCTACCCCGGCTGAGGTTCAGCGTGCGAATCGAGCCCTGCTAACGGTCAGGCCCCGGATCGCTTAGTCCGAGGCGATCAACGCGAGCACGGCAAAAGCCGTTGCCGAATCTGACATGAACATGCGGCGCCAGGGTTCCCCTTTGTCGCCACCGTGTTCGCGGTCAAAGTTGAGCGAATGGGCGCGCCACGCCGGCCAACTATGTTCACCGGCTTGCACGTCTTGCTGGTTGGCTCTGAGCCATTGTAAGCCCCTGCTCACCGCCGGCTGACCGGCTGGCTGTCCGGCTTGCCTGAGCGCGTACACGATGAGTCCGGTCGCGTAGCCATCCGACTTCGCGAGCATTGCGGCGTCCGGCGTTCCGGGCGCCCGAAACGGCGCAGATGTCTTGCTCCACCTCCATGTCCCGAGCGAATCCAGGGCCCATCCCCCATCATCGCGTTGCCGGCCTTGAATCTCTGTGATCAGCGCTACGCGCTGGGCGCTGGTCAGCAAGTCATTCAAACGAGTCGAGGCCAACAGCAGCCAGATCCGATTGAAGAGGCTTTGCGAGGCGTACTTCTCCTTCAAATACCCGCGCAGTTTCTCTACCCCGGCTCGCGTCTCGGCGGTGTGGCTAGCATAGGAACCGGGCACGCTTCCGATAGTCAGGGCCGCCAGGGCAGCGCCATAGTAGGCACCGTCAACGGTCTCGAACGGCTCAAGCCCGAAATCGAGCCAGTCCCAAGCTCCATCGGGCCGTTGCGTCTCCCACAACCGCTTGAGGGCTTGTTGAGTGGGAGCGCTCGGCTCTCGCCGGCTTTGTGCTGCGTCGGCGCTCGCGAGGATAAGCGCGTCAAGCACCGCCTCGGTACCGCGCGACTCCGTTATCTTGCTCTGGCTGTGGTCGTAGAGGGGCTGATGATCGGCGTAGCTCTCAACGCGCCGGGTGGTTTCCTCGAGGAGTCTAATCTCCTGGGGCGTGGGACCAGCCACGTGCATCGCCCGCCTGAGGGCCGGTCTGGCCAGCACGTACGGTAGGGTTGTATGACAGGACACGCAGACCGTCTCCGCCTGACCCGTCCGAAGCTTCTTGCCATTGGCGA
Source organism: Blastocatellia bacterium (assembly GCA_035576605.1). Taxonomy (GTDB): domain Bacteria; phylum Acidobacteriota; class Blastocatellia; order UBA7656; family UBA7656; genus Onstottus_A. The sequence continues at coordinate 11,022 of DATLWF010000720.1, read as the reverse complement.
ACCAGACTTGCATCCGCTCATCGAGATATCTCGCGGCGCCTTCCCGATCCCAGCCGCCGGACGCGGCCCGATCATCGCGCGTCACTGCCCGGCGAGTAGTGAATCCCAACAGGAGCACAGCGAGAACAACTAGAATCGCGAGCCTCGTGGTCAAAAGTCCTCCAGCACGATACATCCTGTTCATCCTCCGGTCGTAGTCTACGGTACACTAACGGCAGGGATCAGCGGACGCGGCCTCAGAGTGAAGCGTTGTTCGGATCCCTTCCGCCCTCACAGATGATAGAAGCGATCTCTGAGCGTGGCAATGCACCAAACCAGAATGTAATATCTTTTGGAGCCTCGAGTAGATTCACCGTTATGCTCAAGAAGATTCTATTGCTCTCCGCCTCATCCGGTGCTGGCCACATCCGGGCTGCCCAAGCCATCGAAAAAGCATTCAAAGAAGCCAACGACGAGGCCGGCTTATCGCTTGAGGTCCGCCACGTTGACACTCTCAAGTTCACCAACAGAGTATTCCGTCATCTCTACTCCAAAGCTTACATTGAAGCCGTCAACAAACTGCCGGAAATAACCGGCTGGGTTTATGACAAGCTCGACAAGCCGTGGAAGCACGAACGCCGCCGCCTCGCCCTCGACAAACTCAACACGCGCCCGTTCGTCAAACTGCTGCGCGAATACCAGCCCGATATGATCATCTGCACGCACTTCCTGCCTGCCGAGATTGTCTCGTGGCTCAAAGCCAAAGAGCGCATTGCCAGCCGCCAGGCGATTATCGTCACCGACTTTGATGTTCATGCGATGTGGCTCTGCCATCATTATGAACAATATTTCGTTGCGATTGACGAAGCGCGCGCCTACCTCGAAGCTCTGGCAATTCCGCGTAACAAGATCACTGTCAGCGGCATCCCGATTGACCCGGTCTTCGCCCTGCACAAAGACAAACACGAGATGCGCCTTAAGCACGGACTGGCGCCTGACCGAACTACGATCCTGTTGTCCGCGGGCGGATTTGGCGTGGGCCCATTGGAAGTGCTCATCTCCGCTCTCATCCCTCTGCAACATTCAGCTCAAGTGGTGGCCATCTGTGGTCGTAATGAGGATTTGAAGAATCGAGTATCCGAACTGGCGTCGGGTATTAGCCCGAATGCGACAGTAATGGTGAAACCCGTCGGCTATACGCAGGAGATGGATGAATTCATGTCCGCGTCTGACCTGGTGGTCGGCAAACCGGGCGGTCTGACGACGTCAGAAGCGTTGGCGAAAGGACTGGTTCTGGTCATAGCCAATCCGATTCCGGGACAGGAGGAACGCAATTCGGATCACCTTCTTGAAGCGGGGGTGGCGATTCGCTGCAACAATATGCCAACGCTTGCTTACAAACTTGATCGGCTACTCGCTGACCCGGAGCGTTTTGCCGCAATGCAAGGGAATGCATACGCGATGGCCCGGCCGACCGCGGCACGTGACATAGTTCAAAAGCTGTTGGAGTTGAGCTGATCAGACCCTCGATCCGCGTTACGCCGTACCGAAAAAAGGAGAGGCCTATCACGACGCAAGCAGCGTTGCTCTGGGGTTGAATCAGTCGCGCAATGCTCTCATGTGACTGGAAACTTCAGGAACGACGAATCGACTCCGATTATAGCGCTGCACGCTTCTTAACAGCGATACCGACTTACGGAGCTTGAAATGAAGATCGCAACTTTGTTGCTCATCTGTGGGATGCTGACCGCGACTGCCAACGCCGGTTGGGATTCACAAGACGCCGGTCGTTCTAAGGAACAATACACACCGGTCATCGTCTACGATCCGGCAAGAAACCCGGACCAGGATCTTCGGGATGCCCAAGCCGAAGCCGGCCGGTCTGGGAAAAGAATCCTGCTGGATGTCGGCGGCGAGTGGTGTTCCTGGTGTCACAGATTTGACGCTTTTTTTGAGCAGAACACTCGACTACTCGAGCTGCGAAGCAAGAATTTCATAATGCTAAAGATTAACGTCAGCCCGAAGAATTCAAATCAAAAGTTTCTGTCCCAGTACCCGAGGATTCCCGGATACCCACATCTCTTCGTACTGGAGGCAAATGGCAAACTCCTGAAATCACAGGATACAAGCCAATTGGAACTCGGAAGCAGTTATAGCCTCGAAAGGGTGGAGATCTTCCTCAAGAGGTGGGCGCCTCAGTCGAAGTAAACGCGAGAGATGCTTTGGATTTGTCACGCACTGCGTGACAAATTGACGATGCTGTCGATTTGAGCGCCCATCCAATCGAGAAGGAACCGACTAGCAGCCCTGACTAGAGCAATTCAAATTCGTTCCTGATATCTGCGACATCTACGGATCAGTCGGGATATTCGTCCGCAGATTACACAGATTACGCAGATAGCGCGGATGAACCGAGACAAGGAACCGATGATGCAAGCCGTGGCTTGCATCAACGACTAGGTACCGCGGCGCAACGCGAATGTCACAGCGTCCTGAGAAACGCCAGCAGCGCCTGGCGATCCTCCGGCGACAGATCGAGCCCGAACGGATGGCCCTTCACCGCCCGCACCTTGACCCCATACCCCTTGAATCCGGTCGGCACGTAATCGTCTCTCAGCCGTCTCGGGTCGAACCAGTCTTCGAGCGTGGCCACCGAGCCGCTGTGCTCGAACGGGCCCCGATACCAGACGCCTTTGAGCGACGGCACCTTATAGTAGCCAGTGCCGCGACGCGTTTTCAGTGTTAGCTCCGGATCGGTACCGACCGAGACCGGCAGGATGTTGTATTTCTTCTTGTGCTCTTCGGGAACCAGAAAGCCCCTGGCGGGCGTCAGCATATTGTTCGTATAGAGCGGGGGGGTGTGACATCCGGCACAGCCTTCGCGCCGAAAGACCTCTTGTCCGCGTTGGGCCACCGCGTCGAACTGGTTGGGATTGGGCGGCGGCGCAAGCGAATAGATGTACAGCGCAAGGGCGTAGAGTTGCTCGTCGCTGTAGCGGCCCTGCGTGGTCGGGTCGGGACGCGTCCGGAAGTCTCTCGCGGCTGGGACGAACCCGTCGAAGCTCGCCAGATCGTCGGCGCCCTGATTCAGCGCTGCATAGCGCATCATATCCACAATGGAGCGGTGGCGCTGGAGGCCCGAGCGATCGAGATAGGTCCGGTCCTTCACACCGATCAGGTCAGGTACTTGAACGGGATAAAAGGCACTCGAACGATGACGGCCTAGCGCGCCGGGTGGTATCGTTTCGTGAGCAGTGGCGATCTGATCGACCGACATCTGGTCGAGCCGGTCATTCGGGTCCGGTCGCAACCAGGATGCCGCAAACAAGCCCCTTTCGAGTGCATGCACCTCCTCAGGCTTGAATCGCCCTGTTCGGAGGGCGTAGGCCCGGAGGCGGTCAAACGCAAGGTTGCCCTGCGCACCCTTGAGCGTTGTTCCGTCCGGCATCACGCGAGTGTGGCAGCTCGAGCAGGTGAGCCTGCCCAGTTCCAACTTGCCCTTGTCGCGGATGACGTAGCGGTAGAAAGGCATCACACCGTCCCGCGTTACGAGTACGCCGGTTTTTGAGTACCACTCGGGCTCTCTTACGTCCGCCGCGGTGGTAATGCCGTCATAGACGATCGCTGCGTCGAACACGATTTCTCCGGCTTTGATCCAGTCCGCTTCGGTCTTGAGGGGCGGAGAGTGCTCGACGCCGTTCTTGTCCGTGCCCCAAACAATCTCAGGTTCTTGCCGCGTGAGGCGGTTGATGTAGCCGGCCGGCTCGTGACCGGGCGCATAGACAGGATAACTCTGGTAGATAGGCCGCACTGGGATGCGGTAGTAATACTCGGCAGAAATGTGCTGGGGCGACCCGGCCGGATTTGCCAACGGGACCTCCAGGTCAGTGATCTCCGAATCCACCCAGACCCTGGGGATGTCGGCCTTCCAGCCATAAATCGCCGACGCAGGTTTGCTAGCGGATGCGAGGACCGCACAACACGAGACAAGGACAGCAACTAGAACACGGAGCTTCAGGCTATTACGATTCATGGAGCATCCCGAAATCATCGTGTACCAATAGTTCACGATGAGGCTTTCAGGCGTGAGTCAGGGGAGATGGGGATACGGACTCCGTAGGATAGCATGCGAGCAATGAAAGGACGAACTCCGAAGTTACCTGCTTCCCGACTGCCCTCTCCCCCCTTAAGAAGAGAGGTCTCTCCTTAGAGTAATGGAATCACCGGGCCGCAGTGCTACCGAGAGGTTCTCCTACGGAGTGATGGCTTTGTGCTCCTTTGTGTCCTCGTGGCTTAGTGGCGATGAATTGGGTCTTCCGCAGCGTGCCAGAAGGGGATTGAGCAATTGTCTTTTATCCTTCGATGAAGTTGTGATAATGAGGTTCGCATGCGCCGTCTTGCTTCGTCCTTAGTCTTTGGCTTGCTGGTAACGATCTTCGCACAAGCACTCCCCCAGGCTACCATCAAACTGCGGGCCACGCCGCAGAAGTTTCGCGAGTTCTACGCGACCGACGATGCACGGATTCCCATCAGCGTTCGTAATCAGCTTGCGAAGCCTGCCCGAACCGCACGCAGAGCCAACGCCCAGTGGACCATTGAGACAGATGCCTTAATTCGAGCACCAATTGGAACGTTGAGAGCGCATGTCGCTGGAAACTCTTTCCCTCGAACTCGGCTCTCATTCGACAACGGGTTGCCCGTGGGCGGGCTGCGCGCGATTGCGATTACAACCGACGGGGCCGTGTGGGCCGGAAGCGACCAGGGTTTAGTCCGTTATGTGAACGCCTCTCATCACTGGGATAGATGGCAGTACTTTGGTGGTAAACGCTACTTGCCGTCGGATGAGGTCATCTCTCTGGCGGCAGGCGACGCGGGATCTATCTGGGTTCAAACATCGGGCGGCGTAAGTCATATAGAGTTCCGCCGGTTAACGCTCGCGGAGAAGGCGGCGTACTTTGAGCGACGTATAGCCGAGCGGCATAAGCGACATCACCTCGTTGCCGATTCAGAATTCTCTGAGCCGGGCAACCCCGCCACCAGCCATCAATACCCGAATGACAACGATGGGCTATGGACCGCAATCTATGTAGCGGCGCAGGCATTTCGCTATCGGGTGACAAAAGATTCGCAGGCGCTTGATGATACGCTCAGGTCCGTGGAGGCCCTGCTTCGATTGGAGTCGATCACCGGACGCGCAGGTTTCCCTGCGCGATCATTCAGACAGAAAAACGAACCGCGGCACGAAGACGGCATCTGGCACTTCTCGGCTGATGGCGAGTGGGAGTGGAAAGCTGACACCAGCTCGGATGAAATTGTCGGCCACTTCTTCGCTTACTCAGTCGTCTACGACCTGGCTGCCGACGAGGATTTGAAGAAGCGGCTGCGCGGGGCGGTCTCCCGCATCGCGGATCATCTGATAGATCATCGTTATAACTTGACCGATCTGCACGGCGGGCCGACGCGGTGGGGTCGCTACGATGAGGCGTACTTTGAAACTGAAGATGGCCGCGAAGAAAGAGCGCTGCGGTCTCTGGAACTGCTGTCGCATTTGAAGGTCGCTTATCATATGACTGGGAACTCTCGCTATAACCGGGAGTACCAAAAGCTGATAAATGAGATGGGTTATCACAAGAACACGACCACCTATCTGAAGCTTCGCCAGGAACTCAACTACTCTGACGAAGAGCTTGCGATGCTCTCTTACTACCCGCTTTTTCGTTACGAGAAGAACCCGGAGCTGTTGAGAGTCTACCGCGAAGGTTTGGAACAGTGGTGGGTGAACCTTCAACGCGAAGATAACCCGCTGTGGATTTTTATCTACGCCGTTTGTAATCCGGACAAACGCGTACCGCTTGCATCCGCCGCGCGCACGCTTTATCGAATACCGATGGACCTGATCAAGTGGTCCGTAAAAAACTCTCAACGGCATGATGTTCCACTCGATGCGTCTCCCGAGCGACATGATCGCGCGCAGACCTCTCGTCTGCTCCCGCCGGATGAGCGGCGGGTGATGAAGTGGAACGGCAACCCGTTTCAGCTTGATGATCAAGGGGCTGGCGGCGGAGAAGATGACGGGTCTTTCTTTTTGCTCCCGTACTGGATGGGGCGCTACCACGGGTTTCTTAAAGGCAAGTAAGGGAAGAGTGGGAGAAGGGGTGTTGCGCACTCCGGAGGAGTGTCCTCTCGATAGCACGCGGGCAGTGGAAGGACCGGAACTCCGTAGGAGTTACCTGCGCCCCACGGCTCTCCCCGGTAGCGTCAAGCAGATAGGTCACTCCTACGGAGTGACGGAATCACCGGGCATCGCGGTGCTATCGAGAGGTCACTCCTACGGAGTGTCGGTGCCATCTCCCGGCCTCCCCTTCTCCGCTTCTCACAGGGGCCGCTCGGCGCGACCTAGCTGTTTTCGTTCAATCAACTCGTGCTCAGCTCGCAACAATTCATCACGGTTGCTTTGAATCTTTTCGACCGATTCAACGATCTGATCCACGTCCTGCTCGCTTCCAAGCAGCAGTTGATGCGGGAGCCAGACGGATTCCAGATAAGCCGCGCGTTCAGCTACCGGACACCGGGTCTTCGCCCAGGGCAAGTCCTCAGCGCCACGACTTCGGAGCGCGGGGAAATCTCGCGGGTCAACATTGAAGAGCGCGCTTCGATAAATAGGTTCATAAAACAGCCCATCCGAAGGAATGCCTTCCGCTTCGAGAGCGGCAACGAACCTGTCGCGCGATGCGCCGCCGAATGCCTGAGCGTCGTATTTGAAAACGAATTGATAGATAGCCTGCGTCGTCAGCCGCTCATCTTTCCGGAGCAGCGAAATACCCGGAATACGCGAAAGCCCTTCTGACAGCCGCTCCGCTCGCGCGGCGCGAAGTTCGGTCTGCTCAGGTAAGCGCTCAAGCTGAGCTAAAAGAATCGCCGCCTGAAACTCCGTCATTCGATAATTAAATCCAAGGATGCGATGTCGAAAGCGATCCGTTTGACTCGCTCGCCCACAATTCACGTAGGACTGGCATAGCTCAAAGACTTCATCATCACGGTTGGTGATGACGCCGCCCTCGCCTGCGGTCATAAGCTTGGTCGTTTGCATGCTGAATGAGCCGGCATCGCCGATTGATCCCGCGCCCCTGTTGCGCCACCTGGCGCCGTGCGCGTGCGCGCAATCTTCTACGATCTTCAAGCCGCGGCGAGCGGCAAGCTCGGTGATCGCGTCCATATCGGCCATGCTCATAGCGAGGTGGACAGGGATTATTGCTCGCGTGCGAGTGGTGACTGCCGCCGCCGCCGCGTCAGCATCGATGCAGTAGGTGTCAGGCAAAACGTCTACGAACATCGGGATCGCGCCTAATCGGAGGACCGGCGCGGCAGTGGCTTCAAACGTGTAGGCCGGAACGATGACCTCATCGCCCGGCCCGATGCCGATAGCTTTCAGCGCGATCTCGAGCGTGACCGTCCCGTTAGCCGCGCACAAGGCGTGCTTTGCGTCTTGATGTGCAGCGAATAGTTGACTAAAGCGCTCGGCCAGTTGATTCGGAAAAGGATAGCCGCCCCAGTTGCGGCTTTCGAGAACGCCGAGGATGGCGTGCTTTTCTCTTTCATCAAACTGCGGCCACTGGGTGAAAGCCTTCGTCCTCACCGGAGCGCCGCCGGCGATTGCAAGTTTGGCCATTACTGTTCCTAAAACTCAATCGGCGACAGTTGAAGCTGCCTCGGCGAAGGGCCAGCGCGCCGTGCGCCAGGACCATATGAAAAAGAACCCTACGCCGAGCGCGAGAGTGCCCAACCCGAAGAGTATTACGTACAAATCCGAAGTCGCAAAGATGAACACCCAACCGATCAACGCGATCACACTCGGAACAGGATAAAGCCATATTCGATACGGGCGCGGCATGTCAGGCTTGTTCTTCCTCAGCAACATCACGGCGAAAATCTGGCCGATGAACTGAATGAGAATTCTTGTAGTGATCAGTGCGTCAATGACTATTCCGAGCGAAAAGAAGCTGCACGCAATCGAGATAATTCCGATGACGATCAGCGAGACGTAGGGAAAGTTCTTCTTCGGATGAAGGCGGCCAAAGAATTTGAAGAAATATCCATCCTGAGCGGCAGCATAAGGAATGCGCGAGTAGCCGAGCAATAACGCGAATACCGATCCGAAAGCCGTCCAGAGGACCATAGCCGTAAACACCGTCGCCACTTTTGATCCGTAAATCTTTTCCATAAAGATCGAGACAACGAAGTCCGAACCGGGCCGCACGTCATAAGGCACAAACTCGCGCCACGGCACTATGCCTATGATAGAGAGGTTGATTGCGAAATAGATCGCCGCCACCGCGAGCACGCTGATGATAATCGAGCGCGGGATGACCCGGCCGGGATCTTTGACTTCATCGCCGATATAACAGATGTCGTAGTAACCCAGGTAGTCATAAACACCGATGCGAGCCGCCGCGCCCAGGCCAAACAGAAAGCCCAGAGAGAACTTGAAGGCGCCCGGCGGGAAATCAAACGCCAGCTTGGAATCGAAATGCATTGCTCCGGTGATGATTACGGCGCCGGTTGCGACCAGCGTGCCTATCCACAGACTGACGGTGATCTTTCCGATCGAGGTTATCTTGCGATACAGCAGCACAATGTTTATCACGCCCACGACTGACGCAATCATCGCGGTTTGAAGAGGCGTGACGGATGGCCATACATAGCCGGTGTATTTTGCGAAGCCTATATAACCGGATGCGATCTCAAGCGGACCGCTCAGGATGAATTGCCAGATGAATAAAAACGCCATCAGCCGGCCATAGCTTTCGCGGCCGTAACCCTCACGCAAATAGACGTAGGTTCCACCCGACCCGGGCATGCTTGCGCCAAGCTCACTCCACACCATCCCATCAGGTATGACAATGAGAACGGCAATGAACCACCCCAGCATCGCCTGCGGCCCGCCGAGCGCCGACATCAGCAGCGGGATCGTGATGAACGGCCCAATGCCGATCATGTTGGACATGTTTAGCGCCGTAGCCTGCAACAGCCCGAACCGCCTCAGCAGATGAGACGGTTGCTCTTGATCCGGTGTTTGTTTCAGTTGCATTGGACTCCGGGAATACCACCCACGGAAGGGGGTGGATTGTTCAACGCCAGCCTACACCGGGCGCACCCGGGGAGTACGTTTGCCTGTCTTCTCTCCCCTCGCGGCGCGAGGGAAGAGAGACAATAACAACAAAAGCCGCGGCAGGCTCTCTTTTTGTAGGCTGGGCTTGAACAATACACCCACTTCCGTGGGTGGTATTCCCAGCCATTTCCCGACGCCGCCTCACTTCACTTCAAACTCATATAGATTCTCAGACAACCGCTTGCCCTCGCGAGTGAAAACCTCTGCGCGAAGCTCGTACTTTCCCGCATTCGCCGCCCTCCAGTGCAAATCATCGAGTTTCACGGAAGAGTCTTCCGCAATGTTCACGCCCAGCTCGCCGCCCGTCGCCGCGGCCCCGCTTGAGTCAATGATCTTCCACTTGATCCGAGCGCCTTCCATCGCGTACCAGTGATCATTGATTATCCACAGACCGCAACGAAAATCTTCTCCGACCCGCCAAACGTCGCGGTCGTATTCGAGACTCGCGAGCACTATCTGAAAGCTTCGCTGCACGGTGAAGTAAGATTTCGTGGGCTTGCGAAAATAATCGAGCGCGGCCATCGTCACCGAGGGCCAGAAATCAATGGCGTGAAAGTGAAGAATCCCCCCGGCATCGTACTTGCGCCGCCTCATTCGCTCTATCGCCAGTTGATGAAGCCTGGCAACATAAGCCTGAGTCTGTGGGATGTACTCTTTGAGGGATTTGCCAGAAGGCGGACCCCAGGCGCGCATCGCCTCTGTGATCTGTAGCTTGCGAAAGATCCACTCTTCTTTGTGGTCTTCGATGGGCCAGTGGTCGGGAAGGAACTGCATCAACGTTTCGTAATCCGGCAGCGCCGTCGCTCCAAGCTCAGAGATGAATTTCTCTTCCGTCGTCGCGTACTGCCAGATGTTGCCGCCGTACCAGCCATAATAAATATGACCGTCGCCATACCTGCCTGTTGAGCGCACGACGGCGCGGTGCTCCTGGTCTCCGGCATATAACCGCCCGGCCAGATGCTTGGTCAACACGCGGTAATTCTCCAGGTCTTCTTCGTCGCACGTTGCCCAGATCGCCACGCACGGGTGGTTGCGAACCATGCGAATGTGAGCGTCGTACAGTCGCGCCGCCTGCAACGCGAACTCCTTGTCGTGCGGATACCAGGCTTCCAGAAAGTCCTGCCACACCAAGATGCCGAGCTCATCACATCGGTCATAGAACTCCGGGTTCTGAAAGTGACAATGCAGGCGGATCATATTGATGTTCATGCTCTTGATCAGATTCAAATCGCGGTCGTACTTCTCGCGGCTCATCTCTGACAGAAACAACTCGAAGTAGTAAGAATTGGTGCCGCGAATGTACAACCGGTGACCATTGAGGTAGAAGACCCAGCCGACTTTTTCTACTTCGCGTATCCCAACCGCCTGGGATCGAGAATCAGAAACCTGCTCATCAACCAGCACGCGCGTCGAGAGGGTGTAGAGATTTGGCGTGCCGTGGTCCCACGTCCACCATAGTTGCGGCTTGTTCAGATGAAAGCGAACCGCAAGACGCCGCGCGCTCCGGTCGCTGAGTCTGGAGAGGTCAACCGTTGCCTTCAGTCGCTCGGCGCTCGCAAAATTGCGAGGCGCGAGCACAAGTTCTGCTCTGCCTTCCAGCTCTTCGGCTCTCAGAGCCACTTCCACGTCAACATCCGCCGAGCCGTTCGGGTTCAGCGAAGGTCGGGCCACCACCGTGTCAATTACGATTGAGTGGTTGGCGATGAGGCGCACGCTGCGAGTGATGCCGAGAGGAGTGATGTCATCAGGTTTTTGATCAACCGCCCCGTAAGAGCCTTTTATCGTGTAGGGACGATGCCGCCAGTAGTAATCGACGGGAGTCCATACGCGCACCGCAAGTAGGTTTTCACCATTGAGATTGAGATCGTCTGTAA
>DATLWF010000719.1:0-7963 GCA_035576605.1 Blastocatellia bacterium | reverse complement strand
TGATGGTTTTCAGGATGTTCTCTTTATTTCGTAAAAGTGCGGTGGCGCGAGGAGAGCGACCGCACGATTGGGATAATCGTAAATGACACCGAAATTATTGGTCACATCGCGGCCCAGCACTGACAACTCAGCGCTTTCACCCTCCGTGAAAACAGCGAACTGTCCGCGCACGGTTACGACTCTGCGGTCGTCGCGGATGAAACCGATTGCTGCCTCGATTGTGATTGAAGAAACGCTTCCGCCCACACCGGCGAGACGAATCTGGTCGGCCGCTGTATTTTGAAGAGGCACTAGCAAGTCAAGGAAGTCTGCGCTGAAGACCGTCCGATCAGCGCCGGCATCAAGGAGAAAGGGAACGTCAACCATCTGGCCATCGGGAGTCCGCACGACGCCCGCAAGGGTCGGTCTTACGCCGCCATCCTCGCAAATCAACCACTCACCGATGACATGCATAGATTCGGCTCAGTTTTTCGCGCTGAATGTACCGCACATGCGCCAGATCGTCGGGATGGCTTTCGAGAGCCACTCTTCTGACCTCCTTGGCGGTATCCGCGACAAAGAGTTCCCCACCTGCTGAGGCTACATACTTACCACGATAGCGCTTGTAAACCTCAAGTTCCTCAACGTGCTCGTTGAACCATAATCGGTTGCGCGCCGCGTTCTCGAATGCTCGTGCCAGTTCAGGCGTCAGCGGTTCGTCTTCGATGACAAGTGGCTTACTCATAGCACGATGATACGAAGTCGTCGCTAACGCGGTCAATCTGTTTTCCCGACAGGTCCGCTAGAACGCGATCGACCGATCAAGCTCGCCTAAGCGGGCGGTTCGGCGGCGTTTGAATGTCCTCCTCGAGTAGATGGGTCGTGTGTTCAGTGACGCTGCTCGGCAAAGCGATCGGATCGGTGGCGTAAACCGGCTTGCCGGTGCTCGACTGATCGGCCGGGAGCCGCACTTGCCCGGGCGCCGCCGGCAGCGCTTTTCCCTTCGACGGAGAAAACCCAAGCGCTTTGATCTCGCTGCTGGAGTTGTTCCACTTGACCAACCCCCAGACGAATGCAATCAGGCTCAGGAACAAAAACAAGAGCGACAGAATGACTATTGGGATCATCTTTTCCGGGAAGCCAAGCAAGAAGGGTCCGGCCAGCTTGATCAACGCGAGCGCAGAGGCCGCGCCTCCGATCAACATCATACGCCGGCTTCGGTAATAGTCCTTAAGCAGCGTCACCCGTCGCTCGTCTGTTTCAAGCCCCCCTGTAGTCCTCCCTCGTAGAGCATTAGAGACAACCTCAAGGTTAGTGCCGCAACGAGTGCAGAACTTCACTTCGTCTTGGTTGTTCGAGCCGCAGCTTGGACAGTACACATTGCCTCCTATGAGAGGTTCGTAGTACCGCCTGAAGGCGGTACTACGAACCTGGTCATCGTTTCAGGGCGTCGTCTCCGGCGATACGGCGACTCCTCTCTATCGGCTCGGCTCTTGCTCGCGCTCGGGCGGTTTCGCATATCCGCGTTCATCGAGTTGCCGTGTTGTCTGTTCGGTGACGCTGACCGGAGAATTTATTGGATCAGTTGAAAGCGAGGTAAGGCCAATGCGTGCAGGCTCACCGGATAGCAAGCCGGGGCGATCCTCGGAGGAGCGCAATGATGTGTCCAGTGACCCAGCGCGCTTAATCGCTTTGATTTCGCTCGCGGCGTTGTTCCACTTCCCGGCGCCCCAGATTAGTGCGATTAAGCCATAGGCCAGTAGCAACGCCGCGATGGTAGACAGGAAATCTGGTTTCAAAGGGATGTTGATCAGAGCAAACAGTACTGCTTTGAATAACGCGATTGCACACGCAACGCTGCCGATAATCACGCTGTTGCGGCCGCTATAGTAATCCTTGAACAGATTCACCATTCGCTCGTCGATCTGAGAGTGGCTTGCGAGCTTTCCGCTTAATGCATCAGAGACGACGCCCAGGTTCGTTCCGCAGCGTGTGCAGAACTTCACTTCGTCCTGATTCTGAGAGCTGCAGCTCGGACAGTACATAGGGATGGTCCTTAAGGCGTGATACTACAGGACAGGAGGTCGCGGTGCTACTCATACGCAAGCGCCGTGACCGGATCTTGATTCGCCGCTCGAAGCGCCGGATATAGCGCACCCAACGCGCCCGCCAGCAATCCCAACCCGAGCGCATAGAGCAACCACAACGGTTCAAGCTCGACGCTGATTGGCGTCAGCCGCGTGATGGCGAATTTTCCCGCGACCGCGAGCAGCGAACCTGCCAGCACCCCCATCGCGCTGATCAACAACGCCTCCTTTTCGATCTGGCCTGCGATCCACGTCTTTGATGCCCCGAGGCTTTTTAGCACGCCGATCTGCCTCGTGCGCTCGGCTACAGTTGTGTACATCGTAAGCAGAATAACCAGCGAGCTGACCATGATCGACAGTGCGATCACCACGGTCAAGAAGGTCTGAAGTGCCGGTATTCCTCGGCCGATCAGTATCGGCAGATCGCGAGTGAGTGTGACGCTGTTGTCGGGCAAGATCTCTTTGATACGCAAGGCCACCTCTTCCTGCTTTGAAGGGTCGTCGAGCTTCACCAGCAGCATCGAACAGAGCTGCCGGTTCAAAAACTGTTGCATCGTCGTCAGGGGCACCTTTATTCGTGCGAGTGATTCGGGCTCGAATATTCCGACTATGCGGAAAGGGCGATCAAAGATTTCAATTTCGCCGCCGACTTTCAGATTATTCCGCTTCTGCTGAATGCGATCGATGATCGCTTCGTCACCGGACGCCAACGGCCGTCCATCGACTATGCGCAGTTCGGATACACGAGTGAACGAATCGTATTCGATTCCGTCAATGACGTGCCCGCTGAGATACTGACCCACCGGCACGACGTCACGTACACCGTCGATAGGGCGTATCTTGCCCGCCAGCTCCAGTGAAAGTGAAAGCGTGGGGTTCAAACTCAAGCCGAACATCGATCCCGGCGGGCCGAGGATGATTTCGGCGGTGACCGCTGCGTTGCGCCGGCCTTGATCGTGCAGGAAACCGTGCGCGATCCCGACCGTCATTACTACCAGGACCACGCCAAGCGCTACGCCTACCATAGTCGTGACCGTTCGGGTCTTGCGGTAGAGGATGTTTGATAAGACGAGGTTATCCATAAATTGAAGTGTGATTGAGAATGATACTAAAGGCGCCTGCCCGGTAACAACGTCTGCTCATGAGTCTCCGCTGGCAAAGGCTAGTGGGCGGAGCTTATGATAGCCTGACAACCGGCCGGAGGCTTAGCCGCGAGCTTCGCTCGAGTAACATGCGTAAGAACCTGCTGACTTTTCTCGATGACTGCCATAAGCACGGTTCGCGAACCGCGCTCGCCCATCGTCGCGGACTCAGAGTCTCGCGCTGGTCATACGCACGGCTTCGATCAACGGCATTTCAGTTCGCGCGCGAGCTCGAAGCTCGCAACATATCGAAGGGCGACCGCGTCCTGTTTTGGGCGGAGAGCAGCCCAGAGTGGGTGGCTGCCTTCTTTGGCTGTCTTCTGAGAGGTGTCATTGTTGTGCCGCTCGATTTTGAAAGCTCGCCCGAATTCTCGACGCGAGTACAACAGCAGGTTCAAGCGAAGCTGATCTTCTTCAGCGGCGACAGACTGCGCGATTCAAATCTGGGACTCCCCGGCTTGTTGCTTGAAGGGCTCTCGGACATTCTGTCGATTCATTCGAATGAGCCGTTCGCGGCGGATGAAATCGTCGACAGCGACATTGCCGAGATCATTTTCACTTCGGGTACTACTGCCGAGCCAAAAGGCGTGTGCCTCACGCATCGAAACGTGCTCGCCAACATCAACCCGCTCGAACCGCAGATTAAGAAGTACCTCAAATACGAGCGCCTCGTTCACCCCCTGCGATTTCTGAACCTGCTTCCGCTCAGTCACGTATTCGGGCAGTTCATGGGTATCTTCGTGCCGCAGCTACTCGCAGGCGAAGTGTTTTTTCAAGACTCGCTGAATCCTTCTGAGATCATCGAGACGGTTAAGAAGCATCGCATCTCAGTGATCGTCAGCGTGCCTCGGGTGCTCGACACTCTCCGCAATAAGATCGAACGCGACTACGACGCCCGAGGAGAGAGCGAATCGTTCAAGCAGAAGCTGCTCGCTGCTGAGAACCAGCATTTCCTGAAGCGATGGTGGACATTTCGCAAGGTTCATCGCCAGTTTGGCTGGAAGTTCTGGTCATTACTTTCGGGCGGCGCCGCGCTGTCGCCTGAAACCGAAGCGTTCTGGCGACGGTTAGGGTTCGCGGTCGTGCAAGGTTACGGGATGACCGAGGCGGCTGCGTTGATCACAGTCAATCATCCGTTCAATTTGAGCCGCAGGTCGATCGGCAAGACGCTTCCCGGACACGAGGTAAAGCTCGATGAGCGCGGCGAGATCTTAGTGCGCGGCGAGAACGTCTCGCCCGGTTATTGGGGCGGCGGGCTGCGGCCAATAACAAACGAGGAAGGGTGGCTGCGAACCGGCGACGTGGGGGAGTTGGATGCCCAAGGGAATCTCTATTTCAAGAGCCGCAAGAAGGACGTGATCGTTACGGCTGCGGGTTTGAACATTTATCCCGACGATCTTGAGGCCGCGTTAAACGGTCAGCCTGAAATTCGTGACAGCGCGGTCATCGGCGTGGACACCGCGCAGGGAACGGAACCCCTCGCAGTGTTACTGCTGAGAGACGAACAAGCGAATTCCGCCGCCGTTGTGAAAAGGGCTAACGAGACGCTTAGCCCCTATCAGCAGATTCGCCGCTGGACCGTCTGGCCTGAAGAGGATTTCCCGCGGACGCCGACGCAGAAGATTCGCAAGCCTGCTGTGATCGAGAAGGTGAAAGGGTGGTCAGTGGCCAGTGGTCAGTTATCGGCGCCGTCAACTGATCACGGGCAGCGCGCGCCTTCGTCGTTCATCTTGAGCGCAGTTGCGCGCGTGAGCGGCGAATCTCTCGCTGAGGTGGACTCGTCGGCGAATCTTGAGATGGATCTGAAGCTCGATTCGCTTGGCCGCGTCGAACTGCTGGGCGCACTCGAAGACCATTATCAGGTCGACATAGACGAGACCGCTTTCACTGCTGCTACTACGGTGGCCGACATCGAGAAGATGATCCGCGAAGGCGGGGGCGAGACAGCGACTCAGTACGAATACCCGAAGTGGGCGCAGCGCTTTCCAGCGACCTGGATCAGGTTCGTGGTCTTCTATCTCGTCATTCTTCCTCTCACCCGCTGGATGAGCCGCGCTACGGTGATCGGCAAACAGCGACTCGACGGCTTGAGCGGTCCGGTGCTTTTTATCGCTAATCATATTGCGATGGTGGACGCGGCGTTGATTCTCCTGGCGCTGCCGGCGAGGTTTCAAAGGAGGCTGGCGATCGCGATGGAAGGCGAGGTCTTGCGCGGATGGCGACATCCTGCGCCGGGAACGGGCCGGTTCCGCCGATTGATTTGGCTCGCACAATACGTCCTGGTTGTTTCGCTATTCAACGTCTTCCCGCTCCCGCAGAAGAGCGGTTTCCGAAGGAGCTTTGCCTTTGCCGGCGAGACGATGGACAGGGGCTACAGCGTGCTGGTGTTTCCCGAAGGGGCACGTACTCCGGACGGCGAGATGAAGCCGTTCATGGAAGGCATAGGCTTGCTGGTTAAGAATCTCAATGTGCCGATCGTGCCTGCGAGGATAGACGGGTTGTACGAGCTCAAGAAAGCACGCAAGAAATTCGCACAGAGCGGGCTGTTAACAGTTGCCATCGGCGAGCCGGTAAGCTTCTCACGCGATGATGATCCGGCCGGCATAACCATGGAACTGGAGAAGCGCGTCGCCTCGCTGTCCCGATGAACTCGATGAGTCGGACAATTCGTCTCTTATTGTCCAGCAGATCCCTCTTTCTTCGGCGCTTGCCTGTCACGGTGTTGCCAGCAGTAGCCGCCCCCCTTTACTTTGCGCCGGCAGGGCTTGCCTGATTTTGTTCGCGCGCCGCAGATCGCTTCTGCAGCGCTCGGTGAGATGACTGGTTGTTCGGGGTGGGTGAGCGTCTCGCTCTGCGGAGATGAAAGGCGATGGTTGGGGTCGACCGAGCGTGCAACGCGGTTCGCGCCCAGATCGACCGGAGTGCCGATGAAATAGAAAGGTTCACGCGCGCTGGTGCAATGACCGATGGCGAAGCCGATCGCCGCGCACAAGAACGGAATAGCAATCAACATCACGCGGGTTCGCTTGAAACGTGGCGAGCAGCGTGGACAGAACGAACGAAAGGGCAGAATACCCGGACGCTTTACCCTCAGTCGTTCGCCACATTCGGAGCAGAATCTAGCTGCCGCCATTGATGGGACTCCTGCGGACGCCGTTCCGGCGTCCTTCTCGCGATGGATGTTCGGCTACAGCATCGTCGTTGAGCAGTATAAATCAAATCGAGCAAGCGGAGAACCGAAAGGGAAGGAGCAAACCGCCGTCTTTTGCCTTTTTCCTTTTGCCTTTTCCTTGTGATACCATAGGTGTCCCTTGAGCATTACCTGGCGGCTACGCTTGTTGGACGAGAAACCCCCGAACTGTAGATCTTCGCGGCTCACGAGCGCTTTAATCGCTTTGCTGAATAGAAAGGATTGATAATGACCCAAGAGAAGCAGCCGGGCAGTCGAGTCCTTCACGTCTTTGGTAACATCATCCCCGACCAGCCCGAAGCTGCAAGCCTGCCACCCGAGGTGCCGTCGCGCCGATGGATGTATTGGCAAATGACCCTGGCCGTGACGAAAAAGGTCGCGCGCGCACCATTTTCAATTCACACCTATGGGGCGATGCGTCGGACGGTACTGTCGAATTTACTGCCCGATAATATCCTCTACCGTTACAAGGCCTATCAACGAGGCGAGTGCAATCGCTGTGGTCTCTGCTGCAAGATCCAGTTCCAATGTCCTTTCTTTGTGGACGAAGGTCCTTTTAACACTCGATGCTCGATCTACACGACTCCGCATGCGCCGCAAGCCTGCTTGAAGTTCCCGCTTGACCCTATGGATTTGAGATTGCTGCAGCGCGAGGTCGGAAACGCCTGCACGTTTTATTACGAAGGCGCCCCTCAGACGCTGTCGATACTTGAGTTCCTAAAGCTGTACACGCAGGGAGTGAGGCAACAGCTCGCCAAGCGCAAATTGAAGGAAGCTCCTGAAGGCGGTGATTGATCCGCCAAACGCAGGGAGAGAACTTGAAGGGCGTTCCTCAGGGGGTGCCCGTCGTCGAGTATAGTTTCTCGTGAATGAGTAAGGGCGCCCGCGGAAGGACGCCCCTACGAGGTTGGTTCTTCACTTCCAGCGAACTAATCTCCGCTCGCGCTCTTCTCTTTGCCGGGCTGCGGCACGATGCGCAGGTAGGGCTTCAGCGTCTTCCACCCGCCGGGGAATTTCTTCTTGGCGTCTTCGTCTGAAACTGCCGGCACAATGATCACATCGTCGCCATCTTTCCAGTTCACTGGAGTCGCGACGCTGTATTTCGCGGTGAGCTGTAGCGAGTCGATCACTCTCAGAACTTCGTCGAAGTTCCGCCCGGTGCTCGCCGGGTAAGTGATCATGAGCTTGACCTTCTTGTCCGGGCCAATCACATACACAGACCGCACGGTGAACGTGTCGCTGGCGTTCGGGTGGATCATATCGTACAGGTCGGAGACCTTACGATCGGCGTCGGCGATTACCGGGAAGTTCAGCTTCTGACCCTGCGTTTCTTCGATATCTTCTGCCCACTTCTTGTGCGAGTGGGCCGGGTCGACGCTCAAGCCGATGATCTTACAGTTTCGTTTCTCGAATTCGGGTTTCAGTCGAGCGGCTTCTCCCAGTTCGGTGGTGCACACTGGAGTAAAGTCTTTCGGATGAGAGAATAAGACGGCCCAGTTGTCACCGATCCACTCATGGAATCGGATGGGGCCTTCGGTTGTCTCCGCGGTGAAGTCTGGTGCTGT
>DATLWF010000718.1:0-4872 GCA_035576605.1 Blastocatellia bacterium | reverse complement strand
CTACCGCGGTAATTCCTCGGAGATCGAGCTTCTCGACAAATGCTGCAATCGTCGCGCGATGCATCTCGTACGTGTATTCGATGGGGCTCGAGAACTTGTCCGAGCGCCCAAATCCGATGAAGTCCATTGCGATGACTCGATGACGCTGCGCAAGTATGGGAATCATCTTGCGATACAGATATGCCCAGGTAGGCTCGCCGTGCAGGCACAGAATCGTTTCGCCCTCGCCTTCATCGACGTAGTGTACGCGAGCGCCGTTGATCTCGATGTACCGCGGTGAGAATGGAAAGCCGGGCAAGTTTGCGAATCGCTCGTCGTTTGTGCGAAGTAATGGCATTTCACGGTCTCCGTGTTAAACAGTCTCAACCTTAAGCGACCCACTGAATCAGCCAGCTCGCGAACGACATCCAGGCGCTTGTGCCCCCGAGTATCAGCCGAAGGGGCTGCGAGGCGACAATTAACAGGCCGCCCCAGGCTGTAGCACGATGAATACGCCTGCGCGCGATCAAGTCATAGAGAAGGCACGCTACGATGAAGAGGTCGGTAAGCCCAAAGAAAGCCGGCGGACCCGCCTTGAGAATGCCGAAAGGCAACCGAGCGATCGCCGCAGCCAGAATCGAGATTGTCGCGAGCAGCATTAGCCGCTTGTGCACATCGGGCCGACGCCGGAAATAGAAGGCCGCCCCGACCAGACTCGAAAACACCAGCATGTCACCAAGTGGGATCACCAAAAAGACTAGCGCCGCAGGGCCGCCCAGTGGGGCCGCTCCCTGCTTTGCCCGTATGATCGCCGTAATCGTGCCGACCACAACCATCAGCACCGCAATCACCGCACCCGCGATCCCTAAACGACGGTGAACGTCAGTCCGGTTTGCGGCAACCAGAGTAGTCTGTGTAAGCAACAGCACCATCCAGGTCGTGAATACGAGTCCGTGCAAATGGAGGAGTGGCATCAGCGGCGGCGCGCCGAAAAACGGCCTGAGATAGTAGGTCGGCGCGAAGCCCGCAAAAACAGTGCCCACTATGGCGATTGCCATGCCGGTATAGAACAAATGTTCGCGTCGCCTGCCCGCGGACGCCGTACGTGCAGTCTTATTCGTTTTCTCTACGACCTGTGCGTTCATCAGTTGAGCAAAACTCAATCGCCGCGGTGAAGCTTCACAATCCGCCTGCGACTTCGAGCACCTGCCCGGACACATAATCCGACAGCGGCGAGGCGAAGAATAGAATCGCGCCGGCAGCTTCTTGAGGCGTTCCCGCCCGTCCCATTGGAATCATTGGAGTCGTGCGATTCAGCCGCTCGGCAGGAATCCCGATGGCGATTTCAGCTTCGCCGCGATGAATCGTTTCGCCTTTTTCTTTCGCTTGCGTGAGGCGCGTTTCGATTCGCCCGAATGCTACACAATTGACTTGAATGTTGAACTGTCCCCATTCCTTCGCGAGCATCTTGGTCAACCCGATCACGCCGGCTTTGCCCGATGAGTAGTTCGCCTGACCGGGATTGCCGCGTGTGCCGGAGGTCGAGCTGATGTTCACGATCTTGCGGGCCAGCGCTGCGCCTTGTTCAGCCTTCTCACGCTTTGCGGCCTCGCGCAGAAAGGTCGAAGCTGCGCGGATGATTCGAAACGGCGCGGTGAGGTGAACAGCCAGAATCGCCTCCCATTGTTCATCGGTCATCTTGTGAATCACCGCGTCCCAGGTATAGCCGGCGTTGTTGACTATGATGTCAATACCACCGAACTTTTCGATTGCCGCGTTGACAATCAGGTCCGGAAACGCGCGGTTAGTCACATCACCCGGAACGCTTATGGCGTGACCGCCTGCCGCGACAATGGCTCCCACAGCCTGTTCTGCGGGCACGGGGTCGATGTCGCTGAGAACGACGCGCGCACCGTTTTGTGCAAAGAGTTCCGCCGTCGCGCGCCCAATCCCGCGGCCGGCGCCGGTGATGATTGCCGTTTTTCCTTGAAGAAGAGCTTCCACGTTTTCCTCGGTGATGCGTGATTCGTGATGCGTGATTCGTGATGCGTGATTCGTGAAACGCGATGGGTGATTCGCGATCCGTGACAGCAAGCTTGATCAGGCATCACGAACTACGCATCACATTTCACGTTCACGCTTCACGCTTCACGCATCACTTTTTAAATATCGCTTTCGGGATCATCGCATGCACTCCCTTGTTGCCGTCAACGAGCTGCGTTATTTCCATATCGGCGGCGACGCTTGCGAGCATGTATGCATCGTCCCGCGTGAGGTGCTTTTCTTTGACCAGGAAATCTATCATCTCGCGAAGGGCTGCCTTCGTCGCTTCGGTCAGGTCTTCGTGAATGCCCATCGTTATGAAGTGCGAAGGCGTTTCCGCGCGCGGCCATTTCAAATGCATGTCTTTCCGCACGATCAACTGAAACGTGCCGATGAGCGACGTCTCCATGGCGGTGATGTCAACTTCGCCGTTTCCCTGCCCCGCGTGGCCATCGCCCGCCAAAAACAACGCGCCGCGCGCATGAACGGGAATGAACAGCGTCGTGCCCGCAACCAGTTCCTTGTTGTCGAGATTACCCGCGTGAATCCATGGAGGCGCGCTGCTTATTCGGCCCGACACATCCGGAGGAGCCACGCCGAGGCTCCCGAAGAAGGGCCGCAGAGGTATTTCTATTCCATCCGCGAAGCGGCCGATCATTCGCTTCTCGTCGAGCGGGATGATCTTTATTTTCGGATAGGGAAAGTCCTCGGGGAGAAAGCCCCGCCCGGGACCAAACGCGTTGTACGCATAGGGTATTGCGAGCTTGATCGTCTGGATGCGGACTTCGAGCACGTCACCGGGCTCGGCGCCCTCGATGAACACCGGGCCCGTCAATATGTGCCCGCCTGGTCCTTTGTTGGTGACCTCTTTGTAGATGTCGCGAAGAGATTGTTCGACCTGTTCAGGTGGAACACCGGCGCCTTCGAGACGCGCGGGGCTTGAAGTGAGAAGCGTTTGGATCTCGACCGTGTCGCCGGACTTGATTCGAAGCACCGGCGGAGTGCTCGCGTCGTAATAACCCCACGCTACGGTTTTCGGTGTAGGCTTGAGATGGTGCTGACCGAACGTCTCGACCCCGCTCAAGCAGAGGACGACGACTAAGAGCATTCCGGTTCGTTTCATGATCGTTCTCCGAGTGTCGCGGCAAACGCAAGGTCCCAACGTTCGTCAACTCCGCAAAGCATCGCGAGTCTAGCACAGGGGCGATGAAGCGTAGAAGTCTGAGTCTTGAGATTCTGTTGCCGCCGCGTCGTGGCTCGAATATCATTCCCGCATCGTTCAAGCTTAATTCTGAGGTAACGGATGAAAGGAATCGTTCTCGCGGGCGGGCTGGGCACCAGGCTGGCGCCGCTCACGCGTGTAACCAACAAACACCTGCTGCCCGTGTTCGATCAACCGATGGTCCATTATCCGATTCGCACGCTGATCGACGCAGGCATCACCGACATCTTAATCGTGACTGGCGGCAACAGCGCCGGAGACTTCTTAAAACTGCTTCGCAATGGAGCGGAGTTCGGGCTCAACCGCCTCAACTACGCTTACCAGGAAGGCGAGGGCGGGATCGCGGCGGCGCTCGCGTTGGCTGAGCACTTCGCTGATGGCGGGCCGGTGTGCGTCGTGCTCGGCGATAACATTTTGGAAAAGAGCATCGGGACATTCATCAGGAAGTTCCGGCATCAAGGCTCGGGGGCGAAAATACTGCTGAGCGAGGTGCCGGACCCGCAGCGCTTTGGCGTCCCGGTATTTGAAGACGACCGAGTGGCGCGAATCGAAGAGAAGCCCGCCGATCCGAAATCGCAATACGCAGTCATAGGCGTCTACATGTACGACAACCGGGTGTTCGAAATAATCAAGACGCTGAAACCCAGCGGCCGGGGCGAGCTCGAGATCACTGACGTGAACAACGCTTACATCGAGTCAGGCGATTTGAGCTGGGATGTAATCGAAGGGTGGTGGACCGACGCCGGCACGTTCGATAGCTTGCTCAAGGCGTCGAATCTCATAGCCGAGTTGCGGGCGCGGGATGGAAGCGGTCAGGGCCCGTCATAGCTTCGCGGACAGCGAAGACAGCAACCCGCATCGTGCGGCGGCACACCATCTATTCTCGCTGGCTCGCAACCAGCAACCGCGCTATTATGAGGCTAACTCAAGGTCGTAACATTGAATTGACAACCTGAACCTACCGGAGGTCGTTATGCCAAAGACCGTTCGTGACATCATCAAGGATCGCAAAGAAGTCTACTGCATCTCGAACCAGACGACGGTAGCCGAGGCCGCGCGTTTCCTCAAGGATCGGGGAATCCGCGCCACCGGCGTTTGCAATCTGTCGGGTAAGATTGTCGGCGTGGTTTCGCAAAGCGACATATCCGATAAGGTTGTCGCTGAGAATTATCGCCCGTCAGAGGTGAGCGTGCAGTCCATCGCCAGCGCGAACCTGATCAAAGTGACGTCTGAGGCGGAGATTGACGCTGCGTTGCAGGTCTTGCAGCAGAACGGCGTGTATCATCTGATTGTCGAAGACGCAGATGGCAAGTTTTTGGGAATGGTCTCGATGCGCGACTGTGTGGCGATGAAGGGTGAGGAAGAGAAGGAGCGCGCGGAGATGCTAAAGGACTACGCGTTCCCGAGCTATTGAGATAGGCCCAGAGCTAATGCAGTCGGGGTGGTGTCGCGATGGTGGTACAATCCTTCCTGTCCATAGGTAAGAGGTGAATCGAATGTCGGCGCTTACTGAAAATATCATTGACTGCACTCGCGAGTTACGCTGGCTGGCGGAGCATCGCGAAGAATATGGCGGAAAGTGGGTGGCGCTTGACGGTGACAAGCCGCTTGCATCAGGACCGAACGCT
>DATLWF010000717.1:0-13602 GCA_035576605.1 Blastocatellia bacterium | reverse complement strand
GTGTCTGATGAGCATGGCAGAAGTATGCTTTGCCGTGCGCGACTCCGTGAGCATTCTGATAGGAGCCGAAGGTTTTGAACCAATGGCCGGCTGGCCGTATGCGAGCATTCTTGAAGATGTCAACAAGTTCGCTCGCGGTGGACAGGACATAAAGGAACTGGCTAAGAAAATCGTCTCCAGCTACATCACGTATTACGAGGATTACCAGATTGCTAACGTGTCCGTCGATCAATCAGCCTGCGATCTCAGCCAGTGCGAAAAACTAGCGAGCGCCGTCAGGGTACTGGCCGACACTCTGAAGGGGCGTTTAGAGGATCCCAATACAAGAGCTGTAGACGAAAAGGCCAGGGATGCAATCGTGCTCGCACACTGGGAGGCTCAGCCATACAAGAATGAGCAGTATGTTGATTTGTTCGATTTTTGCAGCTTATTAAAACAGAAATACGATGGATCGGGCCGCGAAGAAGTCCGAAGAGCCTGTCAGAATGTTCTCAACGTCATCACGGGCACCGACAACCTGGTCAAAGAAGAACGAGGTGATGCCGACGAAGACTTCGCCACTGTCAAAGAACCCTTCGTGTTGTTGTCCTGTTATAGCGGCTGGGTAGTTCAGCATTCACACGGCGTCTCGATATACTTCCCCTGGGCTGAAGTCCCTCCCAATATGAAGGACTATAGAGAACTCGAATTCCCTAAGGAAACACACTGGGCCGATTTCCTTGACGTTTATCTTCGTGCGACCAAACGGCCGGCACGCGACAAAGTCAAGGGGGCGCCTGTAATTTCGAAAGAACAGCAGGCCAGTCAATACAGGGTTACGAGAACTTTTCCCGAAACTCCAAGCTTCCTGTTGAGCTCCAGCTTCAGAAATGGAAATGATAGTAAGAATGGCAACGATTCCAAATCCCTGGCGAACACCATAGGCAGCATGCGAAATCCGGCAACGGATTTTCCCAGCAAGGCACCGTGTCTAGAAGAGGTGACCAGTGGGCATAAGCGTAAGAAGTAGCCTGACTGGTAGCAGATGTTTTGGAAGCACAGAAAGACCACACCCGTCCTTTCAGCCATCGGCTTCATCATGCTTTGGCTAGCGTGGATGCTGAACGGCCGCCTTATCACCAGTCCTCAGGACTCTTGTTTTGTGCTCGCGATGTCGAGCGTGGAAAATGATTCTGACGCGTCTACGTTCCTCATGCCAGGCAAGAAGGTCACGCGTGAGAGTACCTCGACAGGTTCTTATCGGATTGGTCTCACGTCTGGTCAGTATCTGCGGATAACTGCAACACAATCGGCCAAAGGTGTTGAATTCATTCTTTATGACCCTGGCGGAAGCTTGGTCTGCCGAGTTCGTGGTCGAAGCCGTGGTTTGACACCCATTTCTGTGATCGCCGAATCTCCGGGGGATTACAAACTTGCAGTGTCACCTCCGAACAATAATGCACCGCGTGAGATCTACGAATTGCAAGTCGCCGAGCTAAGACCGGCTACAGCCAGGGATAAAGCTCGAAGCGCCGCTGAAAAGTCCTTTGCGGAAGCCGAACAACTGCAGAGGGAGTCTATGCGCGAATCCAGCCGGCTGGCCATCAGCAAATATCAGGAGGCCCTGTCGCACTGGAAGACTGCCGGCGATTTGCAGGAAGGGGCTCGCGCGCTGGTGAGCATCGGGCAGATTTACCAAATCCTGGGCGAGCCTCGTCAATCCCTTGCGTCATACACTCAAGCGCTCGATCTCTGCAAAAGGACACGCGATCGATGGGGCGAGGGCGAGGTGTTAAACGAGATGGGCCTCGTCTATAACATCTTGTGTGAGAATGACAAAGATCTAGGGTTCTACCGACGCGCGCTGAATTTGAATCAAGACGTGGGGAATCGGCAGGCAGCGGCTCGCGCGTTGAATAACTTTGGCGAGGCTTATTATAACTTTGGCCGACTACAATCATCTTTGGAGAGTTTTCATAAGGCTCTGTCACTCTGTCGCGAGCTGAGCGATCAACACGGACAAGCCACCTCGCTGTTGAACCTTGGCTACAGCTATTCTGATCTGGGTGAGATGCAAAAAGCGTTCGACTGTTTTAACCAGGCTCTTTCCATCTGGCAAAGTCGGGGTGACCGGCGCTGGCAAGGCATCACGTTTACCGCGATGGGTCGTCTCTATACTCGTCTGGGTGAGTGCCAGGACGCGCTTAACCTCTTCAGACAGGCGCGGGAGGTTATTGAACCGACCGGTGACCAGATTGAGCAGGGCCGGATTCTCAGCGGCATTGCCTACGTGTTTTTTCTCTTAGATGAGAAGCAGCAAGCGCTTGATTACTACTATCAGGCGCTGCGGCTCTACAAAAACGCCAGCTATCTCAGCGCTCAGGCAGACATGGTTGACGCCATAGGCAACGTCTATTATTCGATGAAAGACCTTGAGAAGGCGCTTGAATATTTTAAAGAGAGTCTCTCGCTCAGCCTGGCGATGAACAATATGCGCGGGCGGTCTAACGCTCTGAGGGGCATAGGAAGCGTTTACAAAGCCCGGGGAAATACAGCGAAAGCCCTCGACTACTACACTCGGGCCCTGCCGTTCTACCGGCGCGAGAAAGCTTCGAGAAGTGAAGCTGATACGCTGTTGATCATCGGCCAGATTCACGACCAAATGAATCAGAAGCAAATGGCCCTCTCCTATTACCGCAAGGCGCTGTCGCTCAGCCGCGTTGCTCAATATAGGTTTGGAGAAGCCTCAACACTCTGGCAGATCGCGCGTGTGGAACGTGACCTCGGTAAGCTGACTGAAGCTCGTGATCGCATGGAAACCGCGTTGACAGTTGTTGAAGCTTTACGAGTCAAGGTGATGGGGCAGGATCTGCGCAATTCCTACTTCGCGTCCGTTCGTCAACATTATGAGTTTTATGTTGACCTCCTTATGCAACTCCATGCGCAGCAGCCCGGCTTAGCCCTTGATGTGACCGCATTTGAGGTAAGTGAGAGGGCTCGCGCGCGCTCTTTGCTTGAGAGTCTGACCGCTGCCCGCGTTGGCATTAGTCAAAAGGTCGATCCTGGTTTGCTCGAGCGGGAACGCGCGGTGCGGCAACAGCTGAACAGTAAGGCATCAGCCCGCCGGCTTCTTCTGGGTGCCGGGCATACGCCCCAAGACGCAGCAACTATTGACAAAGAGGTTGATGATCTTTCACGACAACATCGTGAACTGCAGGCGCGGATAAGGGCCGCCAGTTTGGACTATGCTACGCTCATTCAGCAGCAGCCTCTGAACCTGAAAACCATTCAACAGCAGGCCGTCGACGACGATGCCCTCCTTCTGGAGTATTCATTAGGCGAAGAGAGAAGCTATCTTTGGGCCGTGACTAAAGTCGGGGTTACGAGTTATGAACTCCCAGGCCGCGCAGAAATAGAAGCGCTAGCCAATCAAGTGAGGGACATTCTAACTGCGCCTCGGTTTGTAGAGGGGGAGTCATTTGAACAACGCCAGGATCGTCTGAACGAATCTGAGACGAACTACTGGCAAGGCGCATCCTCACTGAGCAAGATGTTACTTGGTCCGGCCGCCGCGCGGCTCGAAAAGAAACAACTGATAATCGTCGCGGACGGCGCGCTGCAATACATACCCTTCGGCGCGTTGCCGGATCCCCAATCAACTGACGATAGCCCGGTTCCCCTGATGGTCGACCATCAGGTTACTTACCAGCCATCTGCATCGACGCTGGCGACATTGCGCAACAAGATTGAAAGCCGCCAGCCTGCTTCGAAAATGTTGGCAGTGTTTGCTGACCCGGTCTTTGAAAAGGATGATTCGCGACTAGGTGCCGCAAAGGAATCGACTGCTAATGACTCGCCTGAGCAGAACCGGACGGAGACAAACCGAGCCTTGCGCGATGTTGGCATTGCAGGAGACGGCCGGGGCATTCCGCGTTTGTTCGCCTCACGTGATGAGGCGAACGCGATCATGGCTGTGGCGTCCAGCAAATTGAGCCTGAAGGCGATTGGCTTCGAGGCCAATAAGGGGCTGGCTACTGGCACAGAATTGAGCCAGTACCGCATCATTCATTTCGCTACACACGGCGTTCTCGATAGTGAGACCCCGGAACTGTCCGGCCTGGTACTATCTCTCTTCGACAAGGATGGCGAACCACAGGATGGGTTCCTCCGGCTCAATGACATATATAATTTGGATCTCCCGGCCGATTTGGTCGTGCTCAGCGCCTGTAACTCAGCTCTCGGCAAGCAGATCAAAGGCGAAGGCCTGGTAGGGCTGACTCGCGGATTCATGTATGCAGGCGCAGCGCGGGTAATGGCCAGCCTGTGGAAGGTTGATGATGAGGCCACTGCCGAACTGATAAAACATTTCTACCAGGAAATGCTTGCTGAGAAGAAGGCTCCAGCAGAAGCGCTCAGGCAGGCGCAGATTGCCATGTGGCAACAGAAACGATGGCGATCCCCCTATTTCTGGGCGCCTTTTGTTTTGCAGGGCGAATACAAGGGAGAAATCGACGCCGGCCAAAAGCAGCAAAGGAACGAATACTATCTGGCAATACTGGCTGCGGTAATCACCGCCATATTGGTACTCAGTCTTTACGCGGCAAGACTGGTTGTAATGAAGAAGCAACGACAGGTCTAACACACCAAACAGAGCGCCCAGACCTGGAACTCAGCTAAGGGCGCTAGCAACTTCCGGCCTTTAAACGAGCCGAGGATAGAGGGAACAAGTTCTCTCTGACAGGAAACGATACGCGCAAGATCGCCTTGACCAAATCGGCAGCCTGAAATAGAACTGAATACCGGGCAATACATGTATAGGGACGCAAATACGGTTGCGGAAGAGTCCTTCTAATGGAATATGGACGTGAGACTGAAGACCTTTTGAAGCGGTACCTGCTAGGGTGGCTTGAGCCCGAGGAACAGGAGCGCCTGGAAAAGCAACTACTGACTAATCACGAGTATTTTGAGGAATTGTCAGCCGCTGAGGATGAGTTAATAGACAGCTATGTTCGCGGCTCCTTATCCGAGCCGGATCGAGAGAGGTTCGCGCGGCTCTTTCTCGCGGCCCCGGAGCGAAGACAGAAGCTAAGCTTTGCCGAAGCCTTAAATAGGTACGTCACTGTCGCACGGATCGCGGAGCCTCAACCCGTAACTGTCAATGGCCGGCTAGCTGTCGCCTGGAAGCGCTTTATGCCCGCCTCGCTCCAAACTCAAAAGCCGCTGCTTGGCCTTTCCCTTGCGGCAGCCCTGGTAATTGTAATCTTCGGCGCTTCATGGCTGATCGTGAAAAATGTGTGGCTGCGCGATCAATCCAGGGAAGAGCCTGGCTCGGCTACGCTTGCAATTACTTTGAGGCCCGGCCTGGAGAGGGATAGCGGCGAAATCAAGAGGGTAACACTTGCAGCCGGCGTATCCACTGTGCAGCTACAGCTTGAGTTGTCGCGAGATGAGTATCAGAGCTACCACGCAGTACTTCAAACGGATGATGGGCGCGAAGTCCTTTCAGCGGATAAGCTGAAACCGGAATCACTAGCAAACGGAAGAGTGGTCACGTTGAGCTTACGCGCCAGTCGGCTGGTTAGAGGCGATTACCAGATCAAGCTTAGTGGCTTGGATCCGGGAGGCCGACTCGAAGAGATCGGCAAATATCATTTTCGGGTTATCGCAACTCCCTCCCAGCCCTGATGAGCGGACTGGCCGATTCACGCGATTCGTCTGAGCGTCCATTCCCGACACCCGCAACATCGCAAAGCGCCACTACTTTCGCTATCCTCCGAGCGTTATCATCTCGATCTTGTGATGAGCTTTCGGCTGATAGCCTTCGGGCGAATTCATCGCGGCGAGGCGCTCGTCGGAGTAGCGGTCAGTCCTCTGTGTCCAAACCGAACTGATGACCTCTATAAGTTGTTCATCGGTCGCCCCGTTTCGCATCAACGACTTCAAATCGTGGCCTTGATCAGAGAACAAACAAGTCACCAGCTTGCCGTCTGCCGTCAGGCGGGCGCGGGTGCAGCTCGAGCAGAAGGGTTCCGTCACTGATGCGATTACTCCAACATCACCGACGCCGTCCGCGAATTCGTAGTCAACCGCCGGAGCCGTTCCGTTGTCGCGGCCAACTTCTCTCAGCGGATAACGAGCGTTGATCGTCGCGAGAATCTCTTTCTTCGAGACAATCTTCTCGGAAATCCAGTTGTTCGCGTTCCCCACGTCCATGTACTCGATGAAGCGCATCGAGAAGCCGTGCTCGCGCGAGAACTCGACCAGCGGAATGATGTCGTCGTCGTTCAAGCCTCGCTCGATCACCGCATTGATCTTTATCGGGTGAAGCCCGAGGGCTTTTGCGGCGAAGAGCCCTTCGAGAACTTTATCCAGATCGCCGCGCTTGGTTATCTGCTTAAACTTCTCGTGGACAAGAGAGTCGATGCTTACGTTGATGCGCTTCAGTCCGGCCGCGCCGAGGTCTCCGATCTGTTCGGACAGCAACGATGCGTTTGTTGTGAGGCAAAGGTCGCGCACGCCCTCAATCCGCGACAGCATGCCGACGAGCCGGTGCAGGTCTTTGCGCACCAGTGGCTCGCCGCCGGTGATTCGAATCTTCTCGACTCCCAGGCCGGCGAACAGACGCGCGAGCCGCGCGATCTCCTCGAAGCTGAGGATCTCGCTCCGATCGATCCATACGTACTCCTCCAGAGGCATGCAGTACGTGCATCGATAGTTGCACCTGTCGGTGACTGAGATCCTCAGATCCTTAATAGGCCGGCTGTAAACGTCTCGCAACATCCGCGGCTCCAACTGTGAGCGTTGATCTGACAAACTCGATGACCTCCTGACTGATAAATCGATCTTCTTCGTTGACGGCAAAGCACGGTTTGTTTTTCTCGATCTCACGGGCCAGCAATGCATTGTCAGTCGGGATCGCCGGGAGCTGACCGGTCTTGCTCACCAATATGTAAGCGTCGCTCAGATCGAAGAACTGCTGCGCTGAAACTTTGAAGTCAGAATTCGCAGCGTCGAGCACCTGAACATAAAGCGCCGGCGTAACGAAGCGGCGCAAGCTGTTGCTCTCGACGATGACAAACTCGTCGGCTTCGATCTTTTTTTTGAATGCGGGCAGCGCCGCCGACAACTCACCTTGCTTAGTGCGCACCCACAAAGAGCGCCGCGCGCCTGCCGCGAGAAATCGCGCCGTGTCGGTGCCGGTGTCCCGCTGGCGCTCTTCGGTGATTGAGAACTGATGCTCGCTCAATGCGCAGCCGCAAGCTTCACCGTTCACCGAACAAATGCCGTGACCGAATTGAGTAATTTTTGCCGCAGTCCAATTGAGTTCGGGCAGCCCGCGGATGATGCCTGCGACGACCGAAGTTTTGCCGACGTTCCTCGCGTGTCCGCCCACCATCACCAATTTCATAACGATCACCAACCGATTCCTTATTCTAGCGCAGCCATCGGGAACTAGACAGCGGACACAGCGGACGACCAAGCCAAGCTGGGTTTGCGAATACGCACCTCTAACGAGGCCAGAGCATAGCGGCGTTGTCGAACCTCAGCACAATAACAGGTAGGGAAGGTGGGCTTGCCCCCGCTGCTTGTGATTCCCAGGAGACATACCGCCTCAAGCGTTCGAATCGTCTGCACTATCATCACAGCGGGAGCAAGCCCACCTTCCCTACCTGTTACTGTGCTGAGGTTCGAGAAGGCCCGCTATGCTCTGGCATTTTCACAAAGTGCCTGGCGAGGTTCCGCGCAACTCTGACGCGCACCCTTTCAAACTGACCCTTTGATCACTCACCAAAACCTTCTTGACCATAGTATGACGCTCGTCATACTATCAGGCCGGTGCGTTACCCGAAAGAGCAAAAGGCAGAAACTCGCGGGAGAATCCTGATCGCGGCGGCCCGCTTGTTCCGCGAATCCGGCTACGATGGAGTCGGAGTCGATGCCATCATGAATGAAGCCGGTCTGACTGCCGGAGGGTTCTATTCGCACTTCTCGTCAAAGGAAACGCTGTTCGCCGAGGCGATGGCCACGGCGCTCGATCCCAGCAACACATTGCGCGCGACGAAAAGTCCAGCCCTTGCCGCTAGCGATCCGCTCGCGGCTTTGATCAGGGGATATTTGAGCCGCACACACCGCGATACGGTGGCCGGGGGCTGTCCGCTGCCGGCCCTCACGGCAGACGTCGCGCGAAAGAGCGAT
The DNA here is from genome assembly GCA_035576605.1 of Blastocatellia bacterium. Classification (GTDB taxonomy): domain Bacteria; phylum Acidobacteriota; class Blastocatellia; order UBA7656; family UBA7656; genus Onstottus_A. The sequence continues at coordinate 5,427 of DATLWF010000717.1, read as the reverse complement.
ACGACTCGTGAGAGCTATGAACGGGACTTTCTACGATACGTGAATGAGATTGAAGGGCTCCTGCCTGAAAGCTCGGTGCCTCCGCGCGAGCGCGCTCTGGCAATCGTAGCTCAGTGTGTGGGTGGATTGATGTTGTCGCGCGCGGTGAAGAGCGAGAAGCTATCCGATCAAATCCTGAAATCCTGCCGCCTGGCGGCAATGACGATTCGCGAGGACGAGCAGGTCAACGAGTGATTTCGTCCGAAGAGACTGGAGACAAATGAATCGCACAGAAATCGAGATCAAGCTCAACCAGGAACGCGCCTGGACGTTGGAAACCTGGGCTGCCATGCCGCCTGACGATCTGGCTCGCAGCATCACGACGAGCAAGCACGATCCTGAAGCGTCATGGAGCGCCAAGGATCACCTTGCCCATCTGGCTGGCATCGAGAAGGCGTTCAACAACATCATCCGGCGGCACCTGGCTGGCGATCCGAATCCGATCGGAATCATGAAGAACCCGGATGGCAGCACGCCTTCACGCGAAGAGGTGATGACTCGCGTGCACTCAATGAACGAGGACTGGGTTCTCAAACATCGTGACAAGAGTTTCAGCGAAGTTGTCGCGCTCGGGCAGAAGATTCGCGGCGAAACGCTTGCGCTGATGGCTGAGCTGTCCGATGAACAACTGGCAGAGCGATTGCCGGGCGCACCCTGGGCTGACGGCACCATCGGCGGAGTGATCGCAGTCAACGGGGATCACGCGCGTCAGCATCACGGCTGGGTCACGCGGGCTTTAGGCGAAAGTGCCTAAGAGACAACGACGGACGACCGGCGACCGCTGACCGCCACCCGGTCGCCGGTCGCCCGGCCTTTTTACAGGAGTGCGACTATGACACAAGCGCGCAACGATGGCTGGCACCAGACGGCCTGCATCCTCTGCAGTCTGAACTGCGGAATCGAGTTGCAGTTGGGTGGCGCCGATGGACGGCACATCGAACGCATTCGCGGCGACAAAGCGCATCCTGCCTCGCAGGGCTACACCTGCGAGAAGCCGCAGCGGCTGGATTCCTATCAGAACGCCGCCGACCGATTGATGTCGCCGCTGCGGCGGCGGCCCGACGGTGGGTTCGATGCAATCGACTGGGACACCGCGATCACCGAGATCGCCGAGCGATTCCTCGAGATCAAATCGCAGTATGGCGGCGAGACGATTCTGTACTACGGCGGGGGCGGCCAGGGAAATCATCTGGGCGGTTCTTACTCCGACAGCACGTTGAAGGCGCTTGGCTCGAAGTTCCGCTCCAACGCTCTTGCGCAGGAAAAGACCGGCGAGTTTTGGGTGAACGGCCGGATGCTGGGCACCGGCATACACGGCGACTTCGAGCACTGCGAGGTGGCTGTCTTCATAGGCAAGAACCCCTGGCAGTCGCACGGCTTCGCTCGCGCTCGCGCCACGTTGCGTCAGATTGCCAAAGATCCCAACCGCTCGATCGTGGTGATCGATCCGCGACGCAGTGAGACGGCGGAGATGGCTGATTTTCATCTGGCGATCAAGCCGGGCACTGACGCCTGGTGCCTCGCCGCGCTGGTTGCGATCCTGGTGCAGGAAAACCTGATCCAACGCGAGTGGCTTGCTGAGCACGCAAACGGCCTGGAAACGATCGAGCCCGCGTTCGCGGCTATTCACGTATCCGAGTATGCGCAGGTTTGCGGTGTGCCGGAGAATCAGTTGCGTGAGACCGCAAGGCGCATCGCCGGCGCGAAGAGCGTCTCAGTCATCGAAGACCTGGGCATGCAGATGTCGGTGCACTCGACGCTCGGCAGCTATCTCAATCGGCTGATCTGGGTTCTCACCGGCAACTTCGGCCGGAAGGGAACGAACTACGCGATGGCGCCGCTCATTGGATTGAATGCTTCGAGCAAAGGCAGCATTGTCGACAAGGGAGCGGGTGAGAAGATTGAGAAACGAAGCCCGGTCGTGGGCGCGCGAATTATCACCGGGCTGATCCCGTGCAACGTGATCCCCGAAGAAATCCTGACTGACCATCCAAAACGCTACCGGGCGATGCTCGTGGAGAGCGGTAATCCGGTTCACTCGCTAGCCGACAGCCAGAAGATGCGCGAAGCCCTGAGTTCGCTCGAGCTGCTGGTTGTTATCGACATAGCAATGACAGAGACGGCGAGACTGGCTCATTACGTGCTGCCCGCGCCGACGCAGTTCGAGAAGTACGAAGCCACTTACTTCAACCTCGAGTTTCCCAACAACTACTTTCACTTGCGCCGTCCGATGCTCGATCCGGTCGGCGACACGTTGCCCGAACCGGAAATTCACGCGCGGCTCGTTGAAGCTCTGGGTGCGCTGACGCCGGACGACCTGGCGCCGCTCAAGGCAGCCGCAGAGAAAGGCCGTGGTGCATTCGCAAAAGCGTTCTTCATGGCGATGGCGGCCAACCCGATGATCGGGAAACTTGCGCCCGTTGTGCTCTATCGGACGCTGGGACCGACCTTGCCGCACGGCGCTGCGTCGGCTGCGCTTCTGTGGGGAGCCTGTCATCTGTTCGTTCAGGCGAATCCGGAGTCAGCAGCGCGAGCAGGCTTCACCGGAGATTCATTCACCGCAGGCGAGAAGTTGTTCGAGGCGATTCTCGATAGCCCGTCCGGAGTTGTGTTTTCGTCAGATGAATACGCTGACAGTTGGAAGCGCGTGCGGCAGGTGGGTGGTAAAATCAATCTGGTGATCCCCGAACTGCTGACTGAGCTGCCGAAGCTCTCCACCGAGCCGCTGCGTGCGGATCCAGATTTCCCGCTTGTTCTTTCCGCGGGTGAGCGCCGGTCGGAAACGACTAACACGATCATCCGGAATCCTGGGTGGCGCAAGAAGGGGCGCGACGGAGCGCTGCGCATAAGCCGCCGCGACGCCGAGGCATTGAGCCTTGCAAACGGTGATCGGGCTCAACTGCACACCCGACGCGGCAAGGCCGAGGTGACAATCGAGGTTTCGGAGATGATGCGGCAAGGGCATATCTCGTTACCCAATGGTCTTGGACTCGATTACGACGCCGGGGACGGGATCACGGTGCGTATCGGCACTTCGGCTAACGAGTTGACCTCCACCGAAGACCGGGACTTTCTCGCCGGCACGCCCTGGCACAAGCATGTACCTGCACGCCTGGAGCGGATGACATAAGTGTGCGGATTGTCCGACAGACTTCAGTTTGTCGTCGCTCAAACCTAAGTTTGTCGTCTGCATCCGGCCAGGTCGACAAACTGAAGTTCGTCGGACAAGGATTCGGAAGATATGAACAAACGTAAGCTGGGACATTCGGGGTTTGAGATTTATCCGCTGGCATTCGGCGGAAACGTGTTTGGATGGACAGTGGATGAGCCGAAGTCATTCGCGCTGCTTGATGCGTTTGTGGCGGCAGGATTCAGCCTTGTCGATACGGCGGATGTATATTCGGTGTGGGTTCCCGGTCACACCGGCGGCGAATCCGAAACAATTATTGGGAAATGGCTGAAGCGAAGTGGAAGGCGTCAGGACGTCGTTATTGCTACGAAGGCCGGAATGGAAATGAGTCCGGACAAGAAGGGACTCTCGCAAGCCCATATTCTGAGCTCGGTCGAGGATTCACTGAAGCGTTTGCAGACTGACTACATCGATTTGTATCAGTCGCACACGGACGACGCTGAAACGCCCTTGGACGAGACTCTTGAGACTTATGCGCGATTGATCGAGCAAGGTAAGGTTCGGGCAATTGGTGCTTCAAACTACAAAGCGGATCGGCTTTCTGAAGCGTTGCTTGTCAGTAAACAAGGTGGATATCCAAGCTACCAAACACTCCAGCCTTTGTATAATCTCTACGATCGCGCCGACTATGAAGCCGGCCTTGAGCCTCTCTGCCTCAAAAACGGAATGGGCGTGATTAGCTACTTCTCGCTGGCGAGCGGGTTTCTAACGGGCAAGTACCGCTCGGAGGACGATCTATCAAAGAGTCCCCGGGGCCGGAGAACCAAACAGTATCTGAATGAGCGCGGCTTTCGGATTCTCAAGGCGCTGGATAAAACGTCGCGTCAACTCGATTCGACGCCTGCTCGAGTCGCCCTCGCCTGGCTTATTGCACGCCCGAGCATTACCGCGCCTATTGCAAGCGCCACGAACCTGGATCAACTCGACGATTTGATCGAAGCGACAAGACTCGAGTTAGACCATTCTTCAATCGAGCTTCTGAATGAAGCCAGCGCCGTGTGAGCGCAGCCATCCCTGCCTGCTTAGCGTTGCGCTGGAAAGATAATGTCCATTCACCGAAAGGAGCCAGGCAGGAATGCCTGCGCTCCAGACGCTGACGAAAGGTTTGAGTGAACCGGAGAGAGTATGAACACAAGCTCAGTTCTCGTCCTCGCGTTCGCAATCGGCTTAATCGCCGGCCTGCGTTCGATGACCGCGCCGGCCGTGGTCAGTTGGGCTGCGCATTGGAAATGGCTCGTCCTTCAACATTCACAACTGGCTTTTTTGGGCTCGACCGTGGCGGTATGCATCCTCACTGCGGGTGCGGTTGTCGAGCTCATCGTGGACAAGCTCCCGAAGACGCCCAGCCGAAAGTCGGCTGTAGGTCTCATCGCTCGGTTCGCCCTCGGCGCGCTGTCTGGCGCCGCGCTCTGCGGTGCGGCAAATCGGTCGATGGTCCTCGGAGCTGTGCTGGGCGGCGTGGGTGGAGTGGCAGGCGCCTACGCCGGTTACGAGGCGCGCACACGGCTGGTCAAGGCCCTCAAGGTCCCGGATACGGTGGTGGCTCTTCTGGAAGATGCTGTGGCGATCGGCGGTGGGTTCTTTCTCGTCTCGCGATTCTAAGAGGTGCGCCGCGCATCAAGTGCCGGCTCGCTTCAAGTACATGCGGTATGCGGTCTGCCGGATCACATCGGGTATGTTCCTGTTCAGGGAAAGCGCGCGGAGGTCGCGCGATTGAACGCGATTGATAAAGTTGAGGCTGATGCCAATGGGCGTCCGCGAGTTTCGCACAAGGTTGTGTATAACAGCATACGAACGTGTCCATGCACGATTTTGACCAATCTGCCGCAGCACGTCGTCCGGGACGGTCTTGACTGCAGCGATACTCTCGATTTCTGAATCAGTCAACCGCGGGTTACGCAAAACCGCTCCCGCTACCATCCGGTTCGGGTCGCGGATAAGGATCATTCGAGCTTCGCGCGTCCCCTTTATCGCGAGCATCACCCGGTCCTTCACGCTCATCAAGGCGACTCGCTGGAAGACCGGGATGCGGTCAACGGTCAGTAGAGCCTCTTCGGTTACGTACTCGCCGAGTATGCGTTCGATGTCGAGTTGTTCCTCCGGACCCGGGGCCGAGGCGGCGAAGGGACCGTGTTGTGCTTCATATTCGGTGACCAGGCCGTCATCTATTCCTTCTTCGATGAGGCCAAGACGTATCA
>DATLWF010000716.1:0-10530 GCA_035576605.1 Blastocatellia bacterium | reverse complement strand
GGGTCAGGTATGTAGGTATCCGTTGAGGGCGCGCCGGATGGGGGATGAGTCATACGTGTTACCGCCGCCAGGTTGCTTGATTCGAATTCACCAGGCGCGCCCAGGAAAGCCACTCGGCCGTCTTCAAGCAGGATTACTCTCATCTGATTTGCCGCCCCGCCGCTGCCGCCCGCAACACTCTGGACCGATATCTCGCCCGATTGCTGCCTGACCGGGGAGTGGCTCTCCAAATACGGTATCTCGTGAAGCTCCTTTGTGACGTAAAGCGACGATATTTTGTGAATGTCTCTCGCGCGAATCACCAGATCGAGCATGATCCGTGCGTTGATAGGATCGAGCCCGGATGTCGCTTCGTCGAACAGCATGATCTTAGGCCAGCCGACGAGGGCCCGCGCGAACTCGAGTCGCCGCCCCATACCGACCGAAAGTTCTTCCGGAAACTTGTCCATGTCATCTTCGAGTCCGACGAAACTCAGGATCTCGCGGACCGCGCGCTCCGTATCCGCTTCGGGCCATCCGTGCTCATCCAGGCGATAAGCAGTGTTATCGTAGACCGACATCCCGGTAAACAACGATTGTTCCTGAAATACAATGCCCATCGTTGCGCTTCGAAGCGCCAACAACTCCTGTTCATCGAGGCCTCCGATTGCACGGCCTTCGATGAACACCTGACCCTCGTCAGGCGCGAGCAGCCCGGATGCGACGCGCAGTAGCACCGATTTGCCCGAGCCTGAAACGCCGGTAATACAAATCATCTGTCCGCGTTCGAGCTGGAAGCTCAATTCGTCGAGCGCGCGCTTATCGTCGAAGCTAAGCGATACGTCGCGAAATTCTATCGCAAATTGTTCAGAAGACATGTCAATTGTCATTAGTCCGTGGGAGTAGCATCGACTTAGTGTGTCTGGTTACTCTGCTACAAAGCAATCACCGGACACAGACTAAAGTCTATGCTACTTGAACTACGAGATCGCTCTGGCGATCAAGAACGCTGCTCCGGCAGCCAGACTTCCGACGAGCGCCGTTTCCAATGCGCTCCTTATCGGCCTTGCGGTGGTGAATCGACCCTTGATGTAACCAAAGACGAACAAGGCTACCAGCGTCACCGCCACTGAGACCAACAACGCATCGTGCGCGTCGCGAATGAAGATATAGGGCGCAAGCGGGATCAGCCCGCCTGCCATGTATGCGCCCCCAATCGTCAGAGCGCTTGTTCGCGCGCGTTCGGGCCTGGGCTCCTCGAGCCCCAATTCGAAGCGCATCATGAAATCGACCCAGGCCTTTGGGCGTTCGCTCAACGCGTGCACCACCGGAGCGACTTGTTCTTTTGTTAGCCCGTATCCCCGAAAGACCTGCGCCACCTCTTCCATTTCCTCCTCGGGGATCTCGGCCACTTCCTTTTGCTCGCGGCGTTGCTCGCTGGCGTAATGTTCGGCGTCGCTCTTAGCCGCCAGGTACCCCCCCAGGCCCATCGCTATTGAACCTGCGGCTATCTCGGCAAGCCCTGCCGTCACGATGATCCCGCTCGAGGCAACTGCCGAAAGACCTGCCGCCAATGCGAATGGTACGGTGAGGCCGTCGGACATTCCAATAACGATGTCGCGCACAGTCTCGCTTGCGGTAAAGTGGCGCTCTGTATGGTGTGTTCGTGGCATTCGCGCTTTTCTCCGTGATGCTCTTCAGCTTTTGGATTCAGACGGCCATGAGATTATCATGCGCGTATCAACGCGGCGACCGCAATCCTTCTGGCGTGTAACGGCGAGTGTCCCGGCCAGAGCATCCAAGCGGAAGCGCAACTAAGAACTCGCCTCTTGAACAGATTCACTCGCCGAGCGTGTCATAACTTCACGCCAAATGGCCGCTCAAGGTCTGGAGCCTTTACTTTCTGGTCTGTCGCGAATATGCTTTCGCAGTCCACATAGCGTGGCTGCGTTGATAGACCCGTACGAACCGCCGATAGCCACGTGGTCTTCGGCTTGAGCCGGATTAATCCATATTGACCTCACTAGGCGTTTTTGTCTCGGTGCCCCGGGTGTTAGCTAAGCCGGGCTAGCCAGGCACTCAACGATGCTACTATCGGCTTGGTCAAAGGTTCTCCTGGTCTAGTTGAAAACCACTGCACACGTTGCTGGAATTCTAACCCGCTGCGGAGAGGAAAGACGCATGAAAAAGCACCTGGCTCTCGCCTGGTTCTTCTTGGGAGCAGCGCTGATGCTGATCCCGATCACCATTTTATTGACGGCTTCCGCGAGCGACTCGATATCGAAACCCGTAGCACCCGGTCTAGCTCGCCTGGGTGATCGAGTGACGGTTCACGCGGAGGGCAGGGCCACGCCACGGATCACTCTTGCAGAGGGCCGCGAGGTGCTAACGGCCTATGCCGGAGGTCCGGAAGCTCAACGGTTGTTGCAACAGAACCTCGTCCAACCTCTCGCGATGGCCTCGTCCGATTTCGACGAAGACGGCGTACCGGACCTTGTCAGCGGATACGCAGCACCTAACGGCGGGATGCTTACATTGCACCGCGGCAACGTCGATGCGATCTATCCCAACTCGCTCGACGCTCAGCGCCGCAAAGCCGGCGGAACGTTTACAGATGCGCCTTTCCTCTCGCCGGCGCGCGCCTTTGAAACACCGCAGCCGGTTGACTTCATCGGTTGTGGTGACTTCGACGCCGATGGCCACTGGGACGTAGTGACGGCAGCGAGGGGAGGCAATACCCTTTACTTCTTCCTTGGGGACGGTCACGGCAACCTGAGCGCGCCCAGACAGGTCGATCTTCCCGGCCGGGTCACCGCTCTGGTAACCGGAGAGATCAATCGCGCCGACGGTCTCACTGACATAGTCGTCGCGGTGTCGGGAGCAGATGGTCCGAAGGCGTTGGTGTTGGAAGCGATGGATGGGGCTCTGAGAGCCAATCCTGTGGTTTTCCCGCTTCAAGCCGAAGCCAGCGCGCTAGCGCTCGGGCAGTTCGACGATGATTTCCCGATGGACCTTGCAGTTGCCTCGGGACGCGAGCTAATGATCGTTCACGGACAGGCTCAAAGGCTGTCACCCAACAAAACGAAACAAGCAAAGGCGCTAGATGCTGTCATCGACCGGCGTTCCTTTCCGTTTACGATCAAGTCCGTTGCCATTGGCGATTTCAGCGGCAATCACCGTGATGATGTGGCGCTACTCTCCGACGATGGAGCCGTACACGTGCTCAGCCGTGCCGCAGTAGTGTCAACCCGCCGCGGACAAAAGTCGCTTCGGGTGCAAGAGTGGCAGGACAAAACTCTTCCCGGCGCCTGGCCTCAGGCCCGCATGTTGGATCGAGCTCGCGTTTCGAGTCTTCCAGCGGACAACGTTGTTGTTATCGATTCAACAAACCGTCGACTTCAGATTCTTACGGACGACCGCGTGCGGCGAAGCATCCAGGCTTCGAGCATCAGTGAGTCGCTCGAAGTAGACAGCGAACCGATGGCTGTGCTTCCGATGCGGCTGAACGGCGATGCGTTGAGCGATCTGGTAATTCTCCGAAGCAGGCAGGTCGCGCCGTCGGTGACGATCACCGCACCTGCAATGACGTTCCCTGTAACCAACACGAACGATTCCGGCGCAGGTTCGTTGAGGCAGGCTATCATTGACGCGAATACCAACGGGGGCGCAGACCTCATTACCTTCAACATTGGAGGCGGCGGGCCGCAGACGATAAACCTACCGGCGGCATCCCTCGACGACATAACCGAAACGGTAACAATAGACGCAACGACGCAGCCCGGCTTTGCTGGGAACCCTATCATTGAACTTGCGGGTTCCCCGATGGACGCAGACGGGTTCGTGATTTCCGGAGGCGGCACGACGATAAGGGGATTTGTCATAAACAGCTTTCCCGGCGACGGCATACTCATCAACGCGAACAACGTAGTAGTAGAGCGAAACTTTATTGGGACAAATATCGCCGGCAACGCCGGCGCGCCGAACGGGGGGAACGGCGTGACCGTCGATACCAGGGACGGTAACATCGTTGGTGGCACTACCGCTGCAGCGTCCAACCTCATTTCAGGTAACACAGGGGTGGGGGTGCAGATCATTAACGACTCAGTGGCTAACCTGGTGCAAGGCAACTTCATCGGCACCAACGTCACCGGCAATGCGGGGCTGGGTAACGGAAATTTTGGTGTCGCACTTCTAACATTGGTGTCCAACACCACGATTGGAGGCACCACACCTGGCGCGCGCAATCTTATTTCGGCCAACAACAATAGCGGCATTGTCCTCTTTAGCAACCAGACCACTGGAAATCTTGTGCAGGGAAACCTGATCGGGACCAACGCCGCTGGGACGGCCGCCCTCCCGAACCTCACCGATGGCGTGAGCGTCACCGGCGGCACGGTCAACAACATGATCGGCGGCACGGTTGCCGCAGCGGGCAACACCATCGCATTCAACATTGGGGCCGGGGTGACGGCCAACTCGGGCAGCGGGAATGCGATTCTGGGAAATTCTATTTTCTCCAATAACTTTGGAATTGATCTCGGCGACGATGCGGGAGTCACGCCGAATGATGATTGCGACGTCGATCCAGGCCCTAATGGCCTGCAAAACTTCCCCGTGTTGACCTCGGCTAGTTCAACTGGTAGCAATACTACCATCGTCGGCGCATTGAATAGCACGCAAGGCACCACCTTCAGGATCGAGTTCTTCTCTAGCCCAAATTGCGATCCTTCGGGCAACGGCCAGGGTAAAACTTTCATTGGGTTCACCACCGTAACAACGCCCGCCCTCGTTTGCGACGCTCCCATCAGTGTCACCGTGCCGGTCTCGGTTCCTGCCGGCAATGTCATAACAGCCACAGCAACGGATCCTACAAACGACACTTCCGAGTTTTCAGCATGCGTGACGGTCGTTGGCGGCTGCACGATTACCTGTCCGGCAAATCAGGTGAAGCCGAACGATTCAAACCAGTGCGGCGCCGTAGTTACTTACCCGGCCCCCACTACCTCCGGCCCGTGCGGAACGGTGACCTGCGCGCCGGCTTCGGGTTCCTTCTTTCCTCAGGGTACGACCATGGTTACCTGCAACACCGCCGCCGGGCCCAGTTGCGTTTTCAACGTGACCGTGCACGATACTCAGCCGCCTACGATCACCTGTCCGCCGAATCAGTCCGTTTCGGCCACCATACCGACTGTGGTGAACTACCCACCGCCTACAGCCACAGATAACTGTCCAGGGGTGGCTACAGACTGCAATCCGCCGTCGGGCTCGACCTTCCCTGTTGGCACCACACCCGTCACTTGCACTGCGACGGATGGGTCAAAAAATACTGCTAGCTGTACCTTTACTGTGACGGTTGGAACCTGCGTGATCACCTGCCCGGCTAATGTACTAACCTTCACTTCTCCGACGGATACTTCGTGCGGTGCGGCTGTCTCTTATCCTTCGCCGACAGCGTCCGGCGTTTGTGGCGCCGTCAACTGCGCTCCGCTATCCGGATCGTTTTTCGCCGTCGGCGCCACGACGGTCACTTGCACCACAGGCGCCGGTCCGAGCTGTTCGTTCACTGTTACAGTCCTGGACAACACTCCACCGCGCGTCTTCTGTCCGCCAAACATCTCCACGGTAACATTGCCCGGACAGTCGACGGCCCTGGTCAATTATCCGCCGGCGACCGCGACCGACAACTGCACGGGCGCGTCGGTCGAATGTTCCCCGCCCTCGGGCAGCCGCTTCCCCGTCGGATTCACCCTGGTGACCTGCACCGCAACTGATCTATCTTCAAACACCACCAACTGTTTCTTTTCCATCACCGTCAGTGACGGAGAACCGCCAGTCATCAGGTGCCCGGCTAACGTGACCGCTGTGCCTCCAGCCGGGCAGACTTCGGCGGTCGTGACCTATCCACCTCCCACGGTAAGTGACAACCTTCCTGGTGTGAACGTAGTTTGCTCGCCAGCCTCAGGATCAAGCTTTCCAGCGGGTGTGACTACTGTCACTTGCACTGCCACCGATGCAGGAGGCAGCAGGGCGAGTTGCTCTTTCACCGTAAGTGTAGGCGGGCCTCAGGCAAAGGTCACAATCCCGGGAAACAAGACTGTCCTGGAGTTTTCCGCCGATCCTACCCGCAAGGCTCCCAAGCCGAAGAAAAGTCCGTGCTCGCTCTTCACGATCCAGAATATTGGATTTTCTCCTCTAGCATTGACGCTTGAGTCGCTCAGGCGCACGGGCACCGACGTTACCAACGGTCGCATCACTGACCCGAATGATCTCCTTGGAGTAGCCGAGATTGGGAGGAGGTTCTTTGCATTAAGCGTTGTGAACCCAGACAACCCAGACCAGTCGCTTGGCGCGCTCGGACCTGGCTCCCTGCTAACGTTTCAGCCCGGTGAGGTAAAGGCGTTCTGTCTCAGATTCGCTGCGCTAATACCGGGCCTCGCTGGCAAGACTACAGGACTTGCGGCAAGCGACGTCCTCCCAGATCTTCTGACGTCGACGCTCAGCTTTAGGCAGACTGCCGGCGCTAACATTGAAATTCCCATCCTGGCCCGCGTCTCCACCGCGCTTGTGCTTGTCAATCTCTCCAATCCGCGCGCGCTGCCGGAGGTGATCTTCACGCGCAGCAGCGACAACATCACCGTCTCCTACGCCGTGTTCGACTCCAACCTCGACGTGAGCCGGGCGAAGTATGAGTTCGTTGACAGCAGCGGTCAGGTAGTCGCCGGGCCGTTCGAGATCGATCTCGCTGCACCGGTGCGCGCGCTCAATCTGGTCAAAGGCCAAAGCTTCAGCGTCGACCAGAAATTCACAGGCGCGAGCAGTAACCCTGACATCACAGGGGTACGGCTGACTGTGTTCGATGGGGAGACGAGCGTTAGCGTTCCTTCATCGAGCTCTGCAACATCATTCAGCGCCGCCAGTATCCAATTGATGAACCGGACGCGGCGCGTTACATTGTACTTGCCGGACGTAGGGCTCAGTCCGCGGCTTCCGTAAATAACACTGTGTGATCTGCCTCACGCAAGTGAATCAAGGCAGACACAAAAGGGGAATCAATGAAGATTATATATGCCGCAACGGGGCTCTCCTTGATCTTAGCTATGACGGCGGCTCCGTTGTCCCGACCAGTTTGGGCAAGCGACCACAGCACTGATGGACAGAGGCCAATCCGGCTTTATGCGTCCGCACGCTTCGGCCCGATCGGCGCAATCAAGCTGAATTCGCTCAGCGGCGCCGCCGTTGCGATTGATGGCCGCCTCGCACAAGGCGAAGCGTCGATCTGGGGCGGCGAGCTGATCAAGGTGGCCGCAGATCGTTCGGTGAGGATTGCGCTCGATTCAATTGGGCAGGTAACTCTCGCGCGAGGCGCAATGGTTAGACTCGCGACTGCACGCGCCTCGTCTGATGACGCCGGCTACGAAGTGCTTGTCGCCTCCATCGTCGCCGGAAGCCTTGACGTTAAGTTGAACGCCGGCGCGGGAGCTTATGTCGAGGCCGGCAGCTCCGCGTTCACCGCACCGCGCGGCGCGAGTTTCAGCGTTAGCGTCGAAGACGGTCGCGCGTCGCTCAGCACCGCCGCGGGCGACATTCGGGTCCAGGATCAGCCGGTGCCGCAGGACGTGAACATCCGCCTTGTTGACGACCTGGGACGGCCGGTCTCATCCGGCTCGCAGTTCAGCGTTCGAGCTCGCAGCACACGGCAGGTCCAAGTCCAGGTCACCGACAAGAACGACAAGCCGCTTCCCGATCTGCCGGTGCTGTTCTCGCTCGGCAACCCGTGCCTTGGCACGCTTGGTTTGGGAGCCGTCGCTGGATTAACCATGGTGCAGAAGACTGACAAGCGCGGGATCGCCGCGGTGCCATTGGTCGCCGGGGCAGCCAAGTGCGCGGCCTCGATCGTCGCGAAGGTTGAAGGCACTAACGCATCTGTCAGCATTCAGGCCAACATCCAATCCAGCGCGGGATTCTTTAGCACGCAGACGACGATACTGGTGGTGGCTGCGGCGGCCGCCGTCGCGGGAACCGTCACAGGTGTTGTGGTGGCCAATTCAGGAAGCAGTAATACGCCAATAACGCCTGTGCCTCCGCCCACCGTCAAGCCATGACCTAGGGGAGCGCAGGCATCCTTGCCTGCATGGGCGTCGCCAAGAGTTGGTTCGGTTCGCTCTCAAACTGATGCAGCGCCGCGGCCAACGGCGCGTCTTTAATCTTTGTGCGAAACGGCCCGTGAACTCTTTTCACCAACGACGGAGAAGTAGCATGTCTAGATTCCCAATTTCGCGGTGTGCAGCAGTCATTTTCCTCTTGTTAACATTGCTCGTGCTGTCCGGATTTCGAGCGCCCGCGGCGCAAACCCAGGAGCGCGGACTAAAGATCAAAGTCGGAGCCACGAGCGGCGAGATGTCTGCCGGCCATGGCGGGCCAGTAGGATTGTGGGCGGTGTTGATCGGAGTCTCGCGATACCAGTATGGCGATCAGGATATAGACGGGAATCACATCTCGAACCTCAAGCACGCGGCGGATGACGCCGAAGCGATGCACGATTTTCTGAGGAGCCCCGAAGGCGGCGGCTTTCAGGAAGATCACATATTCTCGCTTCAAGATGAGGACGCTACAAAGGCGAACGTCCTGGCCGCTTTAGCCAGGCTGAAGCAGGCGAAACCCAACGATTTCTTCGTCATCTACATAGCCGCGCACGGCGGGGTGATTCCTTACACCGACCCGCAGACAAACACCACGCGAGATATTCCTTACTTCTTGCTCTACGACACCGATCTTCGTGATACCGAGAAGACGGCGCTGAGGATGGAGGCTTTTCGCCAAACCGTCGACGGGCTTCAAGTAAAGAAGGGCCTGGTGCTTTCGGACACCTGCTACAGCGGAGGCGTGCAGTTGATCGGGCGAGGCGTGGACGATTCACAGGTCGCAAACCAACGATACCTCGACTTGATGAACAGGATCCCGCAGGGTGTTGGATTCATCTCGGCCGCGCGGCAGACCGAGAGGTCCTATGAGAAGGACGACTTCAACCACGGCGTCTTCACCTACTGTCTGGTCGAAGGACTGAGCGGCACGGCCGACGGGAACGAAGACGGCAAGGTGACCTTCGATGAGCTCGTCCAGTACCTTGATGAGCGAGTGCCCCAGATGACCGCCAACAAGCAGCACCCATTTGCCAACACGACCGCCGTCGAAGCGAACTATCTCGCGCTGTCGGTTGTTACCTACGCCAACCTCGCATCGAAAGGGGCGAAGGGCGGGTTCGGCCTGTTGAAGATTCGAGTCCCAGACCTCGACGGAGTCGACGTCGCCATCGATGACAAACCCGAAGCCACTCTTCAGAAAGGTGTGGTTAGATCCTTCAGAGTTCCGGCTGGTGAACACCGGTTGCTCTTTACGAAAGCGGGTACGAGACGCGAGTGGCCGACGAAGGTTGAAGCAGGCAAGAGCTATCCGTTCACGATCAACTTCGCCTTTAGCGAGAGCGGTCTGGCCGATGACACCCTGACAGATCCCGGCGAACAGGTGAACGTGTATCTGCCTCCTGACACAAAGGCCCCGAAGGATGCTGAAGATCTCCTCCGGCAGGGCGTCGACTTTTTCAATAAACAGGATTACAAGAAGGCAATCGAAAAACTCAGTCAGGCGAATGACAAGTTCGATTCGAAGTCGAAGGCGGACGGCGGCAACTACGCCGAGGCGCTCGTGTATCGCGGTCGCGCGGAGCAGTCACTTGGTCTCGATAAAGAAGCTGTGAAGAGTTTTCAGCGCGCGCTTCAACTGCGGCCCAGCGACTTCGAGACAAAGACGCTGCTCGCGGAAGCTCGATTCACCGCGGTCTCCAACCTCGACCAAGTCGAAAAAGATCTGCGCGACGTCATCGCTGCGCATCCCGACTTCGCGTTCGCGCGAGTCGTGCTCGCCGACTTGCTGCTCTATCTGAACAAGCCTCGCCAGGCAGAATGGGAATTGAGACTCGCGATCAACGACGATCCGAGCTACCCGGCCGCGTATCTGGAATTGGCCGATACGCTCACTCATCAGGGTTCACCGGAGAAACAGAAAGAAGCCATCAAACATGCCGAGAAGGCGCTCGAGCTGTTCAAAAAAGTCAGCGAGAAAAAGGTGAAGTTTTCGACCGGGCTCAAGCGGCTGTCGATCTCGCACGTGATCTTCGGCCACGCGAATTACGCCAACAACAATGTGATGGCCGAAGCTCATTGGATGGTGGC
Source organism: Blastocatellia bacterium (assembly GCA_035576605.1). Taxonomy (GTDB): domain Bacteria; phylum Acidobacteriota; class Blastocatellia; order UBA7656; family UBA7656; genus Onstottus_A. Next base: position 322 of record DATLWF010000716.1, on the reverse strand, counting down.
GAAGACCCGAACGCGGCTCGTGCAGTACAACTCGCGAAAACTATCTGCGCAGGAAAAAGCCGGCTATTTAGATTCGGCGCGACTGGAGCTGAACGAAGCGCTGGGTCTCGCTCAGAAGCTGACGGATAAGCGAAGGCTCGCGCTGGTGCTCGAGACCAGCTCGATGAATCACTTCTTGAAAGGCGAGCTGCCTGCGGCGATCGAAGACGGCAAGCAAGCACTCAAAGTCGCCGCCGCGTTTCCGGACATGAAAGACCTGCCAGATGTTCACCTGACGTTGTATGGCGCGTACAAGAGCTCACAGGACTACGCGAAGTCTGCG
>DATLWF010000715.1:0-10231 GCA_035576605.1 Blastocatellia bacterium | reverse complement strand
TGGAACGAGGCGTAAACGCGGAGGTGATCACCAAGGCCGGCGAGCCCATCGAAGAGATAGTCAAGCGCACCGACGAGACCAGCTACGATCTTGTGGTGATAGGCGCAGTGCGTAAGGGTTCGCGCGGGCCATTCCTGATGTCGGCGAAGGCTTACAAGATAATCAAATCGGTCGCGCCTCCGGTGCTTGCTGTCATCGGCAATCGCGAAACTATCAAACGCATTCTAGTCTGCAGCGGCGGCGAGAAATACATCGATCGCGCGGTACAGTTTTCAGGCGAACTAGCGAAAGCAGCAGGCGCATCCATCACGCTCTTTCACGTGATGGCAGAACCGCCCGCCGTCTATACGGATTTGATCAGGATGGAAGAGGACGTAAACCTCTTACTGCATTCGAGCTCGGGACTGGGCCAGAACCTGCGCCGCGAGAAAGAGTCGCTTGAAGTGATGGGCGTTTCGACCGAGGTTCGCTTGCGGCACGGGCTTGTGATCAGCGAGGTGTTCAAGGAGATTCGTCGTGGCGATTACGATCTTGTGGTTACGGGCTCATCACCTGAGGGCGGAAACCTCCGAAGCTACATAATGGGAAACATCACTCGTGAAATCGTCAATCGCGCCGAGTGCCCGGTGCTGGTTGTTCGGGGCGGAGAAACGCCGGTCGGGATCACGGGCAGCCTGAAAGGTTTCTTCACGCACGCCTTCGGTCAATCGAAGGGCGAGGAAAAGTGAAGTGAGACCGAAGCGCGTCACGGTTCCCTTGGGTCGGGATGCGCCAGTATTGCCCGCGCCTGGTTCTCGCGATATTTCTTGATCTCCTCCCGGACCTCGGGCCGCTTGATTCCCAGTATCGCCGCTGCAAACAGTGCCGCGTTCACCGCGCCCGCCCGCCCGATCGCCAGCGTGCCCACCGGTATTCCAGCAGGCATCTGGACCATCGATAGTAGTGAGTCCAAGCCCTTCAGCGACTTAGACTCCATCGGCACTCCTAGCACTGGAAGCAAAGTCTTTGCGGCGGCGACGCCGGCCAGGTGCGCCGCGCCGCCAGCGGCGGCGATGACGACTTCAAGACCTCGAGCCTCGGCAGACTCGACGTATTCGAATAGTTGATCCGGTGTGCGATGCGCCGACAAAACTCTCACTTCAAATGGAACGGCGAGAGTCTCGAGAGTCTGGGCGGCGTGCGACATCGTTTCCCAGTCCGACTTTGAGCCCATTATCAAACCAACCAAAGGCGTCATGTTCTCCTCACAGTCAAGATGTAATCGCGATTCATCTAAGAGTTAACGGTGGATTATAGCCGGTAGAAGGGCCCATGGCGAATGACAGTGTGAAAGCAGGATAGGATTTCCCGTAGATCCCGTCATTTTCCATTTTCCATTTGCCATTTTCCATTTGATATTTGTCATCGACTGATTCTCTTCAATAAGAAAATGAAAAATGAAAAATGGAAAATAGAAAAATGATACATCCCTTGATAGCCTCCGCCACCGTTCCTATAATCGTTAGGTTCATGACGCCGTGCGCTTGGGGACTGTATGCCTATAACTAAGACTGACGTTGAGAAAATTGCCGAGCTTGGCAGGCTTGAGCTTACGTCGCAGGAGACTGAACTCTTAACTGACCAACTCAGCTCGATCATCGGCCATATCGAAAAGCTGAACGAGATTGACACGACGAATGTGCTGCCGATGTCACATTGTGCTCCGTCAGGCGGCGACATGGAGTATGCGAAGCGCGATGATCGGGTGCGGCCGAGCCTCGGTCAAAAGCTTGCGGTCGAAAACGCCCCCGATGCGGAGGCAGGCTACTTCAAGGTTCCGAGGGTGATTGGGGGATAGTGAGTAGTCCGTAGTCCGTAGCTCGTGGTCCCGACAGGCTATTGAAATACGGACTACGGACTACGGACTGCGGACTATCGTCGGAAAATGCTTTGGAATTGAAGCGACTCACGATCAGCTCTCTTCATAGGCGCATCGCGTCAGGCGAGGTTAAGGCCGCCGACGTTTGCCGCGCTGCGCTCGATCGCATCGAGCGTCTCGCAGAGCTCAACGCATTCATCACGGTTATAGCCGACGACGCAATCACTCGGGCTGAAAAGATTGATCGCGCGGTTGCACAGGGCGAGCAGCTCCCGCCGCTAGCCGGAGCCGTTATCGCCGTCAAAGACAACATGGTGATGCGCGGCGTGCGCACTACGGCCGGCTCGCGAATTCTGTTCAACTATAAGCCTCCCTACACGGCCACCGCAGTCGAGCGGTTGCAAGGGGCCGGCGCAGTGATCGTCGGCAAGACCAACCTCGACGAGTTTGCGATGGGATCGTCGACGGAGAACTCGGCCTTTGGCCCGGTCAAGAATCCCTGGGACACGACTCGTGTGCCGGGCGGCTCGTCAGGCGGGTCGGCGGTTGCGGTCGCTGCCGGAATGGCGATGGGCGCGCTCGGTTCGGATACGGGAGGCTCGGTTCGCCAACCAGCCAGCCTTTCAGGTGTAGTCGGCCTGAAGCCCACGTATGGCCGCGTTTCGCGTTACGGGTTGATAGCTTTTGGATCATCGCTCGATCAGATTGGACCCTTTGCCAACTCCGTCGAAGATGTAGCTCGAATTCTGCGCGTAATTGCGGGTCGCGATCCCAACGATTCGACGTCGAGTGAAGTAGCGGTCGACGACTACGTGTCAGCAATCGCGGGTGAGGTTCGCGGGTTACGAGTGGGCGTCCCGCGCGAGTACTACGGCACTGGGTTGGACGCCGAGGTGAAAGAGAAGATCGAAGCCGCGATCAAGAAGCTCGAAGGGTTGGGCGCCGAGATCATTGACATCAGCCTGCCTCACACGGAGTACGCCGTACCGGTTTACTATTTGATCGCGACCGCCGAAGCCAGCTCGAATCTCGCGCGTTACGATGGCGTCCGATATGGGTTCCGCGCCGAAGAAGCTGCGACCCTGAAGGCGATGTACAGCCGCACTCGCGCGCAAGGCTTCGGCGCGGAAGTGAAGCGGCGAATAATGCTGGGAACCTATGCGCTGTCGGCGGGCTACTACGATCAATACTACGGCAAAGCGCAGAAGGTGCGCACGCTGATCGAACGGGACTTCCGAGACGCGTTTACCAGGTGCGATATGATAGCGACACCCACGTCGCCTACTGCCGCATTCAAGCTTGGCGAGAAGACTGACGACCCGCTCGAGATGTATTTGTCTGACATCTACACGATCACCGCAAACCTCGCCGGAGTGCCGGGCTTGAGCCTGCCTTGCGGGTTATCGTCAAGCGGGCTGCCGATTGGAATTCAACTCATCGGCAAACAGTTCGACGAAGCCCGATTGCTGCGGGCCGCCCACAACCTGGAACAGGTGCTGGAATTTGATTCCACGCCACCAACAGCCAGGGACCTGTGAGCGGAGACCTGAACTTCTGAATTGTTTCTGATTCCACCGTAACTTTTCGCTGCCTCGCCGGTTTATACATTAGACAACGATGGCGCATGGTGAACTCAGACCGAACGCGCCCGCGCAGGCGGACGCTGAGCGGCTTCTTATCGAAGAGGCACAGAAAGACCCTGCCCGGTTTGCGGAACTTTATGAGAACAACTTTAGCCGCGTATATGCCTACATCGCGCGGCGCGTCCGTGACCGCAATGACGCCGAGGACCTGACCTCCGAGGTATTTCACCAGGCTCTTGCTGGTCTTCCGCGATTCGAATGGCGTGGTGTGCCTTTCGCCGCGTGGCTCTTCAAAATCGCTTCAAATGCGATCATCGATCGATCGACACGCGCGGCGAAAGAGCGAGAAGTCCCCGCGATTCTCGATCTGCCTTCGGAGGTCAGCCCGCAGGAGATCGAAAGCGAAATCGAACAGCGAGCGCGGCTCTTCCAGCTTGTCGATCGGCTTCCGGTAGATCAACGACGTGTCATCGGGATGCGCTTCGCCGAGGAGAAGAGCATTCGCGAAATCGCGCATGAGCTTGGGCGCAGTGAAGGCGCAGTCAAGCAGCTTCAGTTCCGCGCGTTGCAAAACCTGAGGGCGCAACTGAGTGATGAGTCGGGTGGTATGAATGGCTAACGTGAGTTTGATAGAACAACTCGATGGAGCGGTGGAGGCGATCATCGCCAATCCCGATGCGCCGATTCCATCCGTGGACGCGGGCGTGGCTGCGCTGCTTCGCGTGGCGGCGGAGTTGCGCGAATTGCCGCGAGCGGATTTCAAAGCGCGGCTCAAGGCTGATCTCGAAAGGAGAGCATCAATGACAAGGACGGCAGTCAAACCGATTCGTGAGGGGTTTCACACGATCACTCCTTATCTTATCGTTCAAGGTGCGGCTGAACTTATCGACTTCGTCAAACAGGCATTCGGCGCTGAGGAACTCTACCGCGGAACTGGGCCGGCGGGTGGGATCCATGCCGAGGTCAAGATTGGCGACTCGATAGTTATGATCGGAGGGGGCGCGGCTTTGCAACGGGCCTCGGCGCCTACTGGGATTCATCTGTATGTGAAGGATGCGGACGCCGTCTATGAGCGCGCGTTGCAAGCCGGCGCTACGTCGATGCATCCGCCGGTGGACCAGGATTATGGAGACCGCGAAGCGAGCGTCAAGGACCAGTCCGGAAACCACTGGTACATAGCAACGCACAAAGCGACCGGGCATATGCCTGAGGGTCTTCGCACGGTGACGCCGTTCCTTCACCCACGCGGGGCGGCCCGAATGATCGATTTCCTGAAGCAGGCCTTTGGCGCGGAAGAGAAGTCCCGAGCACAGTCGCCGGATGGCGTCATTCATCACGCGACGGTTATGATCGGGGACTCGATGCTTGAAATGGGCGAGGCGCATGGTCAATGGCAGCCGATGGCGACGCATTTCTTCATGTACGTGGAGGACGTGGACGGCTTGTATCGCCGTGCGCTGACCGCGGGCGCTGCTTCAAGAGGCGAGCCAACCGACCAACCGTACGGAGACCGAGTCGGGGGCGTAGCCGATCCGTTTGACAACGTCTGGTACATTGCCACTCACATACGGGACGCGCCGGCATAGTTCGTAGTTCGGCCTTCAGGCGAAGTTTGTAAGCGCGTTCGGTAGATAAAGTTACAAACTTCCGCCTGAAGGCCGAACTACCAATCTGAGAGACCATAGCAACGATAGAGGAGGGACTAATGACAACCAAAGTTAATCACATTCCGGCTGGCTACCACACCGCGACGCCTTACTTGATAGCGAAGGATGCGGCGGCGGCCATTGAGTTTTACAAGAAGGCTTTCGGCGCGACCGAGCTCGAGCGCATTGCCGACGAAACCGGAAAGATCAGGCACGGTGAATTCAAGATCGGCGATTCGCCGTTCATGATCACCGACGAACACCCGGATTACCCGGCGTGGCAAAGCCCGCAATCTCGCGGCGGCTCGCCGGTGCATATCTACCTCTACGTCGAGAACGTGGATGCCGTGTTCAAACAGGCGATCTCCAGCGGGGCGACGGAACTGCTGCCGGTGCAGGACCAGTTCTACGGGGACCGAAGCGGCGGAGTGACCGATCCGTTTGGCCACGTCTGGTATATCGCAACACACATCGAAGACGTCTCGCCGGAAGAGATAATGAGGCGCGCAGCCGAGCCTCATTGACTGCCTGGACCACGAATCACTACTCTACCTATTCCATAAATCCCAAAACGCGCCATCGCGTACCACGAAAGGATGAATTGAACAATGCTTGAAGCAGGAAAACCGTTTCCGAATTTCTCTCTCCCTAACCAGGACGGCAAGACCGTGAGCCTCGTCGATTTCGCCGGCAAGTGGCTTGTCGTTTATTTCTACCCGAAAGACGATACTCCCGGCTGCACCATTCAAGGCCAATCTTTCACCGCAACCAAAGCGGACTTCGATGAAGCCGGCATAAGCGTCGTCGGCGTCAGCCAGGACGATGTCGACTCCCACAAGAGTTTCTGCAACAAATTCAGCTTCACGATCGATCTGCTAGCGGATACGAACGCCGAACTCCTCAAGGCCTGCGGCGTCGGACAAAGCGAGTACAAGGGGACGATGTACTGGGACCGGACCAGCTTCGTGATCGATCCCTCGGGTGTGCTCCGCAAGGTCTACCAGAAAGTGAATCCCCAGGGCCACGAGCGGACGCTGCTCGAGGACATCAAGCAGCTCAAGGCCGAGTGACTCACAATCTTGAAACCACGGCAGCCTCTTGAGTAGTATTATCCTCGGAAGCTTGAGCAAGCCGGGTTGTAGAAGCGCGACGCCGGATTGGTCGAAGTTCATTGCATTTACTTCAAAGGTATGTGGGTTCGCCGCTCGGATCGTCACGTGGCCGGAGTCATAGATTCTTGCACCGTCGATACCCGCCGCCTGCCGGGGCTCCCCTTCAGTGGATCACATAAGTTGAAACGGGGATTCTCATTGGCGCTTCCGCACTAACGATCCCTCCACGAGGAGGAGACATTTTCAGTTTATGGAGGCTTTTCGAATGAAATACAGAGTGGTGGTTTTTTCGGCCGTCCTGATGCTCGCAGCGATCGCACTGGCCCAGGCGGCGGGCGTGGATGGCAAATGGGTTGCGCAGGTTCCCGGACGTGGAGGGCAAACACGCGAGACGACCTTTACTTTCAAGGCTGACGGGACGAAGCTGACCGGCACGGTGTCGGGTATGCAGGGAGAGGTTCCCATCGCCGATGGAAAAATAAACGGGGATGAGATCTCTTTCACGCAGACATTCGAGGCCCAGGGAAACTCGATCAAGGTAATCTACACCGGAAAGGTTTCAGGCGACGAGATCAAGATGACTCGCAAGCGTGACGGCGGTGACCAGCCCGCTACGGAGTTCACGGCTAAAAGAGCCAAGTAACCCCGAACGATATGTCGAAGAAAGGGAGAATGGAGTTCGACCCTGGAGCGCAGGCATCCGGGCCTGCTTGGCATTGCGTGAGAAGAGGCCTGCATGAATGCCTGCGCTTTCAGAGTTGAACCCCATGCTCTTTTTTCTTGCCTTGGGCGTACTGGTCTAGATCTCGCGTCATGAGCCTCCCTGCAGTATTTGAAGCTCGACACACGAGCTGAACACTCTTTCTGACGGAGGATAAAGATGAGAAAAGCAATGATGATTGTCATCGTGATGCTGTTGGCTTCGATTCCGGCACTCGCGCAGAGTTCTGCTGCCGCTCACGATCAGCACATGGAACACATGTCATTCACCGCAGTCGAGCAGGATTGGGCTAAGGCACGCGCCGATAAATCGCCGCGCCATCAGGAATGGGTGAAGGTCAAGAATGGCACACGCGACGTGAATTCTTTCCTAGTGTTTCCCGAGGTCAAGAACAAAGCAACTGCTGTAGTCGTCATCCACGAGATCTTCGGGATGAGCGATTGGGTGCGCAGCTTGACCGATCAGCTTGCCGAAGCCGGTTACATCGCCATCGCTCCGGACTTGCTTTCGGGGATGGGTCCGAAGGGCGGCGGGTCAAGCGAGTTTGATCGCAGCGGCGTCGGGCAGGCCATCCGTGATCTTCCCGCTGACCAGATCACAGGTGATTTGAACGCCGTGGCTGATTACGTAGCCAAGCTGCCGGCTTGCAACGGCAAAGTCGCAGTCTGCGGATTCTGTTACGGTGGCAGCCAGAGTTTTCGTTTCGCGACCAACCGGCCAAGCCTCAAAGCGGCATTTGTCTTCTACGGCACGGGCCCGGATAGCGCAGAGGCGATCGCAAAGATCAAGTGTCCGGTTTATGGATTCTACGGTGGAAATGATGCTCGCGTGGATCAGACTATACCCAAGAGCCAGGAGATGATGAAAGCGGCCGGCAAGACTTACGAGCCGGTGATTTATGAAGGCGCGGGGCACGGCTTCATGCGTGCCGGCGAAGACCCGGGAGATAAGGTCGAGGCAAACAGAAAGGCGCGCGACGAAGCCTGGGCTCGTTGGAAGGACATTCTCAAGAAAATCTGAAGGGGGCTTGCGCACGGTCATCAAAATGTGGTAAAAAAGAACAACTGAAAGCAGCAATTGAGGTGCCTCCTCAATTCCTGAAGTGAGCGGAATGGTAGAGGACGAGAAGCTGGATGTGCAGATCTCGTCCTCTTTTTTTGTTCTGCTGTGGGCGGACCCCGGTAACGCCAACCAGCACTCCTTTAGGGGCGTTCTTCGCAGCTCCAAACCAGGTTATCAGAATCCTGCGATGAGCTTTGCGGCTGAGGTTTCGAGGTAACTGGCATTTGCGGCTTGCTGGTCCAGGCTCATATAATCGCCTGCGAATAATGTCAACTCACGGCCATCGGACGACCAGCGATTCCCTGACCCCGACGAACGAGCGCCAAGGCCCCTGGACGACAGCGAACCTCTTGACTGTATTTCGGATTGCTCTGCTATTTCCATTCTTATACTTGGTCAGCGAAGGGCGTTTCGGACTCGCTTTGGCCGTTTTCTTTCTGGCTAGCCTGACTGATTTCGCTGACGGGTATGTGGCTCGACGATATAAGCAGCAGTCTCGTCTGGGCCGGGTCCTGGACCCCCTCGCCGACAAGCTACTGACCACCGCCGGGTTTGTGGTAATGGCTATACCGCACAAGGGATTCGCTTCAATTCCGGTGTGGCTGGCCGTGGCGGTAGTTGGCAGGGATTTCATCATAGTGCTTGGCTCCCTGGTTGTGTATCGATTAACGAAGTTCAAAGACTTTAAGCCCACTCTGTTAGGGAAGATCAACACGCTCGTAGAACTCGGCCTGATCGTTTGGTTTTTAGTTTTCCATACCACCGGGAGACTCATCTTCCTGTTGCCCTTTCTCTACGCGATTGTGCTTGCGTCAATTATTATTTCCGGCGCCGAATACATCTTCCGCGGTGCGGGCATCCTTAGGCGTCACCACGGGGCTGCCCAGGCACGGTCGTGATTCAGCGATAGATCTCGCCGCTCCCAGTCTCGTTCCCCAAAACCAAGTCATCAGACTGATTGAAACTAGAATTGTTGAGGCGCGGGGCTATAAAAAAACTTGACAATTCGACACTCAGATCCTAAGATAAAGCTGATTTCAACTTCGCGGAGGCATTTAAAGAATGAGCAAGATAATTGGAATTGACCTCGGCACAACCAACTCGGTTGTAGCTGTAATGGAGGGTGGCGAACCCATGGTGATCAATAACTCGGAGGGGGCTCGGACCACGCCTTCAGTTGTCGCGTTCACCAAGGACGGCAACCGCCTGGTGGGGCAGGTGGCCAAGCGTCAAGCGGTCACCAATCCCGAAAACACCGTCTACTCGATCAAGCGTTTCATGGGTCGGCGCTTCGACGAAGTGAACGAAGAGATGAAGATGGTGCCCTACAAAGTCACCCGGGCGGGCAATGACGTCAGGATTTTTGCGGGCGATAAGGAATGGTCTCCACCGGAGATCTCCGCGATGATTCTCCAGAAGCTTAAACAGGCTGCGGAGGACTATCTGGGCCAAAAGGTGACGCAAGCGGTCATCACCGTGCCAGCTTACTTTAACGACTCCCAACGCCAGGCTACTAAGGACGCGGGAAAAATTGCCGGCCTCGAGGTCATGCGCATCGTCAACGAGCCGACCGCGGCGGCTCTGGCCTACGGCCTGGACAAGAAGAAGGACGAGACGATCGCCGTCTACGACTTCGGCGGCGGCACCTTCGACATCTCGATCCTCGAAGTCGGCGAGGGGGTCGTCGAAGTCAAGGCGACCAACGGCGACACCCACCTCGGCGGCGACAACCTCGATCAGCGGATCATCGACTGGATCATCACCGAGTTCAAGAACAGCGAGGGGATCGATCTCGGCAAGGACCGCATGGCGCTGCAGCGGCTGCGCGAGTCGGCGGAGAAAGCCAAGATGGAGCTCTCCACGGTGATGGAGACCGACATCAACCTGCCGTTCATCACCGCCGACGCGAGCGGGCCGAAGCACCTGCAGATGAAGCTGTCGCGCGCCAAGTTCGAGCAATTGGTCGAGGACCTGCTGCAGCGGACGGTAGGCCCAGCCAAGCAGGCGTTGAGCGACGCGGGACTCGATCCGTCGAAGATCGATGAGGTGGTGCTGGTCGGCGGCTCGACGCGCATTCCGAAAGTTCAGGAGATCGTCAAGAGTTACTTCGGCAAAGAGCCAAACAAGAGCGTGAATCCGGATGAAGTCGTGGCCATCGGCGCGGCGGTCCAGGCCGGGGTGCTGTCGGGCGAGAAGACTGACATTCTGCTGCTCGACGTTACGCCGTTGAGTCTCGGGATCGAAACCCT
>DATLWF010000714.1:0-2038 GCA_035576605.1 Blastocatellia bacterium | reverse complement strand
TGCGCGCGTCGCGGCCTTCAGTCGATACAGCGGCAAAAGCGGTTGGTACTTCGTAACTGGTTGGGGCTCGGGAGTGCCGCATTACAACTCGCACAGCGACGGCGAACTAACCGAACAGGAAGCCAAAGACGCTGCGATGGCCAGGGTTCGCCGCGCTCTCGCAGCAAGCGACAACGATGGAGGTGGGAAATGAGCACAACAGTCCGAATCGTTTGTGAAATCGAAGTGACGGTCGACACGTGGGATTCAAAGTCGTCGTTCGACAACCTCGCGAAGGCGGCCGTCCGAGAAGGAAGCCAAAAGTTGGCGAACATTGCGCAGGAGAGTGGGGATCTCCGTCTGCTCGGCGTGAAGGAAGTCCGCTTCGTCACCCATTCGATTCCATGGGAGAAACCATGACCCTCATCGCAACAGCAGCCCTCGTGCTGGTGATCGGTATGTCGATGGACGCGTGTGTTGATATTTGGAGGCGGGGATGAGTGACGAAATCAAGAGCCTGTTGCAGATGCTCCGCTATTGGGAAACCGAGCCGTGTTTGCCGGGTCCCGCCAAAACCTGCAAGGAAGCGCGCGAATTGATCGAACAGCAAGCCGCGCGCATCGCCGAACTTGAGGCGCTACTTGTTAAGGCGAATGACTCGTGGCTTGCCATGTCGGGCATCGCCGCCCCTGTTGCTGACAGCGAAGAACTCTCGCTGCGAGCGCAATACGAAGACGCCTGCATTGCGGCCAACAAAAACGCGAAGGATGCTGAGACGTGGCGCAATCTGCTGTCGATGCTGATTCACGAGATCGACAAGGGGCGTCGTTGGGGACCGTACTTGGGCGCCGAGAACGCACCGGGCCATGGACATGCACGAATCGGCATCTGGGACAACGACAACGGCGCGCTGTCCGGCACGCAATGCGCGTGGTGCGCGATATGGAACGAGGCACGCGCCGCTGTCTCGGCATCCGGTCGTTAGTTACTGAACCTGCAGCCCTTCGAGATCGTACTCGTCGAAGATTTTTCGGTCGGTATCAGCCAATACCCCGCGAGCGCTTAGCGGCCCCTCGACATAAATGCCGCTCGCATTTTCTGGCGACGAACCTTTCGGGTAGAAATGAACGTACATGTCCTTGGTGTATTGAGGGTGTTCTTTCATGCGCTCGTTCACCATGACTATGTATTCGACGCGCGTCAGTGACGGTTTGGCCATATCTCTCTCCAATGAATAAGGATTCAAGTATGACCCTCTACGCAGTCCACATACAAGGCCCGGACGACATTATCGCGACTCCGGGCAAGCGAGAGGCGGAAGTCCTCGCGGAGAAGCTGAATGCGTTCTTTGCCGAGATTTCGCAGAAGAGCGGACCAGCAGCGCCGACCATCGAGGCGGTTGTCATCAAGTGGCCCTATACACCGCCGTCGCATGCCGAAGCACTCGCCGAGGCATGGGCCGATCACGCCAAGTTCATCGGGCCGATTGAGGCCGAGCCGGAGCGTGATACGCGCACGATCGATATGTTTGCGAGTCAGGCGTCATGAGCACAGTTTGCCCGCATTGCCAGAACAAGATCGGATTCGTATTCGGCACTTGCATCGAATGCGGATTCAACCATATCACGAACGAGTTCAAGTGGGTGCGCGTGTGGATCGGAGAGGAACAAGTCTCGTCGCGCGCCATATATGCCCACGCAAAACGGACGTTCAGGGAGCCGGAAGCATCATGAGCGACACACACAACAGATCCAAAACATACAGCCTGAGCATGAACATCGATGGTTTCGTGCGCAACAACCGTTACCCGAAAGGTTACAAGGGGCTGTTCATTGAGGACGGGAAGACTTTGAGCGCAGCCGAGGCCCGCACGCATCTAGCGCTCGAGAAGGCCAAAGGCCGCGTCGTCATCCCGTGCTCATCGGAGTGTGGTAATCCCTGCCAGCATTCGGATAACGGATGCACGGGATTTGACTATGCGGGCGGCGGTTGCCCTGGGCGATATTCGGAGGCGAAAGGATGCTAGGCGAACGCTGTTCACACGGAAAGACATGGGGCG
>DATLWF010000713.1:0-14699 GCA_035576605.1 Blastocatellia bacterium | reverse complement strand
GGAGCAGCGGCGGGAGTCCGAGCTGCCGGAGGAGTAGCGGCCTGCTTTTCCGCCTCCTCTTTGCTCATCCCGAGATCCATCGCGCGATGCACCCGAAGCGTACGCGACGCTTCCACCTCTTGCGGGTCACTTCCCGGCTTATCCGGCGGAACCTTCGATCTCATTTCCGGATCGACCTCGGCTATTCCAGAACCGCCGAAGGCCGCGGTGATGAAGCGATCGGGAATCATTGACAGAAGCTGACCGGTAATCCCGCCGCCCATCGAGTAGCCATGGATGTGCGCCTTCGTGATCTTGAGATGATCCATCAACTCGACGACGTCCTGCGCCTTGCCCGGCCCGTTAGCCACCGGTTTGTCGCTCTTGCCGTGGTTGCGGCAATCGAGCGCAACAACCATGTGGTTCTTAGCCAGCGCTTGAGCGATGCCGTTGGAGAACCAGTTGCCCCATGCCGTCCCGGTGTACCCGTGAATCAAGATGACCGGCGTGCCCTTGCCCATAACGTAGTAGTGAATCTTCACGCCGTCGGAAGTCGTCATGTAGTCTTCTGCGGGCTTGTCGTCGGCGGCGAAGATCGCGCCTGCCGTCAGCAGCACACACACAGCGATCGAGAGAGAGGTTCGTCGCGTCATTTCATTCCTCCTGGGAAGGGGTTCGTAGTTCGGCCTTTAGGCGGAAGTTCGTCGATTAGTTGGAATCCTCTCTAAACGAGGTACGAACTTCCGCCTAAAGGCCGAACTACAAACTCTAAGCTGACTCACGCCAGTTGCTTCTTGACGGGCAATTCACGAATGCGTTTACCGGTCGCTGCGAATATCGCGTTGCAGATCGCCGGCGCCATCGGCGGCACACCTGGTTCGCCAACCCCGGCAGGTGGCGCGTCGCTTTGCACAACGTGCACGCGTGTCTCGATCGGCGCCTCGGTCATTCGCGCGACCTGATAGTCATGGAAGTTCGACTGCTGGACCGCTCCGCCAGCCGCGGTGATCTCGTTCATCAACGCTATGCCCGTGCCGAACACCGCCGCTCCCTCGAACTGAGCCTTCACGCGATCCGGGCTGATGACTCGGCCGGCATCGACGGCGATATCAACACGCGGGATCCGCACTTTGCCGTTTTGATCGACCTCGACCTCGACCACGGCGGCCACGTAAGTCAGGAAGCTCCAATGCGCGGCAATGCCAAGGGCGCGGCCTTTTGCCGGCTTCTTTTTCGCCCACCCCGAGCGCTCGGCTGCGAGTTCAATCACGTTCCGAAGCCGGCCGGTGTCGAGCGGGTACTTAGCAGCAAGCGGGCTGCGCCCCCCGAGATCGATCTTGCGCGGCTGGCCCAACACGTCGAGCAAATACTCGACCGGATCGCGTTTCGCAAGATGGGCCAGTTCATCAACGAAGGAATAAATCGCAAAGGCGTGCTGAATGTTTGCAACGGAACGCAGCCAGCCGATGCGAAGATGATGCTGCGCGGGTCCGTTTTCCGCTCGATGATTCGGGATGTCGAACGGCAGATTTGTCCAGCCCATGCCTAACTCCCCGCCACTGGCCGAGGTCGCCGCCGCACTGAACGTCGATCCCAATGACGGAAACGCACATCGTTGCAGCCAAGCTGTCGGTTTGCCTTTCTCATCCAACGCCGCTTTGAGATACATCGCCGACACGGTGTGGTAGTAATCGAAGCGGATGTCATCCTCGCGGCTCCAGGCGACCTTGACCGGTTTGCCGACGGCCTTCGACAGGATCGCGGCTTCAGCGACGTAGTCAGGTTTAGACTTTCGCCCGAAGCCGCCGCCCAACAGCGTCACATGACATTCGACGTCCTTCTTATCAATGCCGAGCGCGGCTGCGACCGTGTCCTGCACGGCCTGTGGATTCTGCGTCGCGGCGTGCACGACGACTTTGCCGCCTTTGAACTCAGCCACGGCTGCAGGCGGTTCCATTGGCGCGTGCGAAAGGTGCGGCACGTAATACTCAGCTTCGTGAGTCTTGCCGCCTCTGGCGAACTCGGCGTCCACGTCGCCCACATTGCGCGCGGCCTTCTGCGGTTTGCGAACGGTCTCGAACAGCGACTTCTTGTAAGCCGCCGAGTCGTAGCCTGCGTGTTCGCCGGGTTCCCACTCTACTTTGAGCGCTTCGCGGCCCTTCATTGCGGACCAGGTGTTGTTGGCGATTACCGCCACGCCGCCGAGCGCTTGAAAACCATGCGGCGGTTTAAAAGTCGGGATGACGACGGTTTGCTGAACACCGGGCACCTTGCGAGCTTCCTGATCGTCGAAGCTCTTGAGCTTGCCGCCGAGGACTGGTGATCTCTCGATTGACGCGTACACCATGCCCGGCATTCGAGCGTCGATGCCGAACGTCCCTCGACCCGCGCAAATATCATCGCGGTCAACGGTGGGAAAGTCCTTGCCAATGTAGCGGTATTCCGACGCGGGTTTGTACTTGAGGTCTTCCTTCTTCGGCACGGGCTGTTGCGCAGCCAGCGACGCCAGCTCTCCGTAACCAAGCTTCCGCTTACTGGAAGCATGAACAACCATATGATTCTGCGCCTTGCATTCCTCGGGCGGCACGGCCCACTTCACCGCGGCTGCGCGTTCAAGCATCAATCGCGCGCTTGCTCCGGCGTCGCGCATCGCGTCGCCAAAATCACGGATCGAGCAAGAGCCGTCGGTGTTCTGGGAGCCGTACTTTACATCGCCGAGCGCCTGCTCGACTTTCACACGCGCCCAGTCGGCGTCCAGCTCATCTGCGACTATCGTTGGAAGCCCGGTGCGAATCCCCGTTCCCATCTCCGAGCGGTGCGCGACAATGATTACCGTACCGTCGGTCTCGATTCCCAGATACACGCTCGGCTGCCAGGCAGCCCCGTCAGTTCCGCTTGCCGAGCCGGTTCCTGCGAAAGCATCGAGCGGCAGTAGGCGGGCGCCGAGCACCAGCGCGCCCGCAGAAAAGATGCCTCCAAGAAAAGTACGACGCGTTACCAGGTCGATGGAATTCATATCTTCACCTCCGATGCCTGCTTGATCGCCTGACGAATGCGCTGATAGGTCCCGCACCGGCAAATATTGCCGCGCATCGCGGTGTCGATTTCTGCGTCGGTCGGCTTCGGCTTTTCTTTGAGTAACGCCGCGGCCGCCATGATCTGTCCGCTCTGGCAGTAGCCGCATTGCGGCACGTTGCCCTGCCGCCAGCACACCTGCACCGGGTGCTCGGCCTTCGCATTCAGACCTTCGATGGTCACTACGGTCTTGCCGACCGCGTTCTTCACGGTAGTCTGGCAACTGCGCACCGCCGCGCCGTTGAGGTGGACCGTGCAGGCTCCGCACAACCCCATTCCGCAACCGAACTTGGTGCCGGTCAGGTCGAGAGTATCGCGCAAGACCCAGAGCAGCGGCATGTCAGGACTGACATCTACGGTCCGGTCCTTTCCGTTGACGTTGATTGTAATCGCAGGCATCAAAGTTTCTCCTAAAAAAGTCCGACAAACTTTAGTTTGTCGTGTTCGTTCGAATGCAGGCAGCGGCAGCGGCAGCGGCAGCGACAAACTGAAGTTTGTCGAACGTCGCCGTGGACGGCCGCTGCGTTCGGCGTTGCTTAGACTGACCGCTCAGACGCAAAGTTACAAGCAAGTTGGCCAGTTGCCAAGTGCATCAGCCCGCGATCCCGCGCGCCGGAGGCATCGGCTCCCAGAATTTCCTGATTTCGCCGCGCGGATCGTTCTCGACTCGCGTGTCAGTATCGAAGACCATCGTGGCTCGAGTGCTGGCATCGTAAGCCGGCCAACGCGGAATCTGCGCGTTGTTCGGATCGCCGGTCTTAGCGAAGGCGACCCACGCCGAAGCCAGCCGATCGCACATCACCTTTCCTACAGCCGAGCCGACGCCCACGATGTTATCGCGAACGTTGTGGAACGAAGCCGACACGTCCGTGCCGTGAACCGCGCCGAACTTTCCGCCATGCCCTGGGCTCACCCATGACCAAAGATACATGTATGCTGGGGCCTTCCCTAACGCGGCCTTGCGCTCCGCCTGGGTGATCGCCGAGCGCCTGAAGCCCGCGTCGGTGAACGCCTGCGCCTGAATCAGGAAGGGCGACTTCTGCGGATAGCGCTGCTTATAAAGCGCAAGGATCTCCTCGGCCTTGTCGGCGTACCGCTGGGTGAGGATTGTCTTTAAACCAGGTTCGTCGAGGTTGAAGTTGGTCAAAGCGAGAGCCGAGTCTTCAAGGGTCGTCGAGATGATGACCGGCACGTCGGCTGATTCGGGCGGCGCGACCGGGTCAAACGGATGATGCGGCAAGACCGTGCCGTCAACGACCGGCGAAAAGCCGGTTAGTCCGGTTTGGGCTTCAAGCAGTTGTTGCCACGAGATCTTCTGAATGTCAGGGATTCGAGTCTTTGGAATCTCGAGCTTGGCCAGTAGCGCCTCAGCCGCCTTGGTCGCCGCCTCTCGCGTAGCAAGCTTCAACGTCGACCCGCTCTGTACCGCCGCGCGGTTGAAGAGACCCCTTGCTGAAGGCGTCGCCAGAATGGTCGAGGTCTTTGCGCCGCCGCCTGACTGACCAAAGATCATCACCCGGCCGGGGTCGCCGCCGAAATTTGAAATGTTGTCTTTCACCCATTGCAGCGATGCAACAAGATCCATGATCCCGGTTACCCCGGCAAAGGCGAACTCCGGCGGGGCGCCCAGATCGGCCAGATGAGTGTAGCCGTAGCTAGCAAGGCGATGGTTGACGGTAACAACCACCACATCGCCGAAGAGCGCCAGTTGAGCGCCGTCGAACCCCGGGGCGTTGCCTGAGCCGGTGGTAAAACCGCCGCCGTGAAACGAAACCAGCACCGCGCGCTTCGCTCCGTCGTTGACTCCGGGAGTCCAGACGTTGAGCACCAGGCAGTCCTCGCCCATGCCGCCGGATTGTTGATCCCACTGGATCATCATCCCGTATTCCGAGCGCAGGTTGGAAATTGTCTGAGGACAACATTGGCCGTGGCTGAAGCACTCACGAACCCCGGTCCAGGGCGCGGGTTTCCTGGGCGGCATGAAGCGGTTCTTGCCGCTGGTAGGCGCGCCGTAAGGAATGCCTTTGAACTCCTTGATGCCGGCGGTGGCGATCCCCTGAACCTTGCCGGAGGTCGTCTCCACCACGTGAAAGATTTGGCTGTTGGCGCTGCCGCTTTGCGCGGCAACGGGCGCGGCCGGCGTCTGTGCGGTAGTTTTCCTCGCAAAGCTGGAACCGGCGCCCACGGCTGCGACTGTAAGAGATAATCCCTTTAGAAATCCTCGCCTGCTTGGCTGTCCAAACGGCCCGTCCTTATCAATGTCAGGATTCCTGGTAGTCATCTTCGTGCCTCCTTCATGTTTGTTCTCCTAATATTGGCAGTCTTGTTACCGTTGCAGGCGGGAGCCCAAGCTACCAAGATGACCAGGACTCCCGGGACAAGAAAGGGCTTCCACATACCAACCTTAATTTCGAATCGCGTTTGCTACTTCTTTTTCTTGGAGAGATAAGCCTTGGACTGCTGGCGAACGACGTCCAACAGATTGCCCATCGCCAGATTCACATCAATCAAGTGCAATCCCCAATCGGCCTGAACCTGCCCGCCCACCACCACATCACCGACGATGTCATCGGTGCGGGGATCCGCCGGATTGCCGTGCACCGTGATCTCCAGATAAGAACCTTTCTCATTCGACACGCACTCGGCTGTGAGCAGTCCCGGGACGCTTACAAACGGCGTACTGATCGGTTGAGGCGGCGTCACCCATGGACGAGGTTCCGCCGACGATCCGTTGCCCCGTCCGGCGGACCCAAGATAAGAATGCAACGCGCCACTTCCACCGCCCAGCGCCGCCGGGTTCGCGCACGCGGCGACCATGCCTTCCTCTCTTACGCGGCCAAATCTGCTGTTTGCCGGGGGAGGCACGTCAGAACGGAAAGAGGCGTAAGCGATAACACATCCGGTTTGCGAGGCTGAACGGCAAACCGGAACGTGTTTGAACGCGCCGCCTGCGTCTTTGCCCTTAGGCACTGCCAGGCTGGTGCCCAGCAGCAACGCGGAGATCAAGCGCTCCTGAACAGGCTTGCCGTCAATCTCGTTTCGGATAAGTTGCGTCAGCACGCCTGACCCTTGCGAGTGCCCGATCAGCACCACACCCCGCCCCTGGTTGTCGTGTTCAAGATAATACTTCCACGCATCGACCACGTCGTTGTATCCAAGCGCGCGATCGACGGCCATCGGTTTGCCGGCGATCCCGGCGCGCAGCGCGGTCAACGTCACTTGTCTGTAGAGGGGAGCGAACACCCGGCATTCCGATCCGAATCGCGCGAACTGGGAACGGATTACTGACAGCTCTTCCGGCCCGGCGTTCATATCGCTGTTAGGCGTCTGGTCATTCGAGACGGTCGGGTAGACGTAGAAGCAATCGATTGCGGCCTTAGGATTCGAAGACCATTTCTCGACTGTCAGCTTGCCGTCCGCGGCGACGACGGTAGTCGACAGATCGACCGCACAAGCATCCTGGCGTCCGGGCCGGCACAGCCATGTCTTGCCGTCGCTGTAATCGTTCCGGGATGGCGGCGCGGCAGGCGCAGGTTGGTTTTGCGACTGCCCAAGTGCTGTTTCGGTGAACGACAAACCCACAAACAGCGTTAGAGCGATAAAAATTCGTCGTAGCATATATTCTCCTGCGAAGAGTCCGACAAACTGAAGTTTCTCGGACTTCCGCTTAAGGGAGCTGTTGAAGCTTGCCGCCTTTCGCCGAGAGCATCAACTTGACTAGCTCTTCGGTGACCTTCGGCTCGAGTCCCTCTGTATGTCCCTTGTCAATGCGCACCACGTCGGCAACCACTCTGCCCTGCTTGCAATCCGGATAAACGGCGATCTGAGCCTTGCCCGGCGCAGGCAAGAGTCCCCAGCCCGGACGCAACAGATTCAGCCGGCTGCTGTCATAGACGTAGCCGGCCTTGGTATCGACGATCTCCTGCGGATTGCTCCGTGCGCCACACTCGTACTTCTTAGCCCAGTCCGAGGTCTCAGGCAGACCTTTGTCATCCATCTCACGCCGGCCTGTCTCGTAGATGAACGAGAAGTCGGCAGCCGGAAGCTCCCGCAACGCGGCCATGGCCTGCGACATACCGGGCGGAGCGCCAGCGGGAGCGGCGCCTGTCGCCCCGGACGGGGCGGCGCCACGAGCCGGCGCCGCGCCTGTGGCCGCTGTCCCGGGAGCGACGGTCGGAGCGAATGTCGCGCCACGACCGGGGTTGCCTCCCAGGCGCCCGCCCGAAAGGCTCAGCCAGCCATCGACCTTGTCCTTGAAGAAGTCCGTGCGCACGATCCGGTTTGAGGTCATGCCCCCCTGAGAGTGCCCGACCAGCCAGAAAGCCTTTATGTTCTCTTTGCCGATCTGCTCGATGACGAAGTTGACGATGTTGTGCAGGTATTCGTCATCGGCGTCACTCCACACCCGGGTCGGGGAATTCGGAGTGGCGATGACCAGCCGGTACTTGTCCTTGTAATCCATGATAGGGAAGTAGTTTCGTTGCCAGTTTCCATACGAGCCGGCGCCGTGAAGGCTAAGCACGAAGGTGACTTTCTCGCCTTTCTTCAGGTCGCACGGATAGTCGAGGAAGTAGGTGCGCCGCGTCTTCATCTCGACCACGTTTCCTTCATTGATCACCGTAGGCCCTGAGCACTCGCTGTCGGGACAGTGAAGGTAAGGCGTCGCGGTGCAGGTGGTGTCCTTGAACCTGAAATACTCTTCCTGGGGATTAGCGTTGACGTAACCGGTTAACGCCACTGCCGCGACGGCGACGACCAATAACGCGCTCCATCTGAGAGACTGTTTCATTATAAGTTCCTCCTGAGTGGTTTGAACTTAGCGATCCTTTGCGTCTTTGCGCGAACCCTGGTTGCGTTTTCGCGCAGAGACGCCAAGGATCGCAGAGCCGCAAAAGATTTGAGACCGTGCGGTGCGCTCGCCAATGACTACTCGCCGGGCGCAGGCAGAGGTCCTCCAACGTTTCCGCCGCGCTTTTCAATGATCTGCCTGACTTCGCCGGTGGGATCGTTCTCAACGCGGCAAGGCGCGTCAAAGATCATCACCGCCCGCTTGTCCGCCGAATAGGCCGGCCAATCAGCCATGCCTTTGTGATTCGGGTTTCCCGTTCTGGCAAGCGAAGCCCAGGCCCCGGCGCTGTCCGCCTCGAGCTTCCGCATCGCGGCGTTCACCGGGCCAACCATGCTTTCGCTCACGTCGATGTGATTGAACACGAACGGGATCTCGAGCGTGTGCGGCGAGCGCAGTCCCATCACCGGCGTCTCCCACGCGAACACGTACAAATACGTCGGCGCCTTGCCCCGGGCCGCGCGTCGTTCCGCAAGCCGTATTGAATTCATCGCTGAGGCGTCCGTGGAAATGTTTGTCGACAACTCATACGGCGTGGCTTTGGGATATTTCTTACGGTAGCTCCCTATCACCTTTTCAGCAGAATCGCCCACCAACTTGCTGGCGTTTTCCAGCAGTCCCGCTTCATCGAGCTTGCCGAATTCGGGCGAGTCAATCTCATACACCGTGCGTTCAGTTCGGGTGTAGCCGACGATCACCGGCACGTCGGCCGACACCGGTGTCGCCACCGGATCGAACGGATGCGCCGGCAGAACCCGTCCGTCAACCACCGGTCCAAAGCGGGCTTTGTTCCCGGCTTCCATCAGTCTGTCGAGCGGTATCTTTTGTAACTCGTGCCCCTGACCCTTGCTCAGCCCAAGCTCTTTCATCAGGGTTTCGGCGGTCTTTGTCGCCGCGTCTCGGGGACCGCCGCGCAAAGCTGCGCCGCTCTCAATGACCGCACGTTGGAAGAGGCCTTTCGCGCAGGGCATGCCCATCAACGTTGAGACCTTGCCGCCTCCGCCCGACTGCCCGAAGATCAGAACCTTGTTCGGATCGCCGCCGAACGCATTGATGTTGTCGCGAACCCACTGAAGCGCGGCTACCAGGTCGAGCTGGCCGGCGTTTGCCGAGGCTTCGAATTCCGAACCTCCGGCATCGCCCAGGAACAAATAGCCCAGGACGTTGAGCCGATGATTCACGCTAACGACGACGACATCCTGCTTCTCCGCAAGTCCGGCTCCGTCGTAGCCAATCGAGCCGCCCGTTCCCTGGTCGTAGCCGCCGCCGTGAAACCAGACCATCACCGGCCGCTTCTTCCCATCGTTTACTCCTCGCGTCCATACGTTGAGATAAAGACAGTCCTCGCTCGCATCGTTGGGCTTGCCGGCTCCCAGGATTCGGAAGAACTGGCGCTGCTTTTCGCCGCGCGGCCTGTTGGATTGCGGAGCATAATGGCCAAACTCGAAGGCATCGCGCACACCGGTCCAGGGCTCGGGCGTTTTAGGCGCCATAAACCTATTCGCGCCGCCGGTCGGCGCGCCATAGGGAATCCCCTTGAAGACGTTCACGCCTTCCACGATGCGTCCGCGAACTTTTCCGGCGTTCGTTGTTACAGTCGCGGTTGTGCCGTTCGCGGTATGTGCAAAACTCCTGCTTAATGCGCCGGGCAGCATTGCGCTTGCCGCGGCTACGCCGACCGCTTGCACAGTGGAGGTCAGAAAGGAGCGGCGATCTATTTGGTGACCTGTGATCTCGAGATCGTGCTTAGGTGTCATGGCTCAAACCTCCATCGTTGATGAACTGATACTTTGTCTACAACCGTGGCTTGGAGTCCACAACCGAACCTCGCTGATAGCATCCAGCTCCAGCAAGACGAACCGAATCCTATACCTTCCAGGTCAAATCATCCAAACGTTCTATCTGAAAAATGAGCCGGGGCCCGGAGCTTTGATACGGACCGACCGACCGGCCGGTTGGCCCCCCGAGGAACAGCATTCTAACCAAGAGCGGGCAATGATGAAAGTCAAAGTGGAGTTATTCTGGAGGCCGCACGATTCAAGGCCGTGCCGATGCAAGAGTACTCCCCGTTGACGCACAACTACACCCGTTGTTTAATTCTGGCTGCTCTCAGTCATCCGTAGCCGGTGACATCATGGTTCAGGAAGACAAACGGAAGTTTGAACGGCGTCTTGGCCACGTTAAGGGAGTTAGTTCTCTGACATGGTTGGCTGGGGTCTACCCGGTGATTGTGATTTCTCTTGTTGTGCTGACTTGGTGTCTGGCCTTGATGCAGCTCGGGCACCCGCCCCGCTATTGGGTCGACGATCCACTAATCCATCACAACATTCCTCAGGAGTCTTAGGCAATGAAAGTTCTAATCAAGAACGGTAACGTCGTAACCGCGGTCGATAACTACTTCGCCGACGTGCTCATCGACGATGGCAAAGTCGCAGTCATCGGCGCGAAGCTCTCAATGGAAGCCGACCGCACGATCGATGCCGCGAGCAAGCTTGTCATTCCCGGCGGCATCGACCCGCATACTCACATGGAACTTCCATTCGGCGGCACGTTCGCTTCCGATGACTTCCGCACCGGCACGATCGCTGCCGCTCACGGCGGCACAACAACCATCATCGACTTTGCCGTTCAGTATCACGGCGAATCGCTGATTCAAGCCGTCGACAACTGGCACAAGAAAGCCGAAGGCAAGACCGCGATCGACTACGGCTTCCATTTGATTACCACCGACTTGCCGGACGAACGTGTGCCCGAGATGCGCCAGCTCATCAACGAAGGTGTGATGAGCTTCAAAATGTTCATGGCTTACCCGGGAGTGTTTCTTGTCGACGACGCGACGATCTTTCGCGCGATGAAGAACGCCGGCAAATGGGGCGGCCTGATCTGCATGCACGCAGAGAACGGAATCGTCATCAACGAGATCATCAAACACGCTCTCGCCGAAGGTAAGACCGCGCCGAAGTATCACGCGCTTACTCGCCCAACAAAAGCCGAAGCGGAAGGCGTACACCGCGCGATTGCCATCGCAGAGATGGCCGAGGCTCCCGTATACATCGTTCACCTGAGCTGCGCGGACGCGCTTGAAGAAGTGCGCGAGGCTCGAGACAACGGGCTTCCTGCATACGCCGAGACGTGCCCGCAGTATCTGTTCCTGGACTACTCGCTCTATGAGCGCGAAGGCTTCGAGGGCGCGAAGTGGGTGATGACGCCGCCGCTGCGCGAGAAGTGGAATCAGGACAAGCTGTGGCAGGGGCTCCAGGGCAACGATCTGCAAGTCATCTCGACCGATCATTGTCCGTTTTGCATGAAGGAGAAGGAACTTGGCCGCGACGACTTCACCAAAATCCCAAACGGCGGGCCGGGAGTCGAGCACCGTATGAGTCTGATCTATAACGGCGGCGTGGCAGCCGGAAAGATCGGGTTGAACCGCTTCGTCGAGCTGACTTCGACTTCAGCGGCAAAGCTGTTCGGCTTGTTCCCGCGAAAGGGGACGATCGCCGTAGGATCGGATGCGGACATTGTAATCTTCGATCCGAACGAAGAGATGACCCTCTCGGCAGCAACTCATCATATGAACGTGGATTACAGCGCTTATGAAGGGATGAAGGTGCGGGGCGTGGCGAGGACGGTCCTCTCGCGCGGCAAAGTGGTAATCGAAGACGGCAAGTACCTTGGCAAGCCCGGCGACGGTCAGTTTCTAAAACGCAGCACTTTCAGCGGGATCTATTGATTGTCGTAAACATCCACGCTTAATTTCTTGGGTTGCTGGTGATTGTCTTTTTCGCGGCACTGATGGAGAAAGCCGGTAGGAAGTTCGAGCTGGAGAATTCCTCTTCACTTGTAACTGTTTTGAAAGTCAACGATATCTTTGAATGGGGCCTCGCCGTTTCCAAAATCGGGGCGATAATACTCCGCTGCCGACTCGAAATCCTGCTGCCAGCCTTCATCCATCCCCAGCGACTCCATTTGCTCGATCGCCGTCAGCCATTCGCTCCAGCGAATCTTGCGTGAGATCAGAGGATAACGCTCAAGCGCTACTTTGTTTGTCGGGAAGTATTGCGCCATCAAGCTAACGGCCACCTTCGGCGATAACTCGGCGTGTATCCAGCGGAGCGACTCGAAGATGCCCGCGATGTCGTTGGGTAGCACCAGCAGGCGAATGATCAAGCCTCGCCGAAGCAACCCGCTCTCGTCGTACTCAAGCGCGTCACCCATCTGCCGGTACATCTCCTTGATTGCGGCGCGCGAATGACGCACGTACTCTGTGACCTTCGAGTACTCGCGACCGGCTTCATCATCGCTGTACTTGAGATCCGGCAAATAGACCGCGACGATCCCGTCAAGCAGCTTCAACACCTCAATGGAGTCGTAGGCGTTGGTGTTGTACACGACCGGCAACCGCAATCCCTGTCGGGCAGCCATCAGCAGCGACTTTGCCAACTGCGGCGCGAAGTGAGTCGGCGAAACCCAATTGATGTTGTGGCAACCCTGATCTTGAAGCTCGAGAAAAATCTCCGCGAGCCGTTCGAACGAGACTTCATTCTCGCGCTGCTCTTTGAATGTTTGGCTGATCTGGTAGTTCTGACAGTAGACGCAGCGCAGATTGCACAACCCGAGGAAGACATTGCCAGCTCCCCGAGTGCCGACCAGCGCAGGCTCTTCGCCAAAGTGAGGCGTGTGAGTCGAAACGATTGGCAGGAGCCCTGAGTAGCAAGCGGCGACTTCGTTGTTCAGACGATCCACGTCGCAGTCGCGCGGGCAGATCCGGCACAACCCAAGCATCCCCATCAATCGCTCGACGCGCGATTCGAGTTCTCCAGTCTTGAGCAGTTCGATGTAAGACGGCTCGGACATTCCTGCTCAGTCTAAGCAATTGTCGAGCGGAGGGGCAAGCGGGAAGTTTCCTGGCGTGGCCCATAAACAAGGAGCGAGAGGCTGCGATTAACCACCGCCTCTCGCTCCATCTGGCTCGTTCGAAGAAGCCGGCTTCGGTGATGCTCAGGCTAGTTCGAATCCCTCAACTGAACTTTGGTTGCGACGACCGAGCCATCGGCCATCTGCAAGCCTTTCACCTTGACTCGCGCCCCAACCACGAAAGCGCCGTGTTCGGCATTTAGTTTCGTGGAAGACACCACGTGAACCAACCGTCCGCCGACTGTCCAAGCGCCCACAATACCCGAAGACGGTAAGCTTTGAATCGCACCTTTGACGTTGGTGCTCTGACCTTCGCCGCTCGAGTCGCCCGACGATGGTTGGACTTCGATGCGGCTCGCGTCGATTGAGCCGTCTGCGCGCTGCGTCCCGGCTACTTCAACTGAAGCTCCTACTGCGGCTGCGCCGTGCTCCTGATTGATGAGCGTGTCAGAGCTCACGTGCACCGTGCGGCTACTGACTCTCCAGTCACCGATGAAGCCCGTGCTGGGCAGGGCCTCGATCGTGCCTTTCAACTCGTCGCGTCCATCCCCGCCGGCAACGTTCGATTTTGTCTCGATCTTCGTGGCATCCATCGAGCCATCGGCTCGCACCGAGCCGTGTATCTCTACGAAAGCCCCGACAGCGATCGGCCCGAACTCGGTCTCAATGCGCGTGGCTGCTGAGACGTGGATCGTGCGACCGCCGACTCGCCAATCACCAATAAACCCGGCGGCCGTGGACAGGATCTCAATAGTGCCCTTAAAAGTAGGCTGCGCGCCATCATCGCTACCGCCACCCGCCGCGCCTTCCCTGACCTCGATTGAAGCAGCGTCAACGGAATTGTCAGCGCGGGTAGTACCTTCGACTTTTACCGTAGCTCCAACGGCCACCTGGCCGTCCGTCTGCTCGATGCGAGTTGAGCTGGTCACGTGAACGGTTTTGCCCGCCACTCGCCAATCGCCAACAAAGCCCGACCCGTTGGGCAAGCTCTCAATCACACCCGTAAGCTTGTTTTCGTTATCATGGCTGGCAAATGCTGTGTTTCCCAGAGAGAACACCAATATCACCGCTGCAACCGACACGATTCTCAAAAAATTGTCTTTCATCATAGCCTCCAGATTTTGTTCGTTTCCCACGTAACCAGGTAGAGCGCGCCTTAAGAGAAAAAATACGGAGAACAAGAAAGGAAAGAACAACCCCGGCCAAAAGCGGGGTGATTGGCTCCAATTGTTACGATTAAAGCCAGGGACCGACCTTTGGATTGGCGTTTGGATCGGCGGTTGACAGCGGCCATACCGAGCCCTTAAGCTCAGCCCGGAACGTGGCAATCTCGGTTAGTGTAGTCGTTGTGACCAAAGAGGCCCTGCATGAATCGCGTCCGTTTTGAAGGTTTCTCGGCTGGATTGTTCCGGTTCTTATCGGGACTTGCCGAAAACAACAACAAACCGTGGTTCGACGAACACCGCCGCGAATACGAGGCGGAAGTCCTCGAACCGGTCAAGGCTTTCGTAGCTGAACTGGGTCCGATCATCCACATGTTAAACGAGGAAATCGAGATCGAACCGCGTGTAGGGCGTACCATCAGCCGGATTAGCAACGACATGCGCTTTCACAAGAATCGCCCCCCCTATCGCCCGGTTATCTATGTCGGGTTCTCTCAGCGTGGCCAGAAGTGGTGGAACTCGGCGCTGCTCTATGCCGGGATCTATCCCAACGGCGTCTCAGTCGGGTTCTACCCGGGTGGTCACGGGGCGCTACGCACCAGACCCATATATGAAACAATAAAGAAAAACTCACGACCGTTTCAGCGCTATCTCG
The DNA here is from genome assembly GCA_035576605.1 of Blastocatellia bacterium. Lineage (GTDB taxonomy): Bacteria > Acidobacteriota > Blastocatellia > UBA7656 > UBA7656 > Onstottus_A. The sequence continues at coordinate 67 of DATLWF010000713.1, read as the reverse complement.
ACGAACGCGCGATAGCCGAATCGTATTGGGAACTGGCTGGCGCCGAAGATGGCCGGGTCACGAAATG
>DATLWF010000712.1:0-2475 GCA_035576605.1 Blastocatellia bacterium | reverse complement strand
CATAGTTGAAAATCAATATCCGCACGGCCCATTCGGCGCGAAGGGAGTAGGTGAGTTGCCGATGGACGGCGGAGCTCCGGCGATTGCGGCTGCGGTCTTCAACGCTACGGGGGCATTCATTACTGAGATACCGATAACGCCTGAGCGGCTAATGGCAGCTATAGAGAGCACGACTCGAACCACCGACGAATGAACACCACAATGCAAGATGCGCACAATACTGAATATCGCGTCGCGCCCTCGAAACCGAGATCGCGCGTCAAGCTCGTCGTTTTGCTGGTTGTGGGATTAGTCCTCGTTCCGCTGATTCTCTATGTGGCCGCCATCGTGTTTATCGCTCAACCTGTCAAAGTGGTGGGCGCAGCTATGTCACCGACGCTCAACGATGGAAATCGAATCTTCATTTGGAAGCGTTTTTCATCGCTCAAACGCGGTGACATCGTGGCGTTCTATTATCCGTTGGATCCCTCGAAGAGTTTCATCAAGCGAGTCGTAGGTCTACCCGGTGATGTGATTGATATGGATGTAGATGGTCGCATCACGATCGACGGCCGGCTTATTGACGAGCCGTACGTGCCGCCTGATCGAAATCGGTTGGCGCGGGCCCTTTGGCAATCGATGCGTGAAGAGTTCAAACACGTTAGTCCGGATAGCTACTTCGTTATGGGTGACAACCGTGACGCATCGAATGACAGCCGATCATGGGGAACCGTTCCGAAGGTTCTCGTTTACGGCAAGTTCATGTCGCGTTATTGGCCTCTGAGGGCTGTGAACTAAACAATGATCGTCAGTTTCGACGTTAACGGAATCACGCGAAAGGTTGAGGCGCCGCCGATGGAGCGGCTGCTCGATGTGTTGCGTGAAGATCTGCGCTTGACCGGGACGAAAGAGGGCTGCGGTGAAGGCGAGTGCGGCGCCTGCTCTGTGATAGTCGATGGCGAGGTAATCAACTCTTGTCTCGTTCCCGTATGCCAGGTGAGCGGCTCGACGATTCTGACCGTTGAAGGACTCGCGCGAGACGGGCGGCTCGATCCACTTCAGCGAGCGTTCCTGGAGTGCGGCGGGGCGCAGTGCGGAATCTGCACGCCGGGCATGTTGATCGCTGCTCGCGCTCTGTTGGACGAGAACGCCGGGCCCACTCGCGCCGAGATTGCGGAAGGGATAGCGGGCAATCTCTGCCGATGCACGGGCTACGTCAGGATCATCGACGCTATCGAGCAAGCTGCGCAGATGAAACAGTGATGAAAGGATAAGGCATGTTCCCGGTTGATGAGCTGAACGAACTAAAGGACCGAATATCCCAGATGTCAGATCGGGAGCTCTTGCGAATAGTCGAAGTCGAATACGCCGACTATCGCAGAGAAGCGATTGAATTCGCCGAAGTGGAGCTGGGGAAACGCAGCATCCCATTTGAAAAGCCCGAGCTGGATGCGGATGAAGAAGACGCCGATTCGATCGCGCCAGGCGGCGAGCAAAGCGCCCTGTGGGAACTGCGGCGGGGTGATGCGCTCCGGATTGCTGTTCGCGGAAAAGGAACTCACCATTCTCTTTTCCGATAGCAATGAAGAACGCTTCGTGCACGCGTTCGCGTGTACCGCTTGCGGGGACGTTAGACTGATTGTCGATCTCGAGACCGAGGTCGAAGGCTGAGTGCCTGGGAGCGAGGCCTGGGAGCGCAGGCATCCCTGCCTGCCTCTGAAACGCACAACGCCAAGCAGGCAGGATGCCTGCGCTCCCAGGCTCGGTGACGGCGCTCTCAGGCTGGGTGACGGTTTACTACCATGAGTTTCGATTCTACAGTGCAATCGCCGGCGACCCTTGCAGAGGCCTATGCTCTTTTGTCAGAGCCTGGCCGCGCGATGAAGGTCATCGCCGGCGGCACGGACCTGATGGTCTTGATGAACGCTCACATGCTAGACGCGGCAGAGTTCCTCGACATCTGGCGTGTGAACGAATTGAGAGGCATAACCGACGAGGGCGACGCTTTACGGATCGGCGCGCTTACGACTTACACCCAACTGATAAAATCGGATTTGATTCATAGGCACGTGCCCGCGCTCGTCGCTGCGTCACGGACGATCGGGGCCATTCAGATTCAGAATCGGGGCACGATCGGCGGCAACATAGTCAACGCTTCTCCCGCAGGCGACAGTCTCCCCGTGCTTGCCGCATACGACGCCGAAGTCGAAATCGGAAGCGCGCGCGGCACACGGCGAATACCTTTCAATGAGTTCTACTCCGGCTATCGTCGCACTTTGCTTCAAGCCAATGAACTCGTTGTGTCCGTTCGCATATCTAAGTTAAGGGAAGGCGAGCGCGATTTCTTCTGGAAGGTTGGAACTCGCCGGGCTCAGGCGATCTCCAAGACCGTGCTGGCGGCCAGGGCAAGGATGAACGGCGAAACGATAGAAGCCATCAACATCGGCGTCGGCAGCGTCGCTCCCACAGTGATCCGCGCGCCTCAGACCGAACGCT
>DATLWF010000711.1:0-25355 GCA_035576605.1 Blastocatellia bacterium | reverse complement strand
CCCGGCGCGGTCGCTCCGGCGTTTGTTGATCGTAATCGTATCGAAGGCTCGCCATCGCAACCGAACTGCAAGCCAGCAACGCACTCAAACACATAACCAGGCTACGTTTCATGTTCTGTGTTCTCCTTCTCCGAGATGTGCCTCTTGCCCGATTCAACACCCAGCCTCCCGTCTGGTTCCAATTGTTACTAACCGGGAGAACCGGCACGCGCAAGCTTGACGTGACCGTTGATTCCAGACACCTTGATCGGAGACCCGCCCGACCCTATTTTTGCGTGGAAGTTCTGCCGGTCGAGCTTGCCGAAGATCGTAACGTTGGCGACGTCGGTGTTCACGCTTCCGTTGATGCCCGTCACATCCAAATCGGCGTTCAGGTCTTCGGCGAAGAAGAGCTCTACGCCGCCGTTCACGCCGCTTACGTGTATGCCACGCTCGCCGAGCTGCGATATCGTAACCTTAACGCGGCCGTTGATTCCGGAAATGTCCGAATAACCCATCGCCTGCGCGACGTCGACCTTTCCGTTGATGCCACTCAAACGCACTGGGCCGTCGATCTCGCCTACTCCCACTCGTCCATTGACGCCGCTGACCCCCAGATCAACTGCACGCGGCAGCTTGAGCATCACGCGTTGGCGCACGTCGCGATTGCGCCCGAGGCTCGACTTTTCGTGGTCATTGTCGCCATGAACGATAAGGCTGCTCGAAGTTTGCTCTACTACGATCTTACGATATTCGAGATCTTCGCGACTTCGCGCGGATCGAACGATGTTGACCTCGGCCACACTGCCTGGACTGGTCTCAATATCAACAGAACCGTTGATCCCTCGCACCTCGACTCGAGCCCCGCCCGACAGTGAATAGCTCTGATGAAACTCGTCTCTCTCCGGCAGATCCTCGCGGTCGGCGGTGTTCGTCGCAGTCGTCGTATTAGTGGTGGTGGTGGTGCGGCGGCGCTCACGCTCCTGCGCTGAGCCCAGGGACTGGGGCGCAAGCGCGAAGAGAACCGCTGCCATAAGGAACAAAGCGAAAAACGTCTTTCTCATTTTCTCTCCTCCATTGTTGTTATTAACCAGTTCGCGTTCTCGACGGGTGAGTGCCGAATGACAGAAGGAAGTTGCAAATCAGTCGACGAAAAGTCGCTGTTTCGTATACCCACCTCGCACTACTTGCACTCTTTCAAAGCGGCAGCGGTGCTCTTGGCGATCTTCACCGTTCCGCTGAATGAATCGAGCGCGAGCTTCGCCTGCCCGTTGCCGTACGTTCCGGTGATTCTACGATTAATTGGGCCGCCCTGTACCGGTGATTCAACCTTGAGCGGAAAAGCGGTATCGATCTCGCCGCTGTAGGTTGAAAGCGTCGCGGTGAAGCCCGCCACATCCGGCTGGATCGTCATTGAGACCGTACCCGAGATTGACTTGAGCCGATAGTTTCCGGCAACTCGAATCTGTCCTCGAAAAATCACGTCACCGCTTGCTGTGGAGGCTTCCACGTCGCCTCCAACCCCTATCAACGTTATCGATCCGCTCGCGCTGGCCACGTCAGCTCGGCCCTTCGCGCAACGAACTTCAACGTCCCCGGTAGCCGAGTTGGTTCGCACATCTCCGCCGGCATTGTGAACTCTCAGGTCGCCATTCGTGGCGGCGACATCGACCAACCCTCCGACGTTGTCTACGACCACATCGCCGCTGAAGCTGCGCGCCGTTACGTCGCCTTTTACCTCCCTTACCGTTACGTCGCCGCTGCGGCGACTTACTTTCAAGGAACCCACGCGCGTAATCTTGACGTCGCCATTGCCGGCATTAATCAGGGTTGCTCCGTCGATATCCGCGACTTCTATGTCGCCTCGATAGCCATCGAGCGTCTCCACGTCTGCGTAACGCGGAACCTTCACATCGAGCTTGGCGTCTCTGCCGTAGCGTCGAGCTGGAATCGTCAACAACAATCGCGGACGAGCCGGATCGCCGGTCGTCTGCGTCTCGATAGGCACCGGACCGTTGTCGCCCGTAGCTTTGGCTTCAACGACGTCTCGGTCCCAGCCGCTGACGACGATTTGACCTGACCGGCTGCTGATCGAAACCTTGCCTCCGCGCACAAGCTTCACACTGACCGGCTCGATATGTACTTGCTCTTCCTCTGGGACGGGCGGCGCAGGAGTGGCTGCAGGAGCCTTGTCTGGCTTAGGTGTCTTAGGCGGCTTGGGCGTCTGCTCGAGGCGAGGCGCCGCCGCGGGCGTCGTTTGGCCGAGCGCGGCGGGCACGCCGGCGCTGAACATCAACAATATGAAAACCGTTAGCACTCTCTTGTACATAATCCCTTAGTCGGTGGTCATCTCTCTCAGCACGTCAACCTTCTTCGAGTAAGCCGCCAGCAAATATTGAAGCGCGATCGGGTCTTCGGGATTCTCTCGCACCACGTGCCGAGTCTCTCTGATCGTCCGATCGATCTCTGAGAGCGAGGCGTCGAACCGCGCAAGCATCATCGGATCAAGCTGTGAGCGCCGGCGATCCACATCGCGAGAGAGCATTGCGATCGCCGTAAGATATTTCTGCTCTGCATCGCGCACAAGTTGAGTAGGGGTGAGTCTCGCTGGTTGTCGATTCCTTGGATTCACAGTGGGCGGCGCTATCTTCACAGTATTCGGCGCCGTGATTCCCGTGGCTGCCGCGAGGGTATCGTTCTTCCTCTCTTCCGGAGTATGGGGCGCCGGAACCGCAACATCGGAATTCCGATTTGAAGTGTCAGGTTGGATGACTGCGGCGTTACTGTTGCCCGTTGCGATCTGTTGCGGACCGCGCGAGTTTAAACGACTCATCACGAACACCGTCACTCCAATCGCGACTATCACAAGCGCGGCCGCAAACGCCGGGCTCAAACGGGGAGCAGAGAATACCCCCGCCAACTGTTCGCGCAATCGCGATATCATTCCTATTCGCTGGCCTTCCGGTTGCGCGGCTCGCTCTTGTTTGATCCTGCTCTCGATTGACGCCCACAGCACAGGAGTCACTTCGACGTCACGCTGATAGCGCGCATAAACATCCTGCTCGCGGCTCATCTCCCGGTAGAAGCTCGCACACTCAGCGCAAGTTTCGGTGTGCGCAGTCACGCGCGACGCGGTCTTTTGATCCAGCGCGCGGTCGACGTAGTCTTCGATCAGTATTCGATACTCTTCACACTTCATAGCCAACTCCCAGGTAAGGCCGGATGCGGCGGCGCATCTCGGCTCTCGCCCGATGCAGATCAGTCTTGAGCTTTGGAATCGAGGAGCCGGTGATCTCCGCTATTTCTTCGTAGCTCCGCTGCTGAAATATTTTCAAAGTAAACACCAGCCTCTTATCTTCGTCCAGCGCTCCGAGCGCGTCCCGAATGACACCGTTCAATTCCTTATCGAGCAACTGGCGGTCGGGCGGAAGCTTCCCATCGCTGAGCTCAATCACATGATCGTCGTCGATACCAACTTTATCGCTCTCGCGGTGCCGGCGGCGCAAGGACTCGCGGGCAACGTTCTTGGCAATCCCAAAGAGCCAGGTCGAGAGCTTGGTGTCGTCCCTGAGCGCTTTGAGGTTCTTGTACGCGCGCACAAAAGTTTCCTGTGTCAGCTCTTCGGCAAGCTCCCGGCGGCCGACCATATCATAAATAAAGCTGATGATGGGTCTGCCGTATCGATCGAAGATCAGACGAAAAGCTTCGTCCTCGCCGCGTCGGGCGCGCGCTATGAGTTCTTCCGAACTGTTCATCAAAGTCCCGGCGCGTCCGCTCGACTGGCCCACCAGGCTGATCGCCTCAATCATATCCGGCTTCATCCTAAGTTACACCAGTTAGTGGCGCGTGCACATCAAAGGTTTCAGTTTGGACCTTCCCAGCGCATTTCTCTGACAAATCCCTGCTGAGGTCCGCCTACATTAACGCCTCGATGTCAGCGGGCGTTTCATCATTCAGCCTTCGATAGACTGTGACGAGGTGAGTTCGCCCCTGGACAATCGCTCTTCGCGGTGTGAAATCGATCAAGATCGAGCATTATAGATTGCAAACCGGCGCGTGGAGCGTACTAGGGCCGTTCGCATTTGTCATTGATTAGATTTTCGGGCCTATCGTTCAATCGCTTATCCCTTTGAAACTTTTTGCTCCCATCCGCCACTCACCGTTGTGCCCTGAGTCTGCCCAGGCGTGTTCAACGCGCGACTCAAGTTGTCTGCACCCGGCCAAGATTCCGGGAACGTTATTAGGTCGAAGGCTGTATAGCTTTGTCAAAGGAACCACGCAAAGCGTCGATCCCAGGATTGAGGGACCATTCTGCTCTAGGTAAAAGGGAGGATCAGGAAGATGAGTTCATCCGATCAACCGCTGCTTCGGCTCGAAGGAGTCACCAAGGTGTTTTTAACCGACGAGGTCGAAACTCACGCGCTGTCGGGTATTCACCTCGAAATCAACCGGGGCGAGTTCATCTCGATTAACGGCCCGTCGGGTTGCGGTAAATCAACCCTGCTGTCAATCCTCGGTTTGTTGGATTCTCCCACCGATGGCGGCTATTGGCTCGGCAGCAAGGCGGTCGCAGACCTGCCGCTCTCGGAGCGCGCGCGCATTCGCAACCGCGAAGTCGGGTTCATTTTCCAGAGCTTCAATTTGATTGGCGATCTGACCGTCTTCGAGAACGTCGAATTGCCTCTTACCTATCGTGGCCTGAGGGCAATCGAACGCAAGAAACGGGTGATGGAAGCTTTAGAACGGGTCGGCATGGCTCATCGAGGCAAGCACCTTCCCAGCCAGCTCTCGGGGGGCCAGCAGCAACGCGTTGCTGTTGCGCGCGCGGTGGCTGGCGATCCTCTGATACTCCTGGCCGACGAGCCTACCGGAAATCTCGACTCTACGAACGGCGAAGCTGTAATGGACCTGCTTCGCGAGCTTCATGACCAGGGTGCGACGATCTGCATGGTGACTCACGATCAGCGATACGCCGCTCACGCGGACCGCAGCGTGCACCTCTTCGATGGGCGGGTCGTCGACGAAAGCGACGCAAAAGACAAAGCGCTCGCGATGCACTAACTTGTTTCGTAGTTCGGCCTTCAGGCGGAAGTTAGTATCTGTTTAGTCCCAGACTGGTGCTACAAACTTCCGCCTGAAGGCCGAACTACAACCATTGTTCATTCAGAGGCAATCATGGAAAACCTGCTTCACGATGCGCGCTACAGCATCCGAATGTTGCGCAAGAACCCGGGGTTCACGGTAGTCGCAGTGATCGCGCTCGCGCTTGGCATCGGCGCCACCAGCGCGATCTTCAGCGTCATCAACGCAGTCCTGCTTAGGCCTCTTCCTTTCAAGGACCCAGCCGGTCTTGTGCGAATCTGGGGCAAGATTGATAAGGCCGGCATTCCGAAGAACTGGATTTCACAACCCGAGCTTCTGGATCTCAAAGAACAAAACCAGACATTCGAGGATATCGCGGCTTATGAGTCGGGCGGCGCGAACCTAAGCGGCAGCGGCGATCCTGTGCGAGTGAATATGGCGTCGGTCAGCGCCAGTCTCTTCCCGATCCTCGGTATACAGGCGAGCGTAGGTCGTACATTCCTGGAAGAAGAAGACAAGCCCGGAAACGACAAGGTAGTCCTCGTCGGCAACGCCCTCTGGCGCAGCCGCTTCGGCGCCGATCCTTCCCTCATCGGCCAGACACTGGCGCTTAGTGGTACCAGCTACACCGTGATCGGCATTATGCCCGCAGGTTTTCAATTTCCGGATCAGGATGAGCTATGGGTTCCCCTGGCGATCGACATAGCCAATCTTGATAACCGAGGCAACCACGGCCTTGAAGTCGTCGCGCGACTTAAGCCCGGCGTCACTCCACCGCAAGCGCAGGCGGACCTGACCAACATCGCGGCGACTCTTGAACAGCGATACCCGAACAACTACGGCGATAGCGGTTGGGGGCTTTATCCCGTTTCGATGCTGGACGAGCTGGTCGGCAATGTTCGTCCGGCGCTGTACATACTTCTGGGCGCGGTCGGTTTCGTTCTTCTGATTGCCTGCGCAAACGTCGCCAACTTGTTGCTCGCTCGCGCATCAGCTCGAGAAAAGGAAGTCGCAATCCGAGCGGCCATGGGCGCCCGGCGCGGTCGATTGATTCAACAACTGCTCACCGAAAGCGTGATCCTGGCGGCGATCGGGAGCACTCTCGGACTGGCGCTCGCTTACCTGGGAGTCAAGCTTTTCGTAACCTTCGGCCCAAGTGAAATCCCTCGCATTGAAGAGATCGGACTCGACGCCCGCGTGGTTGGCTTCAGCGTTCTGATGGCTGTTGTGACAGGTATCGCCTTTGGTCTGGCGCCCGCAATTCAGATCTCGAAGCCTGATCTCCACGATTCGCTCAAAGAAGGCGGTCGCGGCTCGACGAGCGGCCGCCACCGGCTGCGCAACGTGCTTGTAGTTTCGGAAGTCGCCATCGCCCTGGTTCTGCTTGCCGGCGCGGGCCTGATGATCAAAAGCTTTCAGCGATTGCTGCAAGTCAACATGGGCTTCCGCACAGAAAAGACTCTCACTTTGCGGCTGACAATTCCTCCCACGACGTACAAAGACAACGCGCAGATCGCCGGTTTCTATCGGCAACTGCTCGACAAGGTCAAAGCACTGCCCGGTGTCGAATCGGCCGGCGCAATCTCACATCTGCCGCTGAGCGGATCCTACTCGTCGGGATCAACAGCAGTCGAAGGGGCCGATACCGACGAGACTCTGAAGTCGTTTCAGGGCATCCCGTACATCGAGGCTGATCGGCGCAGCGTCTCGCCCGACTACTTCTCAACGATGGGGATCGCTCTGAAGGCAGGCAGGCTTTTCACTGACTCCGACAACGAGAGCGCGCCGCCGGTCGCGGTGGTCGATGAAAGCTTCCAGCGCCGCTTCTGGCCGAACGGCAGCGCCGTCGGCAAGCGCTTCATCGCGCGCTTTAATAACCCTAATGACATCCAATGGGGTCAGATCGTCGGCGTAGTCGCACACGTCAGACACTACGGCGTCGATCAGGTTAAACAATTCGCACTCGGACAAGAAGGTCGCGAGCAAGCCTACTTCCCTTACCCCCAACGTCCATCGAATCGAATGTATCTGGCGATCAAGACAAGCGTCGAGCCGCTCAGCTTGACCAGCGCGGTGCGCGGCGCAGTGCTTTCGCTCGATCGCGACGTGCCGTTGTACCAGGTCAAAACAATGGACCAACTCGTCACGACGTCGTTAGCGCAGCGCCAGCTCAACATGATTCTGTTCGCGGCGTTCTCGGCGATCGCAATGATATTAGCGGCGGTTGGAATTTACGGTGTGATGTCCTACTCCGTCACTCAGCGCACTCACGAAATCGGCATTCGTATGGCGCTGGGCGCCCAACAACGCAGCGTGCTTGGGGTTGTCGTTAGACAGGGGATGATGCTGGCGCTCGCAGGCATAGGCATAGGGCTCGCCTTCGCTGTAGCGCTGACACGGCTGATGACGACCTTGTTGTTTGGCGTAAGCGCGACTGACCCGATTACGTTCGCGGCCATCTCGGTGATACTGACGGGAGTGGCTCTGGTAGCCTGTTTGGTGCCAGCACGCCGAGCAACGAAGGTCGATCCGATGGTGGCGCTGCGATACGAATAATAAAACCTATTTGACCTATAGGACCGTAGGACCTATTCGATTTATGGACACTCTTAGGCATGACATTCGCTACGCTATTCGGACGATGCTCAAGAGTCCCGGCTTCACGGTAGTGGCGGCCCTAGCCCTCGCGCTTGGCATCGGAGCCAACACGGCCATCTTCAGCGTCGTCAACTCAGTGCTGTTGCGCCCACTGCCTTACAAAGACCCCGGCCGACTTGTCCACGTCCATCGCATGCAAGCCCCAATTGAGCGCGGACCAATCTCCCGGCCCGACTTCTTTGAATGGCGAGACAAACAAGAAGTGTTCTCAGATATCGGCGCCTATCACTACCAGGTCCTCAATCTAACCGGCAGGGATCAAGCGGAAAGAATCAGCGGCGTTCGCGTCACCGGAAATTTTTTCTCGCTGTTTGATGTTCCGCCTGCCGCCGGCCGCTACTTCAGTCCATCAGACGATCAACCCGGGTCCAGTCCCGTAGCGGTAATAAGCTTCGGGTTATGGCAGCGGCGATTTGGTGGTCAGCAGAGCCTGATCGGGCAAACCATAACGCTCAACGGCGACGTCTATACCGTGATCGGCGTAGCTCCCGCAAGGCTCCAGTTTCCGCCGCGCATCGACGTTTGGAAGCCCGCGATTCTGGATGAACAGAAAGCGCCGCGCGGCTCTAATTATCTGAAGGTGATCGCCCGCCTCAAGGACGGCGTCTCCGAATCGCAGGCCGAAGCGCAGATGAACCAAATCACCGCGGCGCTTGCTCAGCAATTTCCCGACAACGACGCGAACCTCACCGTCAAAGTGGTGCCGCTGCTCGAAGAGCAAGTCAGAAATCTTCGGGGCGTGCTTCTGATCATGCTCGGGGCAGTCGGATTCGTGCTGCTGATTGCATGCGCAAACGTAGCCAACCTCTCACTGGCGCGCGCGGCCGCACGCACCCGTGAATTCGCCATCCGTACCGCCCTTGGCGCGAGCCGGGTGCGTATAGTCCGACAGCTCCTGACCGAGAGCCTGTTGCTGGCGCTGGTTGGGGGCGCCCTCGGCGTGCTCCTTTCAATGTTAGGAATCAGGCTCCTGGTAACACTGGCGCCTGCCGGTCTCCCCCGGATCAACGAGGTGGCGATTGATCGCTGGGTGCTCGGCTTCACATTCGCGGTATCATTGCTCACCGGAATGGTTTTCGGGCTCGCGCCCGCCCTCCAGGTTTCCAGGCCGAACCTGAACGAAGCGCTCAAGGAAGGCTCGCGTGGAAGCTCCGAAGGACAACGCACGATTCTCCGCCGCGGGCTGGTCGTTTTCGAGATCGCGGCGTCGTTAGTACTGCTGGTCAGCGCCGGGCTCCTGATCGGGAGCATCAAGCGGCTCACCGAAGTCAGTCCGGGTTTTGATCCAAACAAATCACTCGCCGCCGACGTCTCGTTTCCATATACGTCATCGGCCACCGGCGCCGATGCGCAAGGCGCGGCGGCTAAGCAGGCAACCAACTTTCTGGCGGAGGCAAGGCGCAAGATCGCCGAGCTTCCGGGCGTGCGAGCTGTGGGCGCAATCAACGACCTCCCGGTCACCGGGAGAGGCAGCGTAAACGGAGGCTTCAACGTCGAAGGTAAACCGCCCTTCAATCCCGGAGACGCTCCGGTCGCCGAGTTTCGTCAGGTCACTCCCGGCTACTTCGAATCGATCGGCATACCGGTGATTCGTGGCCGCACACTCAACGACGCCGACCTGTCAAAGAAACCCGAGAACGTGCTTGTCAACGAAACGTTCGCCCAATCCTTTATCGGCGACGAGGATCCAATAGGCAAACGGGTGAAGGCGCTGGACGGAGAGCTGCACGAAATAGTAGGCGTGGTCGGAGACGCTAGACAGTGGGGACTGGACCGTCAGGCATCTGCTGAAATCTATTTCTCGTTCGCTCAATTGTCACTCGGTCAGGAAGCGACTCTTGTGATTCGCACGGAAGCCGATCCCGCGGGTCTGACGGGCGCTGTGCGCAGCGCAATTGGCGAAGTGGCTCACGAGGCTCCAATCACGAAAATCCGTCCGATGAAACAGGTTGTGGAGGAATCGATGGCGTCATCGAGATTCAATATGGTCCTGATGACGATCTTTGCCGGGGTCGCTTTGATGATGGCCTCGATCGGTCTGTATGGAGTGATCTCGTACTCGGTCAGCCAGCGGACACACGAGATAGGCATTCGGATGGCGCTGGGCGCATCGAGACCGAGTGTCTTGAGCTTAGTCTTAAGAAACGGGATGACGCTGGCGGTGATCGGAGTCGCACTCGGGGTTGCGGTGGCGCTTGGTCTTACTCGATTAATGGCCAGCATGCTCTATGGCGTGAGTCCAACCGATCCGCTCACGTTCATCGTCATCTCGCTGATCCTGACCGGAGTGGCGCTGGTAGCCTGTTTCGTGCCAGCTCACCGCGCAACCAGGGTAGATCCAATGATAGCGCTGAGGTATGAATAATAGGACCTATGCGACCTTTGACCTATTCGACTTATGGACACTCTTAGGCACGACATCCGTTACGCCATTCGAACGATGCTCAAGAGCCCCGGCTTTACGGCGGTCGCCGTCATCGCCCTGGCCCTCGGAATCGGCGCTAACACGGCGATCTTCAGCGTCGTCAATGCACTTCTCTTGAAGCCGCTTCCCTACAAGGACGCAGAGCGGTTGGTTCTGATCTGGCATACCTATCCGCAGCTCAATCTGGATCAAGCATCGGTATCAGCGCCAAGTTACGTCGAGTACAGGGATATGACCAGCTCCTTCGAGCAGGTGGCGACGGCGACAACCTGGAGTGTGAACCTCACAGGGGTCGGCGAGCCCGAACGTCTTCAAGGCGCGCGAGTCTCCTACAATCTCTTCACCACGCTCGGAGTGGAGCCGGTAAGGGGGCGGAGTTTTCTCGCCGAAGAAGATCAGCCGGGCAAGAATCGCGTCGTTGTGTTGAGCTACGGACTATGGCAGCGAAGATTCGGCGGCGACCCGAATCTGATCGGTCAGACGATTACACTCGATGGGACCAGCTACGACGTAGTTGGCATTATGCCTCCGCGCTTTGTGTTCATGGTCGAAGTCGATCTGTTCACCCCGGTAGCCTTCACTCCCGATCAGCTTGCCGCGACCAATCACGGGAATGAATACCTCATCTGTGTCGCGCGAATGAAACCGGGCCTCGCCCTCGGGCAAGCAGCAGCCGAGATGAACACGCTGGCCGATCAGTTGCGGCAGGAGTTCTATGGACCGTATTGGGGCATAACAGTCGTGCCGCTGCGAGAACAGTTGGTCGGCAGCTTTCGAACAGCCCTTTTCATACTTCTGGGAGCCGTCGGCTGCGTGCTGCTCATCGCCTGCGCGAACGTAGCCAACCTGCTGTTAGCCCGCGCATCGGCTCGTTCAAAAGAGATCGCTGTGCGGACCGCATTAGGCGCCAGTCGCTCGCGAATCGTTCGACAATTGCTGACAGAAAGCGTACTCCTTGCGGCGCTCGGCGGCGCCGTTGGGTTGCTGCTTGCATTCGTGGGCATCCGCCTTCTGGTTCTGGGGGTCCCGGAGGATATAACCGGCTTCATAGTCGGATGGAAGGACATAAGCATCAACACTCAGGTGCTCGGGTTCACACTCGCGATATCGATGCTAACGGGGATCGTCTTTGGCTTGGTGCCCGCGCTTCACTCATCGAAACCCGATCTCAACGAATCGCTTAAAGAAGGCGGAAGAGGCGGCACCGAAGGCCGTCATCGGAATCGCGTGCGATCCGCGCTGGTCGTGTTCGAGGTAGCGGTCGCCCTCGTGTTGTTGATAGGCGCCGGTCTGTTGATCAGAAGCTTTATTCGGCTGCAGCAAGTCAGTCCCGGGTTCAATCCTACAAACGTTCTAACAATGCAGCTCTCGCTGCCCCGCTCAAAATACGCTGAGAACCAACAGATCGCGGCATTCTTTGAGCAAGCCGTCCGGCGGGTAAAGACCTTGCCTGGGGTCGGCTTCGCGGCCGTGGGTAATAACCTTCCCATGACCAATAACAACTGGAACGCCTCGTTCGGGGTCGAAGGCTTGCAGGTCGCCCCAGGCGAACCGAGCCCGCACGGCGACCCGCATATGGTGAGCCCGGATTTCTTCCAGGCGATGGGTATCACTTTGCTGAGCGGCCGTTATTTCACCGACGCCGATTCGAAAGACTCCCTTCCCGTGGCCATCATCGATGAGACCCTGGCCGAGCAGTACTGGCCCGATCAGAACCCGATTGGAAAGCGCATAGCCGCGTTCTTCGAGGGGACCAGAGCTCAACGAAACTGGCGTCAAGTCGTCGGAGTGGTTGGACATGTCAAGCAGTACGGCCTCGATGGTAAGACAAAAGTGCAATACTACTTTCCTCTGAGCCAGAGTCCGCAGCGCGACATGTACCTGATATTACGAACAGACTCTTCCCAAAGCGGGATGGTATCGGCCATTCGAAGCGCGATTGATTCCATCGACAAAGATCAGCCCATTTACCGGGTGACGACGCTGGAGCAGATCGTTTCGAACTCGGTTTTGCAGAAGCGCTTCTCGATGTTCCTGCTCGGCATCTTCGCGACCGTGGCCTTGTTGTTAGCTGCGGTCGGGATCTACGGAGTGATGTCCTACTCGGTCACCCAGCGCACACACGAGATTGGCATAAGAATGGCCCTGGGAGCCCAACAGAACGATGTGCTCGCGCTGGTGGTCAGGCAAGGGATGGTTGTGACCCTGATTGGAGTGGGGCTCGGACTCGCAGGCGCGTTCGCCGCGACTCGAGTTATGGCGAGCCTGTTGTTTGGAGTAGGCGCTCACGATCCGCTGACGTTCGCGGGCATTTCACTGCTGTTGGGCGTGGTCGCTCTGATAGCGAGCTTCATACCCGCTCGCCGCGCAACCAGAGTTGATCCGATGATCGCGCTGCGATATGAATAAGCAATGGACGACAAGACGGCGATCGAATCGGCGATAGCGGAATTCGCGAGTGCGTACAATGCGGGGGACCTCGCCCGAGTGCTTGCGTATTACGGAGAGGATCTGGTCAAAGTACGTAATGGCGCGCCGCCGGAAACCAAGGCTGAAACTGCGGAACGCATCGCCGCGGCATTTGAGAAGTTCCGCTCTCGAGTTGAGGTTGCCAACGAAGAGATTCAGGTCCTCGGAGACTTTGCTTTCACTCGCGGCAGCTTCCGAGTGACGCTCTCGCCGAAGGCGGGCGGCGATTCTCAAATCGCTGATCGTCGCTATCTGGAGATATGGCGCAAAGAGCACGGACGTTGGCTGGTAGTTCGCACGATGGACAACGTCGATTGAAGACCAGGCCACTTTCCATTTTTCATCTACCATTTGCCATTTGCCATTTTGATGCTTGAAAAGTGCTGATTCTCTTCAATAACAAATGATAAATGGAAATGGAAAATGGAAAATAGAAATGGCCTGCTACTTTCCGTCTGAAGCCCGTTCACGAACTTCAACTGCGCTTCTCTTGGCGTCCTCAACGGTCGTTCATCTATAATCGTCGCCATGACGACGGCCCTGGTCTACGATCCAGCTTATCTCAAACACGAAACCGGCCACCATCCAGAGAACCCAGAGAGGCTCAAGGTAATAATCTCCGCCCTCCAACAAGACGAGTCGCTGTGGACCAGGCTTCAGCATCTGGCGCCGCGACAGGTTACCGATGACGACATCATGCGCTGTCACAGCCATCGGCTCATCGATCAAATTAGAAGCTTATGCGAGCGCGGCGTTCCCTTTGTCGATCTGGATACCGCCATCTGCGCGCAGTCCTTCGAGATCGCGAGGCTAGCGGCGGGAGCGGCGACCGTCGCCGTCGACGAAGTCTTCAATGACGCAACCAACGCGATCGCTCTCGTCCGGCCGCCCGGGCATCACGCGAGTTCGAACCGGGCAATGGGCTTTTGTCTTTTCAACAACGTCGCAATTGCCGCACGGTATGCTCAAGTCCACTACGGGGCCGACCGCGTTTTGATAATCGACTGGGATGTCCATCACGGCAACGGCACTCAAGAGATCTTCTATCACGATCCATCGGTGTTCTATTTTTCGACGCATCAGTATCCGTATTATCCCGGAACCGGGTCGGCCAATGAGCGCGGCCTCGATAAGGGCGAAGGGACAACTCTCAACATTCCGCTTTCGGAAGGAACGTCTGCTATTGCGCACCGGGAAGCATTCGCGGACGCGCTCAAGGTGATTGAAAAAGCTTTTCCGCCTGACTTGATAATCATCTCGGCGGGATTCGATTCGCGGCGGGGTGATCCGCTGGGCGGGCTAATGCTCGAAGACAGCGACTTCGAAGAGATGACCAGGCAGGTTATGGATATGGCGGATCGTAACGGGGGCGGCCGAGTCGTATCAGTCCTCGAAGGCGGCTACAACCTGGACACTCTGGGGGAGGCTGTCAGGACCCACATCGCGGCGCTTGCTTCGTGAGACGAGTATCTTTCTCGCGGCTTCGTTCAAAAGAGCTGATCCGTCACCTTGCGGCGACGGGCTGCGAGTTCCCAGGCGAAGGCAGCGATCACACTGTCTATGTCAATCGCCACGCTCAGAAGACGTCTACGATTCCTGGACATCGCGAGATCAATGACTTCCTTGCACGAAATCTGTCGGGACTTACAGGTTCCTAAGCCCTGAGCGGCCCGTCGGAACGCAAGCGGCCGCTCCCGCTCGAAGAAACGAAAGAGACAAGACAAATTTGACGGTGAAGATTGATCTCACAGAAAATGCGCTGCGAGTTTTGGAGAAACGCATCCTGGCGCGTGATAACGATGGGCGCGACGCCGAAACTCCGGAAGATATGTTTCACCGCGTCGCCCGCAGCGTCTCCGAGGCCGATCTTCAACACGGTACACCCGCCGGTGCCGGCGCTGCCGAAGAAGCTTTCTTTGAGATCATGACGAACCTCGCATTTCTCCCCAACTCACCCACGTTGATGAACGCCGGGCGTAACCTCGCTCAGCTTTCTGCCTGTTTCGTGCTGCCTGTCGAAGACTCGATGGAAGGTATCTTCGGGACGCTGCGCGACACCGCCCTTATTCAAAAGAGCGGCGGGGGCACGGGGTTTTCCTTTTCCAGGCTGCGGCCGAGAGAGGATCCCATCGAATCGACTCACGGAGTTTCGAGCGGCCCAGTCTCGTTCATGCGCCTCTACAACTTCGCCACCGAAGTAACGAAGCTTGGCGGGAAACGTGCCGGCGCGAACATGGCCATCCTTCGCGTCGATCACCCGGATATCGAAGAGTTCATCGCCGCCAAGACGAATCCGCTCGAGTTGAATACCTTTAACATCTCGGTCGCGGTGACCGACCAGTTCATGGAGAAGGCCAAGAAAGGCGAGCAGTACGACTTGATCAATCCGCGCACTCGCGAGGTCGTGAGTCAGTTGGACGCACGCGACGTGTTGGATCGAATCGTCGAATCCGCGTGGCGCAATGGCGAGCCAGGGGTGATCTTCATCGACCGAATCAACCGTGATAATCCGACGCCTGAGCTTGGTGAGATCGAGAGCACCAACCCGTGCGGCGAACAACCATTGCTCCCTTATGAGTCCTGCGTGCTTGGTTCGATCAACCTCGCGAAGTTCCATCGCGACGGCAAGATCGATTATGACCGCCTTAAGAAGGTCGTAGCGCTCGGGGTTCACTTCCTGGACAACGTCATCGACGTGAGCGAGTACCAGATACCGCAGATCGCCGAAATCACCCGGCTCAATCGAAAGATCGGTCTGGGCGTGATGGGCTGGGCCGATTTGCTGATCCTGCTCGGCATTTCGTATGACTCTGATGAAGCGGTCAAGCTCGGCGAAGAAGTGATGGGGTTTGTCTCTCGCGAGGCGCTCGATGCGTCGGTTGAGCTGGCGAAGCAACGGGGAGCATTCCCGAGATGGTTTCAGGAGAGCATTTATAAGCAGGAGAGCATCCACAAGAAGGGCGGCCAGGAGCAGGCTGGAAGCCTGCGCTCCCAGGAGCGCTCCCAGGAACGCTTCCAGGAGCGGCGCAACGCGACGGTGACCACGGTTGCGCCTACCGGGACCATCAGCCTGATTGCGAACTGTTCCAGCGGCATCGAACCGGTTTACTCGATCGCCTACCGGCGGCTCTCCTTCGAATCCGAGCGGATGACTTTTGTTCATCCGCTGTTCGAGAGGTACGCGCGCGACCACGGATTCTTCAGCGAAGAGTTGATGAGGCGAGTCGCGGAGACGGGCTCGCTGCATGATCTTCCGGAGGTCCCCGCCGAAGCAGCGCAAGTGTTCGTGACGACGCACGAGATCGCGCCCGAGTGGCACGTTCGAATGCAAGCCGCATTTCAAAAGCACATCGATGCGGCGGTTTCAAAGACGATCAACTTCCCTGCCGGCGCTACGGTTGACGATGTGAAGCGTGCTTACCTGTTGGCTCACAATCTCGGCTGCAAAGGGATCACCGTTTATCGAGACGGCTCTCGCGAGAAACAAGTGCTGAGCACAGAGTTGGAAGATATGAGCGAGCCGTTGACTCTGGCGTCGGCAGGTCACGCAGAGATGGAGCGGCCTGAGAATCTGCTCCTTGCCAGAAACATCTGTCCGGATTGCGGGGAGACTCTGCGTCAAAATGGAGGATGTTTGTACTGCACCTGTGGGTATTCGGTGTGTGTCCAGAATTGAGGGTTTACTTACTTAGCGTCTACGTCTTTGCCGGGAATCAAGCGGCGGCCTATAATGTTCGTACGACTTGCGGTCCGATGTTATTTTCCGACTTGCTCTCTATACCAATCCACCGTTTTGCGAAGCCCTTCTTCAAAATCAACAGACACTCTATAGCCGAACGCTTGCCGCGCAGCCTCAATTGAAGCCTGCGAGTCGCGCACGTCTCCAGCACGCGCGGCTTCGTGAATCGGTTCGATGTCGCTGCCGAGTATTTCTTTCATCTTCCCGAGCAGATCGAGCAACGTGTAGCGGCCTCCGCACGCCACGTTGAATGCGCGGCCCGCGACGCCCTCTGCTTCGGCTGCCAGCAGGTTCGCATTTACCACGTTGTCCACAAAAGTGAAGTCGCGCGATTGAAGACCGTCACCATAAACGACAGGAGCTTTGCCGTCGAGCAAAGCAGTGACGAATCGCGGGATCACCGCTGCGTACTGGGATTCGGGGTCCTGACGCGGGCCGAAGATGTTGAAGTAGCGAAGAGACACGACTTCGAAACCATAAACCTGTTTGAACACACTGGCGTAGTGCTCGCCCACAAGCTTGGATAGCGCATACGGCGAAAGCGGCCGTAGTGTCATATCTTCGCGCTTCGGCAGGACGGGAGTCTCGCCGTAGACCGACGAACTTGACGCGTAAACGACGCGCTTGACTCCCGCGTCTCGCGCCGCGAGCAGCACGTTGAGCGTCCCGGTGATGTTTACGTCGTGAGTGGTTGCCGGATCGGCAACAGAACGTGGGACGGACCCGAGCGCGGCTTCGTGGAACACGACATTGACACCCTTTGTCGCTTCGCTGACCAATTGCTTGTCGCAGATGTCGCCCCGAATCAATTCAACGCCGCTGCGAAAGGATATAAGGTTCGCTTCGTGACCCGAGCTGAAGTTGTCGAGCACGCGGACGAGGTGGCCTTCACGCACCAGCCGTTCGGTGATGTGACTCCCGATGAAGCCCGCCCCGCCGGTTACCAGATAAGCTCGCTTTGCCATTTTCCTCTCGTTTGAAACCGTTTGAAGTCTTTGCGACTTAGCAGTTCAGAGTACAAGCTTTAGCTTGCGTGAATCGATCGGTAAACCCATGGAAGCAAGCTAAAGCTTGTATTCTGAACTGCCAAGTCTCAAGACGCAAAGTGCTCACTTCTTAATCAAGAAATTACCAATGGCCAGACAATCGATCCCCGAACAATAAAAACCTCTCACCGCTTCGCGCGGAGTCGATACCACCGGCTCACCGAAGAGATTGAATGATGTATTCAAAAGCACCGGCACACCGCTTGACTCGCCAAATTTCGATAACAGTTTCCAAAATGACGAGTTGGTCTTTCGGCTCACGCTGTGAACTCGAACCAGACCGTTGCCGAACACTGCAGCGGGGATCAAATGCCGCTTGCTTTCTTTTATTTGACTCACTCCCTGAAGGAACTCATTCAGCGCGCTGGCCTCGAAGAACTCCTCGGTGCGTTCTTCAGGCACCGCCGCGCAGAACGGGCGGAACTCTTCTCGATGTTTTATGAACGCGTTCAGGTTGTCACGCATCATCTCCGAAGTGGGAGAGGCCAGTATGCTGCGCGCGCCAAGGCTGCGCGGCCCGAACTCCATCGCCCCGCGAAACCAGCCGATGATCTTTCCCTGCGCGAGCTGCCGCGCGACTTCGGCGATCAGCTTGTCTTCGGTCAGCGAGTATTCGTAAGCGATCTTGCAATTGTCGAGCACCCCCTTTATCGCTTCGTCGTTGAACTGGGGGCCAAGAAAGGCGTGCCGCATCTGGTAGACTCGCTCGCGGTTGCCAAGCACCTGATGCCATACGTAGAGCGCCGCTCCTATCGAGCAACCCGCGTTGCCCGCGGCCGGTTGCACGAACAAACGAGCAAATCCTGCGCGCCGCTCGACGGCGGACGCGGCCAGGCTGTTGAGAGCAACGCCGCCAGCCATACACAAGTTCTCCTCACCCGTTCGCTCGCGATGGCGGATGGCGATCTCACACAGAACGTCTTCGACTCGCGCTTGAACGCTCGCCGCCAGGTTGCGATGCTTCCCGCTGATCGGCTCTTCTTTGCCTCTTGGCCTCAAGCCGGCGCGCTCGAAGAATCGATCCGAAAGCGCGGGCGTTCCTCTCAAGGGAGGATCGAAGTAATCGAGGTTGACGACGGGCAAGCCGCTGTCGTCAACGCACAGAAGGTCTTTGAATAGATCCGCGGACTCCGGCTCGCCGGTAGGCGCCAGCCACATCGTCTTGTGCCAATCGCCGCCGGCGTCAAAGCCCAGGGCAGCGGTCACCGAGCCGTACACCATCCCAATCGAGTTTGGAAACTGCGCTTCGGCGTGAACGCGAAGGCGTTCTCCGTCCCCGGTCATCAACGCGGCCGAAGTCATATCCCCTTTGTTGTCGACCGAGATCACCGCGGCACGCGCGAAGCCCGAGGCAAAGAATGCGCTCGCTCCATGCGAGAGTTGATGAGGGACCTCGACGAACCGGCCGCCTGCCGAAAGCTGCGATTCAACCAGTCTGCCGGTCCTCAGCCTCTGTTTGAGATCATTCAGGCTCTCGACAAAGTAAGGCGGGAATTCTTCGATCGAACCTTGCTCCGCCGCGTTGATCGCGCGCGACGAGTTAAAGGCGATCTCGCGGTGAAACAATTTGTGAGGCTCGAGGTAATAAGCGACATAGTCGATCTTATCGAACCCGATTCCGCCGCGCTCGAGGCAAAATTCGATAGCGCGAAAGGGCAGACCGCCGGCGTAGTTCATACCGACGTGCCTGATCCGAGCAAGCTTCTCTTCTTCGATTGCGGCAACAACTCGACCGTCCTGAACCAGCGCGGCGGCCGCGTCACGCTCCTGCCCTGAGATGCCAAGAATGTTCATCAATCGCAACCGTTCTGATTATGCTTGATTGTGATGAATACTATTAACGTCCCATCACCAGGTGCTGAGTATCTTTATTTACAGGGCTCCAATTGCTATAAAGTAAACAGCAGAGTAACAGAATCTTTCCAACCAATTGGTTTCGTTCCTCGCACCGCAGCGCATTCTATCATAACCGCTCGGTCCCGCGAGCAAACGAGCGCTGCCGTCCTCTCCATGATCTGGGAGATGCAAGGTAGTCGTTCATTTCTTCGAGAGTATTCTCAGCTCAGCCTGACTAAGTTGCCCGTCGACTCTTCCTCCGAGATCAGCGGCAACGATCAACGCCTCGCGGCATTACAGGTTTGTCACAGCGACGGGAAATCCATCACGATAGTATATAGCGATCTCCGTAAGCCGGGCTCGAACATTCAGCGCCCGCCGGAGCTTTTATCGAAGACAACTCTTCGCGAAAAAAGCGCCCGCCCAATTCCCACCACGCATTGGGGCAAGAGTGAAGACGTCCTCACAGAGAGTGGTCCGGTGAAGACGCCCCTACCCATTGAACGTCTCCTACTTTTTCTGGGCTCCTATCTTAGCGGCGACGCTTTGGGCTTGTTGAAGATGTTCGCGCACAATCGGCACGATCTTCGCAGCCCAGGCCTTCAGTTCGGGATTGTTGTCGCCTTTTGCGTAGCTCTCAATTTCAGATAGGTCCTTCATATGATCTTCGACCATATCGCTCATATAAGCGCGATCAAACTCGGCTCCTTTCAGCTTCGAGAGGCGATCGACCATTTCCTTGAATGGTGCTTCGTCCTCGTCTGGCGCTTTTATGCCGAGTCGAGAGGTGGTCTGCATCAATTCGTCGCCGGCGCGCGAATGATCTTGAATCATACGGTTGGCGAACGCTTTTACGTCGCTGTCCGAAGCGCGGTCAGCAGCAAGCCGGCCAAGTTCTACCTCATGTTTGCCGCCCATCGCAGCTTTGGTCGCAAACTCGCGGTCAGACTCGGTTACCTGAGAAGGTCCAGCCGCCTTGTTTGCGTTCACGCTGCTTGAGTGGTAAGAACCGTTTTCCTCGCACGCAAGCGCGAGTGAACCAAGAACGATCATACCTGCAACCGCAAGCGCACGTGTTTGATTTCGCATTGCTTCATTCCCTCCTTATTCCAACAAATTTCAAAGCTCAACGAGCCCGTTGGATTTGGTTTAGCAAGAACCAGTCCCTGTCGGCCCAAGCTCCTTGCGCCGATGCTAAAGCCAGGCACGTCGCTTGCCAATCATAGAGGTATTGAGGGCTGAATCTTTGTTTGATACTATCCTCGCCTGCCGAATAACTCAGCTCAAAGGAGTCACCTGTGAGAAGAGCAACGAAGATCGCTTTGGGGTTGGCTTCTATATTATTAATAACTTATTCCGCCCTACTTGTTGGGTTCTACGTTACTATGTGCCAAAGCCCGGATCTCTTCAGCACAGTAATGTCGAAGACCCCTGGTTTTTTATTCATGGTCGTTCCGTTCAAGCCGATGTGGCTCCATGCCAGAGAGGGTAAGCTCAAAGTCGGTGATCAAGCTCCGGATTTTTCGTTAGAAACATACGATAAACATTCAACGGTGCGGCTCTCTGCGTCGAGAGGCCAAAAGCCAGTAATCCTGGTCTTCGGCAGCTATACCTGACCGCCTTTTCGCCGGGAGGTTCCCGCGCTCAATGAACTTTATCGGCAGTACAAGAATCAAGCAGACTTTTTCCTGATTTACATTCGGGAAGCGCACGCGAGCGATGGCTGGCGGATGGAGAGTAATGAAAGAGAAGGTATCGTACACGAGAACCCTCAGGTTTATGATGAACGTGTTAAGCTCGCCGGCACGTGCTCGACCAATTTGGGGATAGAGTTTCCTGCCCTGGTCGATAGAATAGAGAACTCAACCGAGATTGCCTATACTGGCTGGCCAGACAGGCTCTACGTGATCGATAAGGATGGGCGCGTAGCATTTAAGAGCGCCGCGGGACCGTTTGGGTTCAAGACAGATCAGTTGGCAAATGCCTTAGCGCAAATTGCTCAACCGGATAAAGAGCGAGAGTAACTTGACCAGGGATTAGTACTCGAATTCACTAAAGAGCGTATCAAGCGAGATCGCCCATGAGAGCTATCGTTATACTCTTCATCATAGCCGCCACGGCATCGGTCGCATCCGCCCAAACCTTGAGCCCCGACCACGCACCTCCAAACGTCAAAATTCTGAGCCAAAAATGGTCGAAGACTGTCATAGTTCAGGTAACTGACCGCCCGGACTACGACGTCATACCCGCGCCGTCACGTTCCTCCCCGCCGCCCAATCAGACCCGAACATTGCAAAGCACGCGATACGTTTATGAGGCAAAGATCAGGAACACCGGAGACAGAGACATCCGGGCGATGCGTTGGGACTACGTGTTCATCGACCCGCAGACCGAGAGCGAGGTCGATCGCCGTCGCTTTTACAGCACGGTGACGATTCACCCGAATCACGAGAAGACATTGGAGGGGTATACCCGGTCAGCACCAACAGCGACGGTCTCCGCGACAGCAGTACCGTCTGAGCGAGTGGTCATCGAGTGTATCACCCTTTCGGACGGCTCAACCTGGCGACTACCCTCCTTCAAAGGAAGCTGCAGTCCCGCTAAGTCATCGAAGCCCTCGACGCATTAATCCATGAGAATCATAAACATTCCGCTCGAAAGCTTGATCCGCGGGCTGGCGCTGCTGATATGCTCCGCGACTTGCACCGCCGACGGGCCGGCCAGGGCGCATATCACGATTCTCTCGACCACCGACCTACACGGCAACATCTACCCCATCGACTACAACACAAACAAACCGGACGTGCGCGGACTGGCTCGGGTTGCTACCGTGGTAAAGCAGGCGCGCAAGGAAACACCCAACCTGCTCATGCTCGATTCCGGCGATACGATTCAGGGCACGCCTCTCACGTTCCATCACGCAAAGATAAACAACAACCCGCCCGATCCGATGATGACGGTGATGAGTGCTATCGGGTATGACGCGATGGCAGTCGGAAACCACGAGTATGAATTCGGCCTTGATGTGCTCAACAAAGCGCGCAGCGAGGCTCGATTCGCCTGGCTCTCGGCGAACACCTATAAGACGGGAACGGGCGAAACCTACTTCCAGCCGTTCATAGTCAAACAAGTAAACGGCGTTCGCGTCGGCATTATCGGGCTGACTACGCCTGGTATGCCGAGTCTGGATGATCCTGAGCGGTACTATTCGAAGATCGACGTGCGCGAACCTGTCGCCGAGGCTAAGAAGTGGACCGCAGTGCTCCGCGAGAAAGAACGCGTCGATCTGGTCATCATAGCGATGCACATGGGGCTTGAAGCCGATCTACGAACCGGCGAGAAGTTCCCCGGCCAGATGCCGAATGAAAACGCCGCGCTTGCGATTGCCCAAAACGTTCCGGGTATCGATGTCATCTTGATGGGTCACACACATCGCGAGGTGCCTTCCATCTACATCAACGGAGTGCTGCTCGCGCAGGCAGACAAATGGGGTCGAAGCGTTGCGCGCGCGGACGTCTATCTGGAAAAGACAAGTACGACCGGCCGCTGGCGCGTCGTTGCCAAATCAGCCCGCGCGATTCCCGTCAGTGAACAAGTGGAGGCTGATCCGGAGATCCTTCGCCTCGCTGAACCGTATCATCGTGAAACGCAGGCCTGGCTCGATCAAGTGATCGGCGATTCGCCCGTTGAATTGAAGGCTGGCGAAGAACGATTCCGCGACACGGCCATTCTCGACCTGGTTCATCGCGTACAGTTGGAACTGGGCAACGCGGATGTTTCAACGGCGATGGCGCTGAACTCAAAAGCGCGGATCCCGAAAGGCCCGGTGACCGTGCGCGACATCGTCGGGCTCTATGAGTATGAAGCGACTCCGATCGTGATAGAAGTCACCGGGAAGCAATTGAAGGAAGCGCTTGAACACTCGGCCCGGCATTTTGGCACATACAAGCCGAACATCCCATTATCCGAGCTCACCGACGACAGCTTTCCAAGCTACACCTATGACGTAGCGGAAGGCCTCGTCTACGATTTGGATATCTCCAAGCCTGTCGGCGAGCGCATTCAGAACATGCGCTTTCGCGGGCAGTCGGTCAGCCCTACCCAAAAGCTGCGCCTTGCGACGATCACCTTCCGAGTCAACGGCGGCGCCGGTTACACGATGTTTAAGAATGCGCCGGTAATCTACCGATCAAGCAAAGAACTGCGCGAGCTGATCATTGATTGGGTGAGGCGCAACCATCATATCCCTACAACGCCGACAAACAATTGGCGGCTGCTGCCTCTGGGAGCGCCCCTGGGAGCGCGGCCCATTTTTCATTTTCCATTTGTCATTTGTCATTTGTCATTTGTCATTTGATTGATTCTCTTCAATAACTATTGAACAAATAAAAAATGGAAAATGGAAAATGGAAAATGGAAAATGAAACCTGCGCCTCTCAGTACACAGCTTGTCACCCTTACAACGCGTTGTTATCCTTCCTCTCGTTCGAAACCCTCGTCCTCCTATGGATACGCAGACCACCACGGCCAATCGCGAACGCTTCGAAAGACTGGTTAGTGAATTGACATCGCTCGAAGAGAAGCTTCGTCAAGGCGGCGGACGCGAGCGCATCGATCGGGAGCATAGCAAGGGCAAGCTCACCGCACGCGAACGCATAGAACTTCTCTTCGATCAGGATTCTCACTTTCAAGAGATCGGATTGCTGGTGGCTCACGATCTGTACGATGGTCAGGCCCCGGCTGCCGGCGTCGTGACCGGCATCGGCAGAATCGCAGGCCGCGAAGCTGTAGTCGTTGCTAACGACGCTACGGTTAAGGCCGGCTCGTGGTGGCCCGAGACGGTGCGCAAGGTGCTTCGCGCGCAGGAGATTGCGATGCGCTGTCGTGCGCCGATCGTCTATCTCGTCGACTCCGCGGGTGTAAACCTTCCATATCAAAGCGGCGTGTTTCCGGGTCAATACGGCGGCGGGAGAATCTTCTTCTACAACTCGGTGATGCGCCGCTATCTTAAGGTGCCCCAGCTTGCCGCGGTGATGGGTCAGTGTGTAGCCGGCGGTGCGTATCTGCCCGCGCTGTCCGACTTCATCATCATGGTCGAAGGCACCTCCTTTATGGGGCTGGGCGGGCCGAACCTTGTCAAAGGCGCGGTAGGTCAGATCGTCGACAGTGAGACCCTCGGGGGCGCGCTGACCCACAACGAGATATCCGGAGTCGCGCATTTCCGCGCGAAGAGCGATGAAGAATGCATTGGCCGTCTGCGCGAGTTCGTGACCGAGCTTCCGCCACCGCAGCCGCTCCGAGTGCAGATCAAGGATGCTCGCGGTCCGCGACGCCCACTGAGTGACATCTACGACATCATTCCGGCCGACCATCGGCTTCCCTATGACATGCGTGACGTGCTGGATTGCCTGCTCGATTCTGGCGACCTGGATGAGTTCCAGGCGGATTACGCCAAGGAAATGATAACCGGCTACGCGCGCATCGAAGGCATCCCTGTAGGCATAATCGCAAATCAAAGAGGGCTCGTTCGAGGTCCCTCCGGGAGACCGCCAAAGTTCGGCGGAATCATCTACACCGACTCCGCTGAAAAGGTCGCTTACTTCATCGAGACCTGTAATCGCCACGAGACTCCGCTTCTATTCCTGCAGGACGTATCCGGATTCATGGTTGGAACAGAAGCCGAACACTCGGGAATCATCCGCGCGGGCGCTCGATTCGTCGAAGCGATGGCTACTGCGATTGTGCCGAAACTCGTGCTTACGATCAATCACGCATCGGGTGCCGGTTACTATGCGATGGCGGGTCAGGGCTTCGATCCGGACTTCATATTCACGTGGCCAACCGGCCGGATGGGCGTGATGGAGGGTGAGTCCGCGGTGATGGCGCTGTTTAGTTCGGAGATTGAGAAGCTCGAACGCAAGGGCCTGGAGCCGGACGAGAAGATGCAAGCCGAAATGGACCGCGTGCGTGAAAAGTACGAGCGCGAGTTGGAGGCACGCTTTGCGGCGGCGCGAGGATTCGTTGACGCGATACTCAGCCCTGAGGAAACACGCGCGGCGCTCGAGCTTGCGCTTCGCACTGCGCTCAACAATCCCGGGCCGCACCTTGGCGTTCCCGTTTT
>DATLWF010000710.1:0-2545 GCA_035576605.1 Blastocatellia bacterium | reverse complement strand
CGCGAGCGCAGATTCGCCCTGTTTCAGTTCGCGGTAGATCCTTAGCCTGCCGTATTCGGGTTCAGGCGGAGTCTTCGCCAGGTGCTCGACGATGACGAGAGCCCCGTCGGATAGCAGATTGCCCGAGCCGAGCTGCCTGATCACTTGACTATAGATCTCCGAGGCGTACGGCGGATCGAAGAACGCAATCTCGAAATGCCTGGCCTCCAGATCGAGGCGCCTGAGCGCGGCCGCAACATCACGGTTGATAGTTGTTGCTTCGCTTGTGATCCCAAGCGCTGCGAGATTGGCCTCGATTACCGCGCACGCGTGGCGAGAACTCTCGATAAAGGTCGCTTCAGTGGCGCCGCGACTCAAGGCCTCGATGCCGACCGCTCCGGAGCCCGCGCAAATGTCCAGAAATCGACTGCCGCCGATTCTCGGTGCGAGGATATTGAACAACGTTTCGCGCAAGCGGTCGGATGTCGGTCGGACTGCGAGCCCGCGGACAGCGCGCAAACGTCGGCCGCGATGAATTCCGCCGATAACTCTCATTGCTGGGGGATGATCATAGAGAATTATGATGGGCTATGGCCAGTAGTCCGTGGTCCGTAGTCCGTAGTCCGTGATCCGTAGTCCGTGAGCAGCCCGGCATGCTCGCGGTGGGGAAGGGTGGTTTACCCCCGCCTGACTGAGCAGCCCAAGACACAGGAGCGGGGGTAAACCACCCTTCCAGACCACTAACTTCCTGAGGCTGAGCAAACTACCTAATACCACGGACTACGGACCACGGACTACGGACTACGCGCTACGGACCAGGGACTACGGACCAACTGTTAGTTGACTTTTCTCAGACCGAAACCGCAGAATCAGAATCACTCAAGCGAAAAACGAACGGCGATTGGCTGTTAAGGGAAAGCGTGATAAACAGGGTCTTCAAAAGCGCTCTTATTGTGCTCTGCTTGTTGATTGCCGCCCTCGCCGCTCCGCAGGGCGTCGGAACGATCAAAGGCAAGATCGAAAACGAGAAGGGCAAGCCGATCGCGGGCGCCGAAGTTCGGGCGATGCGCAACCGTGACCGATCAGTGAAGGAAACAAGAACTGACGATGCAGGAAGTTTTTCCTTCGAACTGGTGCCGGACGATTATACCGTGAGCTTCGACGCCGAAGGCTATCAGGGCGGGACGCTCGTCCAGATGCAGCAAGTCGAGGAAGGCAAAGAAACCACCCTCAAAACCATACGGCTTGCGAAGGTCACTCATCGCACTTCGCTCATACGGGGAGCCGTGTTCAATTCGACCGGCGCCTCGCTTCCCGGAGTGCACCTGAAGCTCGCGCGAGTACCCACCGCCGACGAAGAGAAGGAACGCAAACACGTTGGGTCGTTCTCATTGAGCTACACGACCAACAGTCACGGCGAGTTCGCGTTCCGGGTGCCGGCCGCTCGCGCAAGGTATCAGATCACCGCTACGCTAAACGGCTACAAGCTGGAAACCAAGCTCGTTGACGTAAACGAGTCTGAGTCTGTTCCTCTATCATTTTCACTCGAACCGGTGAAGAAATAAGTGGCGGCCGAGCGACAAAAACCACACGCGAAAACCGGCGAATCCGATGCGCCGGACCAACCCAGGGACAAGCGCGCTGAGTACCTCACCGCGCGTCAACTCTCCGAAGTGTTGCAGGTGAGCGAAGCGACCGTTCACAGGTTGCGCCGTGCAGGTCGTATCCCTGCAGTGCTTCTCACCGACCGATTGATTCGTTTCAACTTGCGCGACGTGCAGAAGGCGCTTCGGCCGTCGGTCTCTCATTCTTCGGAGGGCAGTGAGGCTGACCAGGAAGAGCCAAGCCCGCAGTTGTCATTTGAGGATCTCTTTCCCGGTTTGGTAGAGACCGAGACGGCCCCAAGCAACAAGTGAACTCGCTGCCCGCCCCTAGTCCACACACGCCCGACGATTGCGCCGTAACTCACCAGTTTGAGAAGGTGCCGAAGTGGTTCTCAAGCGACGAAACCTATTGTTGACCGCTACTATGATCCTGGTGTTAATGGTCGTTTTTCCTCCGTGGCTTTACTTCGACGGAAACACTTCCAACCAGAGATCGGCAGGTTATCACTTGTTCCACAGCCCACCACCTGTTAAGAGCTACGAAGAGATGTTTGGATTCCCAGCCGATGACATGGCGACACAATTTGTGAGAGTCCGCTTAAACGTCATACGCTTTATAGTGCAGCTTCTGAGTCTCGTGTTCTTGGTTATGGGACTCGACCTGAAACTAGGGGGATACAATCCCGGGTTGTCGGGTTGTTTGCTGATTCAAGGAGTCTGCGGCGTTCTGTTGCTGATTCTATTGATGTCCACAAAGTTCTGATGCGATTCTCGTAATGTCATCCACTATAGTCTGCGAAATCGCGTCGCGGCCCGATCGCCCCAGCGCCAACACCACGCCCTGTCGTTCTGTTCGGAAGACTGCCGCCTTCGACGTGCCCGACACAGAATAGAACGGTGAATCACACTCAACCAGTTTGGGCGCGACGCTCACACGCACTCGCCCTTGCCAGGTCCGCGCG
>DATLWF010000709.1:0-2426 GCA_035576605.1 Blastocatellia bacterium | reverse complement strand
CGCCAATGTCGGAACAGATAAGTGAGCTGGCAAAGAACATGCCGAAGTACGTCGACTCGGCCAAGAACACGACCAATAATGTAATCAACGGCGCAAATAGTTGGATGCGTCACCTCAAGTTGCCGCAGGAGTCGCGGGATTATCTCATGGATCATATCAAGGACCTGGCTGGATCAGCGCTTCCTTGGTTTGAATCTCTGGTTGGAGGAATGGTCGGCCTCGTTCCGTATTTGACCTGGCTCATCCTGGTTCCGGTGCTTTCATTTTTTCTTCTTAAAGACGCAGTGTCGTTTGAACAGAACCTGATTGCGCTGTTGCCCAGCGAGCGATTGCAGAAGCGGGTCCACTGGTTGCTGATGGACGTCAGCCGAACGCTCGCCGCTTATATCCGCGCGCAAATTACTTCGTGTTTGGTGGTTGGCACAGTGGTAATGATTGGGTTGAGTCTGATCGGCGCACCCTACCCGATAGTGCTTGGAGCGATAGCCGGCTTGCTGGAGTTCATTCCGTTGATAGGTCCGTTGATCTCGGCATGCATCATCTTCGGTCTGACGCTGACCGTCGGATTCAAGACCGCGTTGATTGTCGCGTTGTTCCTGGCAATTCTCCGCATGCTGCAAGACTATTTCATCTATCCTCGAATCGTCGGCCGCGGTATCAAAATGCACCCGCTGGTAGTGATTGTGGCTATTCTGGCGGGAGCGGAGATCGGCGGGCTCATTGGCATTTTCCTGTCCATCCCGGTGGTTGGTCTGGTCATAGTGTTCTATAACCACTACCTGGCATTTCGCGGCATACAGAATCTTCGCGTAGTGGTTCAGTCGGAAAACGCCGAGGGCGAAGTAGTGCCTCAACCCGCAGCTCCGAAGACGACCGAGTCACTCCTTGAACAGTAGATGGCTCTTTCGTTTGGATTGGTCAGCCTATGAGCATCCACATAGCAATCGCGGCGTCGAAGGGCGGGACAGGCAAGACTACAACGACCTGGAATCTCGGTTTCGGTCTGGCATTGGCTGGCGCGCGAGTGTTGCTGGTCGATTTGGATCCGCAGGACAACCTCAGGCTAATCTCCGGGGCCGATCACGCTCGAGGCACGGTAGCCTCAGCCCTCGAACACGGAACTTTCAGTCCGAATCACATCCGGGAGAGTATGTGGCTCCTGCCAAGCGGCGGCCGTCGATTATGGCAGGTTACGGTTTCGAGCGACGGTCTTGGGGATCTAACGGCTCCGCTCAGACACGCGCTTGCAGTGAGAGACGAGGAGTACGACTTCATCCTGTTGGACTGTCCGCCGGAACTGGGGCGCATGACCTCTGCGGCGCTGTCGCTTTCGGATTACCTCTTGATACCGTGCGTATCGACGTGGCTGGGCTTGCGCTCGATCGAACAAATGATCGAGTTCATAGATACTCATACTCGGGACGCTCGGATTGACAGCGAACGCACCGGCATCGTGATGACTTTTTACACGACGCGTCGGGCGGGTCCGGAAATGGTTAGACACCAGGCGAAGAAGCTCTTTCACTCACGTGTGCTTCGAACGGTGATTCGCGAGCGGACGGAACTGGATTATTCGCAGGAAGCGCACAAGTCCGTGTTCGAGTATGCGCCGAGAAGCGACGGCGCCGAAGACTACACCGCGCTCACCAAAGAAGTGATCAGGCGACTGGGCTGATCCGACAGCCCCTCCTTGCGCTACCAGCCCTGTATTTTGACGAACAACTATTGAGCACCGTGTATCCGATATATGTCCAACAAACTTCAGTTTGTCGTCCGTTGCGAGAGGCGGCTAAGTGAACGACAAACTGAAGTTTGTCGGACCTTCACTTGCGGTGGGCGTCGGCGATACGCTCGCGGATGAATTGATCGGCCTCAGCTTCCACCAGTTCGCCGGAGACCGTGTAGACACGACGGGCGAGCGGCGCCTTTGGGGCCACCGGTTCGATGTCTCGCGTATCAATGATCACATAGAAGGGCGTGCCCCACTTTCGCTTATCGCCCGCCGCGCGCCGGTATTTGTAGTGCCAGGAATCCTTTCTTTGATCTCGTTTCCGGGTCTCAACCACGAAAGGGTAGTCAATCCCTATGCGGCCGATGTGAATGCGCAGCTCGTCCGCGTCCGAGTACTCCGCAACGCCAACCAGGCCAAGCCCGCGATCTCGATATTTGGTCCATAGGCGTTCTACGATATGGCCGTTCCGATTGCTGTTTGGGCACCATCCCGCGAGGTACTCGACGATCACCACGGTCTTGGCTTGCGCGTAATCTCGGAGGTCAAAGGGACCGCCTTCGACGGTCTGGTACGAGAAGTCGTAGAAGTCCAGCTTGCGCTCGACGATCGGGGCGTAATCCGGCTTGGCGTCGTCTCTCGCAACGCTCGCCGGAGGTTCTATCGTGTTCCCGACAGGGGCGCGGGTAGCCGCAAT
>DATLWF010000708.1:0-7488 GCA_035576605.1 Blastocatellia bacterium | reverse complement strand
TGTACTACATCAGCGGTTACTCACAGGACGAAGTCGCGAACTTTCTCGGTGTGCCGGTAACAACGATCAAGAAGCGCCTCTACTCCGCGCGAAAGCGCTTGCGCGAGATGTTGATCGATCTGGTTGAAGACAGCTTGCGGGAGCGCCGCCCGTCGCGCGATGAGCTATTCTCCACAAGGGTCATTGAGATCCTGAAGGCTGCGCGCTCCGGCGATGCGGCGAGGGTGAAGCAGCTCCTCGAGCATGACGCGCGGCTGATTGCGGCGCGAGATCCACTTGGCAACACCGCGCTGATCCTCGCGGTCAACTCGGGGCACGATGAAATCGCTGAGTTGCTCATGGCAGGCGGAGTGCAGCCGGACATTTACGAAGCAGCGGCGATCGGAAGAACTGAGCTTGTGACTCAACTCCTGAGTGATGACCCGTCACTGCTTGACTCATACTCGCCCGAAGGCTTTACGGCGCTGGCACTCGCGGCTCACTTCGGTCACATCGAGACCCTTCAATTTCTGATCTCGCGCGGGGGCAATATTAACGCAGTCTCGAAGCACGCGATGAACGTTACGCCACTTCACGCGGCGTTGTTCGGCCGGCGCCTTGAAGCGGCAAAAGCGTTGGTGGAGGCTGGCGCGGACGTGACACCCAGGCGCGGCGGAAGCGGCTGGCTTCGCGCGGGTTGGACGGCGTTGCATTACTGCGCCGGTTACGGCTTTGCCGAGCTCGTCGAGCCTCTGATCGACCGCGGCGCAGACATCAACGCACCGGATGATGAAGGCAAAACGCCGCTCGAAGTCGCCATCGAATCGGCCCAACAGGAGGTTGCGGATCTTCTGCTCAACAGGGGAGCGAGGGGTTGAGTAACAGCTTAGTCAGGAGGAACGGTTATGACAGAAGCACCAGAACAGTTCGGGCTATCGAGTATCGGTCAGATTTCAGTCAACGTGCGCGACGTCAAGAGGGCGATCGCGTTCTATCGCGACACACTTGGGATGAAGTTCCTGTTCGAGGCGGGGGGTCACATGGCTTTCTTTGATTGCGGCGGCATCCGGCTCATGCTGTCCAAGCCGGAAAAGCCGGAGTATGACCATCCGAGTTCCTTCATCTACTATCGAGTTGCGGATATCCAGCGTTCGTATGAGATCCTCCTGTCGCGCGGCGTACACTTTGAAGAAAAGCCCACGTTCGTTGCGGCGCTTCAGGATCACGATCTGTGGATGGCCTTCTTCCGCGATACCGACAACAACCCGCTTGTACTGATGAGCGAAGTCCCGCGCGCCCAATAGCATGAACGGCGATCACTTGGCGCCGTCATCCTGGTTGAGCTTGAAGAACACTTCGAGCGTCACCTGGTACTCGATCTGTCCATCCCTGACGGCGCCCCGTTGTTCGACCACTTCGAACCAGCGTAGGTCGCGGATAGTTTGGTTAGCGCGCTCGACGGCAGTCTGAATAGCGTCGCTGAAGCTTTCATTCGATGTGCCGACGATGGTGATTCCTTTGAAAACGTCTTTGGCCATATCTCCCCTCTTCATGATTGAACATGCGTAGTTGGCGTTTGTGATGGTGCGATATCAGTACACGGCAAGCACCTTCGGTCGAGAACAGCACTGCGCGCCGCAACGAGTCAGACGCGCTCTTGATGCGTTATTCCTGACCTGGTTCGATGTCACCCATCACTTCTCTTCGCAATGCCTTGGTACAGCTCTCCAAGTATTCGCGGCGAGTCAGGCATTACGAAACGATCGAGCTTTGCGATGCGCAGACCGGCGGCGGCGATGAGCTTGTCGATTGGGCGATTCATGTTGCACCCGCAGCCGATGAGCTTCGTAATCGGATTGAAACGATCCTGGAGTCTTGCGATTCGCGGATCGTCGCTGCGCCCGTGCTCGAGAAACACATAGTCGGCCTTTGGTTTCAAAACACGCCGGATCTCAGCAAGCGCCGCTGCGACTTCGCCGATCGAGCACAGCGTGAAAGTCGTGACGACGCCGTCAAAAGCCTCGTCTTCGAACGGCAGTCGTCCTCCCGCATCGAGCCTGAGTTGCTGAACTGGGGCGTGAGATCTGGCGATTCGATCCGCCACTCGCTCCGGCAGCATGGTCTCACTGTCGATGGTCGTCAGCCGCGTTACCTGGGACGGGTAGCAAGGAAGGTTGAGCCCAGTGCCGAAGCCGACTTCGAGCACGTGTCCGTGCAGCGGCGCGAGCGCCGCGCGGCGCTGGTCCCGGACTGGCCCCCTCCCGAGCGACAACTCGACAAGACGTGGAAAGATATGCCTTGAATAGAACCCCATTCTATCTTCTATTTTCTATCTTCTATTTTCTATCTTCTATTTTCTATTTTCTATGTTCTATCTTCTATCTTCTGTTTTTTTCTGCACTCGGAAGACCGGCCCGGCACAATCCTAAATCGCGAATCGAGAGTCTATCGCTTTGCCGCCTTCAATTTCTGGGAAAGCATCCACGAGAATATCTCGGGCTCAGCGTACGCCTTGTCCCACGAGTTGTGCCCGATGCCTTCGTATTCGTTGTAGCGGACGCTGCCACCAGCCGCCTTTATGGCATCCACCATTTTGCGGGACTCTGTAACCGGCACAACCGGGTCCGCGCCTCCGTGAAAAACCCACACCGGAGTCTTGCCGACCCTGGCGGCAACCGCTCCGTAGGGATCGGCCGATGCCGCGATTCCGTCAGTCGGCTGTGGCACATTGACCCGAGGAGGAGGCCTAACACCTCCGCACACCACCGCAAGCGCCGCGAACCGAGCCGGGTTGCCTGCCACAATCGCCCACGTCCCGTAGCCGCCCATGGAGAGGCCGGTAAGGTATGTTCGCTCGGTATCGCCGTTGAATTCCTTGATGGTCTGATCGAGCGCCTTCAAAGCCTGGGCTTGCATCTCGGGCTCAGTCCACCAGCGATCCTTAGGACATTGCGGCATGACGACCACGAACGGAAGGCTGTCCTGGTGACGCAGGATTGCCGGACCGAGCCCCACTTTGGTCTGAGCCAGGTTGTCGTCACCTCGCTCGCCGGCGCCGTGAAGAAAAAGAATCACCGGCGCTTTTTTCTTCCTGGACCAACCCTTCGGCGTGAACACTCGAAAATGATACTCGGTCGCGCCGATCTTGATTGCACGAGGCAGAAATACCTCGTCATCCAGCCGGGCGCGAGAGGGCCACGTCAACATCAGGGCGCCTGTCAGCACCAGCATTATCACTCTCCTTGTGGTGGTCATTCGCATTCCTCCCTCCGCATCTTAATCATTCGAAGAGAATCTCTCAACGCCGGAAGCAGTTCTCGCATCACTCCCCTTGCTCGAACCCAGACCATCGGCTAACTTGTTTGCCTTGCTCCTAACGAGTTCGAGACCGCGCGACTTAGCGGCTCGGTGCCTTAGCGGATGAGCGTCTTTGCGCCTTTGCGTAAAGCTGGTTCGGGCCAAGATGCAAAAAGTCCAAAGATCGTGAATTACCCGGACAAACCTGGAAGAACGGACTCACATAATGAAGAGACTAATACTGATCGCAACGCTAACGGCCCTTGCCATCGAACCGCTAAGCCTCTATGCGGACGACGGCATGTGGACCTTCGACAATCCGCCACGCAAGCAGTGGAAAGAGCGCTACAACTTCGAGCCCACGGACGCCTGGCTCGAACACCTCAGGCTTGCGTCTGTGCGGTTGAACGACGGCGGTTCAGGATCATTCGTCTCACCTGACGGGTTGATGGTCACAAACCAGCACGTCGCAAGCGGCCAACTCCAAAAAGTCTCGACCAAAGAAAAGGACTACACCAGGGAAGGCTTCTACGCGCGAACAAACGATGAAGAGCTCAAGTGCCCGGACCTCGAATGCAACGTCCTTGTTTCATATGAAGACGTAACCGCTCGCGTGCAGTCTGCGGTCAAGCCCGGCGCTTCGGACAAAGAAGCCAGCGACCAGCGCAAGGCGGTCACCGCCGCTATAGAAAAAGAGGCCATCGGGAAGACCGGCCTGAAGTGCGAGGTCATCTCGCTGTACAGCGGCGGCGAATACTGGTTGTACCGATTCAAGAAGTACACCGACATTCGACTTGTCTTTGCGGTCGAAGAGCAGATCGCGTTCTTCGGCGGCGACTACGACAACTTCACCTATCCGCGTTACGACCTCGACGTGGCTTTCTTCCGCGCCTATGAGGACGGCAAGCCGGCGAAGACGCCGCATTTTTTCAAGTGGTCCGCTGCCGGACCGGCCGACGGCGAGTTAGTCATCCTTCCGGGCAATCCCGGTTCGACCGCAAGGCTGCTGACTCTCGCGCAGATTCAGTATCAGCGCGATGTCGGCAATCCGCTTCAGAAACTGGTGTGGACTTCGCGTCGGGACGCGTTGGCGCGTTACGCCGAACGCGGCCCCGAGCAGGCTCGGCAAGCGGGCAGCGCGATACGTTCGCTCAACAACTCGCTCAAGCGGCTGGTCGGTCAGCAAGAAGGCTTGATGAATCCGCGGATGATGGCGCGGAAAGAAGCCGAGGAGAAAGCGCTGCGCGACGCCGTGGCTCAAAAAGTTGACGTCCAGAAGGCGTACGGCGATGCGTGGGAACAGATCGACGGCGTTTATCGGGCGCTTCCGTCGATGGCGGCGCGAATCGCGTTCTCGAATCTCACGCCGTCGAGGTTGGGCACGATCGCGTCACAAATCGTGCGCTATGCTGAGGAAATACAGAAGCCCAACGACAAACGCTATGAAGAGTTCCGCGACTCGAAGCTCGAGTCGTTCACGTTCGCGCTGATGTCGCCCGCGCCGATTTATCCCGAGATGGAAGAAGCGGTGCTTTCAGCGTGGCTTGAACAAGGCTTGAAGACGCTTGGGCCAAACGACCCGTTCATCAGAGCAGCGCTTGCCGGTTCGACTCCGAGCGCCGCGGCGAAACAGGCTGTCAGCGGAACGAATCTCGGCAACGTTGCCTTTCGGTACTCGTTGCGCCTCGGCGGCGCCGATGTAATCGCTAAGGCCGACGATCCGATGATCGTGCTTGCCCGGCGGATCGAGCCGATCGTCCGCGAGCTCCGCGTCTGGAACGAACTAACCATCCTCAACGTCGATGCGAGCGCAGGCGAGAAGCTCGCCAAGGCACGTTTCGCCGTGTACGGCCGGAACTTGCCACCCGATGCGAATTTCAATCTCCGGATCAGCTACGGCCGGGTGCTGGGCTACGAGGAAGACACGACGCTCGTGCCGTACAAGACCACGTTCTTCGGCTTGTATGATCGCGCACGGAGTTTCGACGAGAAACCGCCTTACGATTTGCCGAAGCGCTATCGTGAAGGCAAAGATAAGGTGGACCTTGCCACTCCGTTGAATTTCGTCTACACCGCGGACACGATCGGTGGGAACTCGGGAAGTCCGGTTATCAATCGCAACGGAGA
Source organism: Blastocatellia bacterium (assembly GCA_035576605.1). GTDB lineage: Bacteria > Acidobacteriota > Blastocatellia > UBA7656 > UBA7656 > Onstottus_A. Next base: position 2,085 of record DATLWF010000708.1, on the reverse strand, counting down.
ACTAATCGGCTTGAACTTTGACAGCAACGTTCAGAAGCTGCCGAATCGGTACTGGTACGTCGAGGAAGCTGAAGGCGGCCGGGCAGTTGGTGTTCATAGCGCTTCGATCATCGAAGCGATCAAGAAACTCTACGGGGCGGAGAAGCTGGTGAAAGAGATTCTCGGCCAGTAGAGGCAATCGACGTGGTATACGGGCCTTGTTTTACTTTGAGACGGTCAACGAAGGTTGATTCATTGCCGCACCGTCAGAGCACGTTTATACTTCGGGTATCGCCGTGGTAAAGGCAGTATTAGACCTGTGAAGAGCACAACTCACGCCTTTGCGTGCGGCGGTATAGACAGAGGAAGCATAGACGGAGGATCAAACGCTATGGCAGTACCAGGAATTGAGCACCGTGTTGCAGCGCTGGAAGCGGAGATGGCACGAGTGAAAGAACAATTGGAGAAAGCTGTTCCAGCGAAAGGCGACTGGCTCGACGCATTTTCTGGCGTTTTTGACAACGATCCTGTCTACGAAGAGGCGATGAGATTGGGCCGCGAATATCGGGAATCGCTCCGTCCAAAAGCAGCCAGAAAAACGGCGCGGAAAGCAGGAAAGAAGTCTGCAAAAGGGCGCCAGCGTTGAGATGTACATCCTCGATACAGATCACATTAGCCTGACGGAGTCAGACAGTACTAGCGTGGAGGGGCAGCGGTTACGCTTCCGTTTGGCGGCACTGAAACCTGAAGACAGAATCACGACCATCATCACTTTCGAGGAACAGGTGCGGGGATGGATGTCCTACTTGGCACAAGCCCGCTCCCTCACGAAACAGGTTGGAGCCTATCGACGCCTCAAGGGAGTGTTAGATCGCTATCTCACAATAATCGTACTCGAGTTTGATGAAGCTGCAGCAGTCGAGTTCAAGCGGTTGCAAGGTCTGCGCCTGCGAGTTGGGACGATGGATTTGAAGATCGCGGCGATTGCGCTCGCTCACAGTGCAACGGTGCTTACTAGAAACGTCAAAGACTTCGTCCTTGTGCCCGGCTTGCGCTTTGAAGATTGGACAAAGTAACTTGTCACGCTTGTCAGGCGACTTTGAGACGGGAGCGGCTTCCCGGAAAACCAACTGCGAAGGGCTTCGTGCGCGCCCGCAATCAGCACCATCTGAAGGGAGTGCAATAAGTTCCCGGACCCGGTGTCTGGGCTACCCGATCTGAGTCATGCCCTTTACGCGGCGAGAACGCGCTGGCCGATGGTCCAAGAGGTCCACATCCTGATTGGTGTGCCGCCCAGTGATTTTCAGCGGCACTACAACCTCGCTCCATGGCGCGATGACGAACACCTCCGAATGTTGGAGGCAACAGCAAGTCTCTACGCTCGAAAGATGGCAGCCGGCGCCAAAGGCGGCTAACTCGGCTTCCACGCTAGCGAAAAGACCGGGCGCGTGATCGGCCGTTGTGCATGTTTGTTTGTGATGCTTTCCCGCAAACGCCGTGCTCAGGTGTTCGCCGGTTAATTGCAGAAAATCGCGAGGCCTTTGATGCGCTGGCCAAGCGTTAGCGATGGATGCAGCGCAAATCTGGGTAGCGCAAAACGAGATAGCTCATCTGATTTCTCAAATGACGACCAGCAACCTGTTAGCAAGGGCACAAGAACTACTTCGGCGGATGCTTGGGCCTGAAGCCAAGTTTCGCGAAGGTCAATGGCAAGCCATCGACGCCATTGTTAGCCATCGCGGACGGGTCCTCGTTGTCCAACGCACTGGCTGGGGCAAGAGCCTCGTCTACTTCCTCTCGACAAAGCTTCTGCGCGACCAGGGTGCCGGGCCTACGATTCTGGTCAGCCCGCTCCTGTCGCTGATGCGCAATCAGATCGAAGCCGCTTCGCGCATTGGCATTCGCGCATTCACCATCAACAGCTCGAATCGGGCGGAATGGGACGCCGCCGAAGCCGCGCTCGCAGCGGACTCGTGCGACATTCTGTTGATCTCGCCTGAACGCCTCGGCAACGACCGATTCATGCGCAAGGTGCTTCCGGGCGTATCGGGCCGCGCGGGTCTCTTCGTCGTCGATGAGGTTCATTGTATATCGGATTGGGGTCAC
>DATLWF010000707.1:0-12598 GCA_035576605.1 Blastocatellia bacterium | reverse complement strand
GTCTTTCGGCTTGCCTGCAAACCGGACTGCCCGCTGATTATGGCTAGAAGCGCGTCCACCATGCGCAGCGCCTGGAACTGTGTCTCGTATACGCTGAACGTCCTGAGCGACTTTAATGCGGAAAGCAGTATCTGGGTTTTCGTAACTCGCACAGGATCAACCTGGTTTGGTGCCGAAGCGCGCGAACCTGGGGTTAGCGCCGGAGCCTCAGGCGGAATCGCGTCGAAGCTCGTCATCGTGTCGGCAATATTAAGCTTTTCCGCGTCCGACAGCGGGGTCACCAAACCCTCGAGCGCCTGGCGAACTTCGCCCGCTACTGCGTTGTACTTTTTCGATTCGCGCGAAGTGAATGCTTCAATCGCCCGCTTTAGGGCCGCTTTGTCTTGCGTGAACGGCGCCAGAACCAGCAGATTCTGATCCACCCCAAAAACCGCCACGTAGTCATTTGGCTTAATTCCCGATTCGACAAAATCGAGCGCCGCACGGCGGGCCAGGAGCGCGCCATCCCTCGTAGTCTGTGCGTCGAAAACCAGCGCAACTAGATTCATCAACCGAGGTCCCGGCGCCGCATTTGTATTTGTTGTGACCGTCTCAGACGATGCGTTGTTCGACTCGAAGCGAAAGGAGGTTATCTTCTGCCTGACGCCGTCTTCATACAGCTCGAAATCACCGGCGGTAAGGTCGCTCACCGCGTGGCTTTTTTTGTCGAGTACCACCGCGTCCACGATCACCTCATCCGTGCGCAGTTTGAGCGGCTTCTCCTGCGCGCCCGGCTGCTTGTCCGCCGCGGTTTGCGCGGAACTGCTCAACGTAATGGATGCCACTAGTTGAGTGATGAACAGTGTTAATGCGACTAACCTCGCACGCTTGCGTATCATTGGTTCACTCCAGGATGAGGATTGGCGCTGACTTGCGCTAGCCCATACTGCTACGGCTTCTGGCCGATGTCAAACTCGCCAGGCGCGTTCGGCCGGTCTCATCGAGCGCAAAGTTCAGCGGCGCGGAAACCGCGGCGAGCGGCTCAACGAGCCCTCCGCCTCGATCTCCGCGCCGCGTAAACAACGAATACCCAGAGTGTCTGTGATCGATCCTACGATGAAATCAATAACGAATCTTGAGCCCGAATTGAATGCTTCTCGGCCCTCCGGTCCCTATTACTGGATTCGCTCCAGCCACGTCCGGCGTCGCCGTTACCAAGCCGAAAGTATCCAGGAACCCCAGATCGTTGTTGAACAAAATCGCGGGGTTGGCGAAGTTCGGATGGTTCAAGACGTTGAAGAACTCGCCCCGCAGTTGCACGCTGACGCGCTCGGTGGGCTTCCACGTCTTAACCAGCGAAAAGTCCCAATTCCTGAATTTGGGTCCTCGAAACGTGTTCCGGCCGCTATTCCCGAAGTTCCCGAAATCAGGCTGAGACAGAACCCGATCAACCGGTACCGGGCCGGTCGTCGAGAAGTTGGGGATCGATGATGGATCCCCTATCACGTTCCAGCGGTCGCTGAATTCGCCGGTGAGGCTGGTGTCATTCTCAAAGTCTGTTGCACTAAAAGGCGTGCCAGTCTGCAGCGTGACTATCGAGTTGATCTGCCAACCCTCGAGCAACTGCGCCCACGATTTGATCGAAGGGAAATCATACGTCATCGAGAAAGTGAATCGGTGCCGTATGTCGAGGTCGCTTGAAGCGCGCTCCAGATCCGGTCGTCGGCTGTCCTGCGGTTGAGCCGCGCGGTGCAGCGACACGAAATCGATTGCGTGCGCCCATGTGTAGCCGGAAACGAAGCTCAGTCCGTGCGAGATTCGCTGTGTCAGCGTCGTCTGCAAGCCGTGATAATTCGATCCGTACCCATTCTCGAGGAAGTTGATATAGCCAAGGAATGGGAACTTCGAGTTGAACGGCCTGCCTACCTGCTCCCCGCCGTCATCTGCCGCAGGGTTCACCTGATTGATGTCGCGTATGTTGTATAGCTTGACGCCGTGATTGCCGACGTAGCCCACTTGCACTGAGGCGTTCGGCCAGAGAACTTGTTGAACGTTCAAGCTCCACTGAATGACGTAAGGTGTCCGGAGTTCGTTGCGCACGCCCAGAATGTCGCACGGCGTCCCGCCACGACGCGGGTCGCAGTTCAACTGGACGTTGAATATCGGACCTGCCGGCGACCAGTTCAATCCCGCTCGCTGAGTTGTGGCCGCGCCCACGATCGATCCCATGATGTTCGATCCAATCGCGCCGGTCGGGATTACGTTCAGGCCCGGGGTGGTCGCATTGTTGACGCCGTTCTGGCCGAGAAAAACAGCAAGGATCGGAATCTCATACGTAATGCCCGCGCCCCCGCGAAACACGGTCTTGCCCTTGCCCGTCGGGTCCCAGACGATACCCAACCGAGGTGCAACATTGTTGTGATCGCCCTTATACGGCGCATCGATGTTGACACCCACCTGTTGAAGTCCGACGGCCGGATCGAAGTTGCCGAGCAGGTCGTCCTTTTCTTTTATTACGCCGTTGAGGTCGTAGCGCACGCCGACGTTGATCGTCAGGTTGCGCTTTACGCGCCAATCGTCCTGAATAAACGCGCCGAACGAGGTCATCGTTACATGGCGCTGGGAACTTCCGACGAAGATGTCGCCGCGAGATGGAAATCCGCCGAGGAAGTCTTCAAGTGGAGTGCTTCCGTCGAAAGCCCCGTCGCCCTCAAACCGGATGCGCCCTTTGCCGCGGCGATTCCGAAGGTTGTTAGTCGAGCCGTGACGGAACTCACCACCGAATCTGAACGTGTGCTCTCCGCGGCTATAGGAAATATTATCGGCGAACTGGAAGGTCTTATTGGGGATGGTAAAGAGCGGCCATCCGCTGTTGCCACCCAGTTGGTTGAAACCGGAGATGACAACAGTGGGCATTCCGAAGTTTGCAGGGTCCTTCGCACCCGCGTTTATGCCGTAGGTAGCGACCGGATCCTTGTCCGCGTCCGCGGTCTGTATCTTCTGCCAGAAGCGGTTGTAGCCGAACTTCGCTTCGTTCACCCAGCGCACGTTCGGCGCCCAGATCCAGTTGACTCCCAGGACCTGAGCGTTGAGGTCAGAAGTTGACCGCCACTCGGGCCTGAGAACGGTTATGTCCTGCTCGGTTTGCAGACTGTCGCCGAAAAAGTAGCGTCCGGTCAGGTTGTTCTTCTCGTTGATCTGGTGATCGACCTTGACGATGAAGTTATCCATTCTATTAACGTTCGGAAATCCGGCGCTGACCTGCGTAGGTCCCGCCGGACTCGTTCCATTGTTCGCCGGGAATAGTCCGGGAAACGGGCCGTTGCCGGTGAACGTTCCCGTGCCGATCAGGTTTGCGCTGAGCGCACTGACGGGTATGCCTCGAGCCCTCAGAGCTTGTATCGCGTCCGGGATGCTGTTTGCGGGATCGCCGCCCAAGGAAACTGTCGCGGGACTGGAAACCAGATTCGAGTTGCTGACAAATCCGCGAATGCCTTCATAGGCGCCAAAATAGAAGGTCTTGCTCTTGCGAATCGGTCCTCCGATGCTTGCACCGAATTGATGCTGGCGCAACGCCTTTTGCGGCGTGTCGTCGGTGTTGAAGAAGTTGCGCGCGTCGAAGAAGCTGTTGCGCTCGAAGTCGTAGATCGTCCCGTGAATCTGGTTCGTTCCCGACTTCAACCCCAGATTGATGATAGCGCCGGGTTTCCATCCGTACTCCGCCGAAGGGTGCTCCTGTGCGTTGAATTCCTGGATGGCGTCGATCGGCAGAATCGTGCCGGGGGTGCCTTGTACACCTTCGGCGTTGATCACCGTCGTGCCATAGTAAGGATCGTTGTTGTCCGTGCCGTCTACGATGAAGTTGTTATTCTCAGGCCGATTCCCGTTCGAGCTGATCGAAAGGAACCCGCCGCCCGGACTGCGCTGCACACCCGGACGCAGCACTACCAGATTCTGAAAGTCGCGCCCGTTCAGAGGCAGATCATTGATTGACTTATTGGAGAAGGTGCCCCCGAGTGTGGTATTGGTCGTCTCGATTGCGGGAGGCTCATCAGTCACGGTGACTGATTCGGAAAGCTGGCCGGCGGGCAAAGCGAGGTCAATACGTAGGTCCTTTGCGACTTCCAGGCGGACTGAGGCGCGTTCGACCCTCTTGAACCCGGCGGCCTCAGCTACCACTCTGTAGAGACCGGGCGCGAGGTTTGGGGCTACATAGTCACCGGCCTCGTTGGTTTCAAGCGTGCGCGACGCCGCCGTCTCTATGTTCGTAATTACAACTTTCGCGGCCTTCACGGCGGCTCCGTGCTCGTCAGTTACGGTGCCCAGTATCCGGCCCTGGGAGCTCTGGGCGATCGATGCGTTGCACAACAACAGGATTGCAAGTGAGACATTCACAACTCTGCGATGCTTCATACATCCTCCATTCGCGTTAGAATGCGCCTCGTGTTTTTCCGACGATAATCCCGGCGCAACCCAAAGTCAATTTCTTTTCCCCGACATTCCATCTAATCGTGTCCTATATCGGGCACGCGACGCGCTCGTTTATGGGTACGAATTGACGGAGGGCGGATCAATCGTGATAATGACCATCTCCGAGCAGTCCAAACCAATCTCGAAAGGCTGTGTGCGATGATGAAGGAAAGAACAAGCGGTCCTGAGTTCGTGGCGGCGACGAAGCGCCGGGCGGCGTGGATGTTTTTGCTGGCCGCGGTGGTCTTCGCTTTTGGCTGCGGCGGCGACTCGCAGCAGACCGGCAGCGCAGCGAAGTATCCCACCGGAATCAGCGAAGACATTGTTCAGCAGCTCAAATACGATGCTCGCGTTGACAGCTTTGACCCCGACGGCGAAGACCTCGTCGTCAACGTTAACGACACCTGGCTGCACTCCCCTCCCGGCATACGCGAGCGCGCTCTCGGACAGTGGTACAGTCTGTGGCGACCTGCGCACAGCTCGGCCAGCAAGATCGTTGTGAAATATGAAGGAGACGAAGTTGAGAGCTGGACGGCCGAGAAGGGTTATCAACCGGTCACCAGGGAAAAGAAGAAAGCCAGCGAAGGATAAGACTGGTCGAAAGTACTAATACGAAACTCCTGGCTTGGGGCAATAGGAGGGACTTTGGCCTGTCGTTCAATCCTCTTCACGGCGCGCGAGGTCAATTGCCTTTCTGCTTCACCTTGAAAGATTGCCCACCAATGGTTATGACCCCCGCGCGTCCGGTCACTCCCGAATTGTGTTTGACGCTATAGGTCACCGTGCTCGCGCCAATTCCAACAATCTGCGACGTAAACGTTATCCAGCTTTCGGCGGTTGTGGCCTCCCAGGCGCATCGTTCTTCCGTGAAGATTTGAATGCTTCCGTTTCCGCCGGCAGAATTGAAGACGGCCGAAGACGGATTGAGCACATATACGCAATCGCCAAGGGTCCCGCCGTCCTGCACTACCGTGAAAGTATGTCCAGCCGCAGTAATCGTTCCCTGTCGAGGCACGCCGGTGAAGTTGTTTGTCACCCCATAGGTAACCAATCCGGACCCTATCGCCGATCCTTCGGAAGTGATGAATATCCAGTCATCAGTCGTAGAAACGGTCCAGTTGCATCCGTCGCCAGTTGTTACCATAAAGCTGGATTCACTTCCTGTTTGCGCGAACAGCTTACCCGTAGGCGCGATTGAAAACATGCAGGGCACACCGGCTTGCGTGACCGTGAAAGTCAATCCCGCAATGGTAATTGTTCCGGTGCGCTGAGTGTTGCTGCTGTTCGCCTCGACGCTGTAATCCACCGATCCATTACCGAAGCCGCTTCCGGTGCCCGCTGCAACCAATATCCAACCATCATTGCTGGCCGCTTTCCAGAAGCATCCGTCCGGCGCCATGACGGACACGCTTCCGCTACCTCCGGCTGCCGGGAAGGAGTTTGACGTCGGCAGAATCGAATACGAGCAACTCAGGTTGCTCTGATTGACGGTAAACGTCAGGCCTGCGATCGTCAGCGTTCCCATTCGCGGGCTGCCCGTCGAGTTGGTAGCAACGTGATAGCCGACCGTGCCATTGCCGGTTCCGGTTGAGCCTGATGTGATTGTAAGGAATGAATCATTGCTCACAGCTTGCCATCCACAGCCGGACGGCGCCGTCACAGCCACCATGCCATCTCCACCATCCGCCGCATAGGATTGGTTTGTTGGTAAAATAACACGCGGCGGGTTCGAGGCCGTGAAGTTCACACTTGAAGCGTTGTTGCCGCTTACGGGATCACGCACAATCGAAGTGACCGACGCGGTATTACCGATACTCTGCCCGTTCAAAACGGAGCAATCCAGACTCGCAACGATCGTTATGGTCGCGGAAGCGCCCGAAGCAAGCGAGTTAAACGAAACGATACGATTGTTGCCTGAGCCGCCGCAGAGGCCGTTGCCGGTCGCAGCACACGATACGAATGTGAGCGACGCAGGCAGGTTGTCCGTCACTGTTATTGATGAGGCAGAGTCGGGTCCGTTGTTCACGAGAGTGATCGTATATGTGACACTGCTTCCCACAGTGATAGTGCCTGACGAAGCGGCCTTGGTGACGGCGAGATCAGCAGCGCCATAAGAAACGCATGCTGAAAACTCTGAAGTGTTTCCTTGCGGGTCGGTAGCTGTTGCGGTAATCGACTGTCCCGAGGAAGCCGAAGCGGCGAGCGTGACGTTGAATGCAGCATTCCCGCTGCCGTTCGTCGTCGCCGTCGCTGAACCGAGAAATGTTTGCCCTTCTCCGTTGCCCGACGCGTCGCACGACGAGCTCGAGAAGAAATCAAGCGTGAATGTCGTATTGGCATTGCTGTTGAGCGTGCCCTGAATGTTCACACCGCCGGCTGCGCCATTCGACGAAGTCAACACAGGAAAGTTCTGCAAGTTGTTTGCGCCCGAGTCCCCATCACCGGCGTCATTTGGCGTTACTCCTGCGGGCGCGAGATCAATTCCCAGTCCGGCGTTCGAAAAAATCGAGTTCGACTGGATGGCGTTCCCGATGCCGGACCCGACCATTACACCCGCCCCCTGGTTGAAAGCGATCACGTTGCCCTCGCCGGCAGCGCCGCCAATAGTGTTGTTGCTTGCAGAATTCAGAATAAGAACACCGTCGGAACTATTTTGCAGTTGCGTGGCGCCGTCCGCCCGAGTGCCGATTCTGTTTCCTTGCACTCGATTGCCCGTCGCGGTAGCCGCGTTGATGCGCACGCCGTTAGAGCCGTTTCCCGAAATGACGTTTCCGGCCCCGGCCACCGTGCCTCCTACCGTGCAGTTGTTTGCTTCGTTGATAGCCACGCCGCTGCTGCCGTTGCCGAGATCATTTGTTCCGCTCGCATCGGCGCCGATAATGTTGCCTTGTACGAGATTGCTCGTTCCAACTGTTATGAACTGAACGCCGACACCCGCGTTTGCTGATATGACGTTGCCTGCGCCGGCGGTCGTTCCGCCAACAGTACAGTTAATAATGTTCTGGGTGCCGCTGAGCATCTCAACGCCGTCGCCTTGATTGCCCAGACCGATCGTACCGGTGGCATCAGTTCCAATGAAGTTGCCCTGCACCAGATGGTTCATAGCAGCACCCAGCAGTACCTGCACCCCGTGACCAATGTTGGCGGAGATCACGTTGCGAGCGGCAGCAACGGTTCCGCCAACCAGGTGGCCGGAACCGGAGTGGATCAGCACTCCTGTGGCGCCGTTGCCTTGAGCGCCAGTCCCTGTCGAATTAATCCCGATGAAGTTGCCGGCGACGATGTCGCCACTGCCGGACAAGTCGATTCCAGTGCCGTCAAAGCCATTGATAACCAGCCCCCGCACCGTGCTGTTTCCGCCGTTCAGCGTCAGCCCATTGACTCCAGCTCCTGCGCTACTACCGGCCAATTCAATTGGCGGAGTGGCGCTTCCCGCGTTTTGGGTTGTCCCATCGATTGTGACTGCTCCGGTGACGGTTGGAAGCTGAGAGAGCGGAATGATCGTCTGAGTGCCCGATCCTGGAATGTTGAAGCTGATTGCGTCTGCGCCGGGATTTGAATTGGCGTCGAGTATCGCTTGCCTGAAAGAGCCGGCTCCGGAATCGTTCGTGGTCGTAACGGTGAACGTCGAAGCGGGGGTAGTCATTATGACCGTCAGCGCGCTCGCATTGCTCTCGAGCACCACGAGATCGTTCAGCGCGTCCGCGTTCAGCCGCATTCCCAAGACTGCAACAGGCTCGCCATCAAAATCGATCTCGCCGCCGATTCGAAGACGCGATGAACCGGACCCTTTTTCGGCGCTCGCGTCCGGCGAAGTCGCTGACTCATTAATGATTATCTGCAATTGACGGCGGGCTTGATCCAACAGCAATAGATCGTCTTTCGGCGAGCTTGAAACGCGAACAGGCAGAAGGACGCGCGATGGGCCAGGCGGCTGGTTCTTCTGGACAGACAAATCGACCGCGCTCACCTCTTGCCAACTTGTGCCGTTCAACGAAGCTCTAGAAAACACGTGGCACACGCCATCATCGGAGAGCAGAGCAATCTCGTGTCGCAGGTCGCCGGTGAAGTCGCCAACCGCCAGGCATGCGATTGAAAACGAAACACTGAGTCGCGTGATGACAGGCGGCTCGGCATCCAGTTTCCTGCCGTCGGCGGTTGAATGCTTGCGATCTCTACCGTGAACGATTAGTAAGTCGCGCCCTGCCGCGACGGCGATATCAACGGGAAAGTTATCATCAAGTTGGCCAAGGGCGATGGACGTGGATTCCCAAGGCAAGGTGATCGTTTCGGGAGCGGCGTTAAGAGCGCCCGACTTGCCTTCGTAGATGAGCAGCTTTGGTGCTCCGGTTCCCTTTACGGCCACCATCACGTCTGCTAACCCGTCGATCCTGTTCACGTCGCCTGTCGCCAGCGCAGTAATTTTGCCGGGCAGTGCGATTGAACGAGCCGGAGCGAATCCGCCATGGCCATCTCCCGACAATAATACAAGCGAGCCGGCGCCAGCCTCACCAGTAACGACATCGCGGTGGCCGTCGCCATCAAAATCGCCTGTCCCTAAGAATTGAGGAGCACCTGGGACATCGAACGCGCGCGACAAAACAAAGAACGGCGATTGTATGTCGTCCGGCGCCGGAGGCAGACCGACCGTTGCACGCGACTGTGCGCGATGCGCAATCGCTTCGCGCGTGTTCGGGAAGACCGCGTCGTTGTCGCCGCGCTGAATGGTTATCACGCCGTCTTTCGCTCCTGCATAACCAGCAACTATGTCCGGCACTCCGTCCTCGTCAAAGTCAGCAGAGCCAACCGACAACGGACGTGTCTGGTTATCCTTCAATTGCTGAATCAGCTTTGAAGACCCTTGATACTGAGCAGGCGCGCCGTAGCCATCGCGAAAGCTGATCCAGGGATTACCTCGACCTGCCGCGTGCGCGGTCCCCAAAGTGCTTAGAAATCCTCGGATGTCGCCCGTTCCCTGCGTCAGTGCCGCAACGCCTGAGGCTCGAGTGCGGAGTAGGTTGCCTGAAGTAACAAGCGAAAGGCCGGCTACGAGAATAGAGATAAGTGCGAGAATATGATTTCGTTTCATTTCATCCTATTATTCGTCAGGGCCGACTCCCGCGAAGGCTCCTGCTGAACAGCTTAACAAAGCGTGTGACAGGAAGTGCGTATTGGACCTGGAGAGGGGTTGCTTCGACTATGACAGCCATGCTTGTTCTTTGCTTCTGGATCATCAAGCCATCTATCGACTTTTCAGTCCGTGGGCATCTTAATGAGGCTCTGGCCATCCGGTCAAGCAAGGTGGCTGCAAGGCGACAACGAAGCATTGAATAAATGTGCACCTGACGGCTCTGGCACGCGCGTAATTAGAAGAAGTACCTGACACGGGCGCGGGTTCAACGCTTCGACGTTGGGTGGCCAATGAGATCACCTCGGCAATGACTGGACATTGGAGCGCAGTAGCGGTTGCGCTGGCCCTTGCAATTGGAGTGAACAGTGCGATATTTAACGTCGGCGGTCTGCGGTCAATTCACCTTGATTACGTCACGCCTGTCGAAGGACGATTTAATTTAAGGTGAACCGGATTCGACAGATCGGCGATTGGGTTTGTCAGTCCGGAGGTCTGAACCATGGCGTCGGCAATTATTAGCGCGGTCCTTTTGTCGGCGTCATTGCCTTTCCTATCTTTCCCTGCCTTCCTCTCACCTGGCGAAGGTGCCACCTTCACTCGCGCTTTCAATGACCCGATAAGAGTGATAACCATCGAGAACCTCGCCGGGGCAACTGAAGTTCGGACGTGGCCCTCACTGACGGTGAGCGTTACTGCTTCGCGCGCGAGCAGCCCCAACAACTCGGGGCTTGAATCCGAAGTACTATTCGAGCAGTCTGCGCGCGACACTCTGAGGATCGTCACAAACCCGGACAGCCTCTTCCGACCCATAACCCTGACCGTTCACCTGCCGACCTGTGCACAACTCTCGGTGAGAGGTGGTACAGAGCGCGTAAGCATTAAAGGCGAGACAGCCAGTCTTTCGGTCGAAACCTCTTCGGGCAGCGTCGCGATCTACTTGCCGGAGAAGTCAAACGCAGAGTTGTCGCTGCGCACGATCAGAGGCGTAGTTGAAGCTCGTCTGCCGATTAAAGTATTCGGCCAAACTGATGTCCACTTACTCGACGGGAAACTTGGGACAGGTGGATCGCCGGTGCTCGCGCGAAGTCAGCGCGGAAACATCACTGTTCTTCCCGAGGCTGGTTCCAGCAGCGCGTCGTTAAGCGGGAACGTTGATAACGTTGGTAAGCCTGATCTCAACAACGAGGCTAACTCATCCGGCCTGAAATCGATGCCCGCATCGAACGCCGGCGCGCCAACACGCGCTGATGGCATCGGAGCCGCCGAAGACGTCATCAAACTCGAGGCGCGATTGGTCAACCTCAACGTTAAGATTACCGACGCGGACGGAAAGACACTGCCGGCTTTGAGAAAGGAGGACTTCGTCGTCCTCGAAGACGATGTCCGGCAGGATGTCTCTTATTTCGAGCCGGTCACGGCTCCCCTAAACATCGTTCTGCTACTCGACCTGAGCGGCAGCACCGAGCACAAGATTAAGGTAATCAAAAAGGCCGCGCAGAAGTTTGTAGATTCGCTCAAACCGGCCGACCGTATTGCTGTAGCGGCGTTCTCCAAGCGCTTCTTCATCATCTCCAATTTCACCACCGACCATAAGCTCCTCAAGGACCGTATCGGCGACATCAAGAATCGTCACTCAGGGACGGCTTACTACGACGCGATGTGGGCGACGCTCGATCTGCTGGACGAAGCAAACACAACGCGCAAAGCGATCGTCGTCCTGACCGATGGCGTGGACAACTCGCTGGACCATCCCGACAGTGCAGAGTTTGATCCCAGGCACGGCTTCGATGATTTGCTGGCGCGCTCCGTAGAAGCCGATGCGACGATTTATCCGGTCTACCTTGATACCGAATATGAGACGATAGGCGCCGGCGGGCGTAACGGACATGAGGCTTACGTCACCGCTCGCAAGCAGCTTCAGGCTCTGGCGGAACAGACCGGCGCGATGATGTTCAAGGCGGAGCGAGCTGAAGACCTCGACGGAGTCTACCAGCAAGTTGCGGCCGAGCTGCATTCGCTATATAGCATGGCCTATGCTCCAAAGATCGTGCGAAAGGACGGAAAGTGGAGAAAGATCACGATCGCGGTCGACTTGCAAGGGGTGAGGGTGCGAACGAAACGCGGGTACTTCGCGAGGTGAAACCCAATTTCCGGCACCGGTTCAAGACACGCCAGTTTTACAAATTCCTGAATTAATATCCGAAAACTTGGAAAACGCCAACCGAGGCTGTAGACCGAAGGCCGTCATTCCGGTGACACATCGATCGAGAGAGGGCCCGTTAATCCTTCACCTTGAATAGATATGGTGGGCTAGGCCAGTAGTTGGGGTTCAGGAAGCAAAGTGGCATTCCCCTTGCTCCTAACGGCTGCCAACTCTCAGAAATAACTTAAAGAAATACCCGATCATTGGAATGTGGCCCGGCGCGGAGTGTATAGTAGCGTCCACCTTGGCGAAGATATCTGCCGGGTTTAATCAGCCGTAAAGCTCATGTTCTCATTCTGTACTTAGGTTACTTCAGGCCTCGCGGGTAACAGGTCCGCGGGATTCAAGTTCACCAGGGTTACGGATGAAATCAGCAGAATCACCTTGGGATGGGAGCGAGTGGTACAGCGTTTCTTTTGGCGGCGCTTGCTTCTTCAGACGCCTTCAGTCCACGGGGCTATAGCCGCATCTGTGAAAGCCGAGAATGCGGATATTGCTCTTTTCGTAAAACAACAAGTAAGTGGTAGGAGGAAGATCTATGATGAGGAGACTCACTTCAGTGTTTCTGACAGTTTTATTATTAGCAAGTGTCCCGGCCTTCGGGCAGGCCACTCGCGGTAGTTTGAGCGGTGTAATCAAGGACCCCAACTCAGCCGCTATAGTGGGCGCCACCGTCACCTTGAAGAACGCGGGAACCGGCGAAGAGTCTAAAGCCACCTCGAACGCGCAAGGGGCTTTTGCTTTTCCTTCGCTCGCGCCCGGCAAGTACACTGCCACGATAGAAGCCGGCGGCTTCAAGAAGACGGAGCTAACCG
>DATLWF010000706.1:0-34970 GCA_035576605.1 Blastocatellia bacterium | reverse complement strand
TCCCTACGTGATTGATGATGATGATGAACCAGGCATCATCAATAAAAGCGTTAGGCTCAATGCACGTGTCTTAGATCTCGTGCCAATCGCCGGTCAGCGTACATCTCTGAGATTCGACGGAAACCGCCTCATCACGCCTCTTGCTTTCGGAATCGAGTTTGACGTTTCCACAATTGAATGCTTGAATAGGTGCCCGTTGGTGTTTGATCAGCAATCATAGTCAGCCTGGCGCAACTTGCATGGAGACGTAGATCCGGTTACACCATCAATCTGCGCCGATAGGTGTTCAGACCTGAAGTTGAACGATCCGCGCATTGGCAGTTTGGCGCTGTTGCGGCCGGGCAATCGTGAACAAGGCTGTAGGACAATTCCTGATCTATCTCGATGCAGCCGCGGACCGCCGGCTCGCTAAACTCGACCCTCCCCGCAATTCTCGAACGAGCAAATCAACTCAGGCGGCTGTGTGCCTTATCCGTGGTTCGTTGTCGGAGCGCGTTGTTTCTAGCTCCTGTTAGGAGTAGGGGAACGATGGGGCAGATCTTCAATCGAAGCACGAACTTTATCTCGAAGACTACCATCTTCGGAGCGGTGTTCTTCATTGGGATCACCGTCTGGATGCTGCTCGAATTCAACAGGTCCTCTTACTATACGCAGGCTTTCTTCCCTCGCGAACAGCCGGTTCAGTTCAGCCACAAGCATCACGCTGGCGATGACGGGATCGATTGCCGCTACTGTCACACCACTGTTGAGAAGCTCGCCTACGCCGGAATCCCGCCTACGAAGACGTGTATGAACTGCCACTCGCAAATTTGGGCGGACAGTCCTTATCTGGAGCCAGTCCGCGAGAGCTGGCGCTCAGGTAACCCCATCAGGTGGACGCGCGTTTACGATCTGCCCGACTTCGTTTATTTCAATCACAGCATTCATGTAAACAAGGGCGTGGGATGCTCGACTTGTCACGGACGAGTCGATCTGATGCCGCTGACATATCAAGCTGCGTCGCTTCAGATGGAGTGGTGCCTCCAGTGTCATCGACAGCCCGAGATGTTCATCAGGCCAAAGAGCCAGGTGTTCCAAATGAACTGGCCGCCCGCCGATTGGGCTCAAAGCGAAGACAAGAAGTGGCATCAAGATGTCGAAGGCGCGAAGCTGGTGAAGGAGTACCAACTCAAAAGCACGGCTGTCCTGACCAGTTGCAGCACGTGTCACCGATGAGGGCTGACGACCGGCGACGGACGACGGAGGCAGGGGATCGAAGATCGAGGATCGTGGATAGAGGATAGAGGATAGAGGATAGAGGATCGATGATCGAGGATAGAGGATAGAAGGGTGAAGATGGACGATCGATGATCGATGACGGCGAAGGAATGAGCGGATGGCGAGCGAACTAATTCAACTAAAAGGCATCGGGAGATTCGAGGAGAGAGAGCGCGGGGACGGCGATACTCGGCCCTCAATCCTCGATCCTCAATCCTCGATCGTCCATCCTCTTTCCTCAATCCTCGATCCTCAATCGCTTATCGTCGATTCTCGATCATCAGTGCTCGATCCTCCATCCTCAATCCTCCATCCTCAATTCTCCATCCTCGATCCTCGATCTTCAGGTAAGCAATACTGGCGGAGCCTCGAAGAGCTGGCCGAGACAGACGAGTTTCAGGAACTGCTTCATCGAGAATTCCCTGACCGAGCGACTGAGTGGAGCGATCCCGTCGGCCGCCGCAAATTTCTCAAATTGATGGCCGCCTCGTTTGCCCTCGCGGGATTAACCGCATGCACGCGACAGCCGGCTGAGTACATCGCGCCCTACGTGCGCCAGCCTGAAGAACTCGTGCCGGGCAAGCCGGTGTTTTTTGCTACTGCAATGGCGCTGGACGGGTTCGCTACGGGATTGATTGTCGAAAGCCACGAGGGACGACCTACCAAGATCGAAGGCAACAAGGACCATCCGGCAAGCCTCGGCGCGACCGATGTATTCTCGCAAGCTTCGGTGCTCGGACTTTATGATCCCGACCGTTCTCAAACACTCACATATCTCGGAGAGATCGTGACCTGGTCGGCGTTTCTTGGAGGAATTCGTCCCGCCTTGGACGCTCAACGCGCCGTTGCCGCACAGAAGCCGGCGAAAGGCGGACTGCGGATACTTAGCGAGACTGTCACGTCCCCGACACTCGCATATCAGATAAAGACCTTGCTTGCCGCGCTTCCAACGGCGAAGTGGCACCAGTACGACGCGGCAGGCCGCGACAATGTGCGCGAAGGCTCGCGGTTGGCGTTCGGTCAGTACGCGAACACGATCTACCATTTCGACAAGGCTGACGTTGTGCTGTCGCTCGACTCGGATTTTTTGGCCTGCGGCCCGGCGAGCCTGCGATATGCGCGCGACTTTGCTGCGAAGCGGCGGTTGACCGGTGGCAGCCGCGAGATGAGCCGGCTGTATGTTGTCGAAAGCACGGTGACCAATACCGGTTCGGTAGCCGATCACCGCTTGCCAGTGAGGCCCAGCGAGCTTGAAGGTTTTGCGCGCGAGACTGCGGCTCAATTGGGTGTTCAAGTCGCCCAGGGCGGAACGGGCGGGAAAGTGACTCACTTCAACTGGATCGAAGCCGTCGCAAAGGATCTGAAACAACATAGCGGATCAAGCATCGTGATTGCCGGAGAATCACAGCCACCTGTCGTTCACGCGCTTGCTCACTCGATGAATCAGGCTCTCGGGAACGTCGGCAACACAGTCGTCTATACCGACTCCGTCGAAGCTAACCCGGTCGATGGAAACGCGTCGCTTCGAGAGCTTGTCGCGGACATGAACTCGGGTCAGGTGGATGTACTGTTGATACTCGGCGGCAATCCGGTTTACAACGCGCCCGCCGATTTGGACATCGCCGTCGCGATTCGAAAAGTCCCGCTGCGAATTCACCTGAGCCTCTACAAAGACGAGACATCAGAGTTGTGCCAGTGGCACATTCCAGAAGCGCATTATCTCGAGTCTTGGAGCGACGCGCGTGCCTATGACGGAACGGTCTCGATCATTCAGCCGCTGATCGCGCCACTTTATGCGGGCAAGACCGCACACGAGGTGCTAGCGGCTTTCTTGAACGAGCCCGAGCGCCCGAGCTACGAGATTGTTCGCGACTCTTGGAGAAAAAGAGTCGCTGCCGGAGGCCAGGAGCCTGCGATAAAGACGGTCACTTCTCAAAGTAGCACACCTGGGCAGAGCGCCCCTTCCGCCGGGGAGCCGGTGCCGAGCAGCGCGCAGTCGCAAACTTCACCGCCAGGCTTTGAACAGTTCTGGCGCAAGTCGCTTCACGACGGCTTAGTCGCCAACACCGCGCTACAGCCCAGGACTCTTACGCTGAAATCCGACTGGACTTCCAACTTCCAACCCCCAACCCCAAGCTCCCAGCTAGAGATTGTGTTCAGGCCGGATCCGACGATGCACGACGGACGCTTCTCGAACAACGGCTGGCTTCAGGAATTGCCCAAACCGTTGAGCAAGCTCACGTGGGACAACGCCGCGATTGTGAGTCCGGCCACTGCGGCGAGTCTGGATCTGGGCAAGAGAGTAAACGAGCTGTCTACGAACCGGATGGGCGGCATTGGCGGGGAGATTCTTGCCGACAGAATCGAGCTCCAATACCGCGATCGCACAGTCATCGCGCCGGTTTTCATTCAGCCGGGACAACCGGACAATGTCATCACCGTTCATCTGGGCTACGGCCGCACGATCTCCGGCAGAGTTGGAACAAAGGCAGGCTTTAACGCTTACGCGATTCGCACGTCTGACGCTCCGTGGTTCGGCGCGGACTTGCGAATAGCAAAGATCGGCGGCACGTATTCGTTAGCCACCACTCAGTCGCATCACTTGATCGACGCGTCGGAAGTCGGCGAGCGGGATATCCTTCGATCGGGCACGCTCGAAGAATATGCAAAACGCCCAAGTCTCGCGCCTGAGAAGGCGAGTGAATCGCACAACGAGGAATCGCTCTATTCGGGTTTTAATTACGACGGGTACGCGTGGGGAATGGCGATTGACCTGAACTCTTGCATCGGCTGCACGGCCTGCGTCGTAGCGTGCGTCGCGGAAAACAACATTCCAGTCGTTGGTAAGGAACAGGTCGCACGCAGCCGCGAAATGCATTGGCTCCGCATCGACGCCTACTACAAAGGCGGCGAAAACAAACCAGAGACGTATTTCCAACCTGTTCCGTGTCAGCAATGCGAGAACGCGCCGTGCGAAGTCGTCTGTCCGGTCGCGGCGACGGCTCACAGCGCGGAAGGTCTGAACGACATGACCTACAACCGCTGCGTCGGCACCCGGTATTGCTCGAACAACTGTCCGTACAAGGTGCGCCGATTCAACTTTCTGCTTTATCAGGATTTCTACACAGCCAGCTTGAAGATGATGCGCAACCCCGACGTCTCGGTGCGCAGCCGCGGCGTGATGGAGAAGTGCACTTACTGCGTGCAGCGAATTCAGAAGGCCAAAATAGACTCGGAGAAGGAAGATCGACAGGTTCGCGACGGCGAGATCGTTCCGGCGTGCGCCCAGGCTTGCCCGACCGAAGCCATCGTCTTTGGCAATATCAACGATCGCGCGAGCCGCGTCGCACAATTGAAAGCTGAGGAACGCAACTACAGCTTGCTGGGCGAGCTTAACACCAGGCCACGAACGACCTATTTGGGCGCTGTGCGAAATAAGAATCCCGAATTGGAGAACGACTAACCGATGAGCGAGCACACTCAAGATTCGGTGAGTGACTCAACCATTACTCCCCCGGCGGTGATCGGGGCGGGGCAGACGTTCGCGTCGGTCACCGACAAGATCAGCTCGATCGCGCTGACGAAGCGTACGCCGCTCGGTTGGTTCATCGGCGCAGGCATTTCGTTTTCGATCACGCTCGGTTTGTTCTACACGATCGGGTATCTGGTGGTGACCGGTATCGGGATCTGGGGCAACAACGTCCCGGTTGGGTGGGCGTTCGACATCATCAACTTCGTCTGGTGGATTGGCATCGGCCACGCGGGCACGTTGATCTCGGCGATCCTTTTTCTGTTGCGTCAACAGTGGCGGACGTCGATCAATCGCTTCGCCGAAGCGATGACTCTATTCGCGGTCGCGTGCGCGGGTCTGTTTCCGTTGTTGCACACCGGGCGTCCGTGGCTTGCTTACTGGATGCTTCCTTACCCCAACACGATGGGGGTTTGGCCTCAGTTCCGCAGCCCGTTGATCTGGGACGTGTTCGCGGTATCGACTTACGCGAGCGTGTCGCTCATGTTCTGGTTCGTTGGGCTGATTCCGGACCTCGCGACGCTGCGCGATCGGGCGAAGCGGCGAACGGCAAAGATAATCTACGGGATGCTGGCGATGGGCTGGCGGGGTTCGGCTCGGCACTGGCACCGCTATGAGACGACTTATGCGTTGCTGGCGGCGCTGGCGACGCCGCTGGTTATCTCGGTTCACACGGTAGTGAGCTTCGACTTTGCCATTGGGATTGTCCCCGGCTGGCACGCGACGATATTTCCGCCGTACTTTGTCGCAGGCGCAATCTATGCCGGGTTCGCGATGGTGCTGACACTGTCGATACCGCTGCGAAAGTTCTACGGGCTGGAAGACTTCATCAC
This sequence comes from Blastocatellia bacterium, assembly GCA_035576605.1. Taxonomy (GTDB): domain Bacteria; phylum Acidobacteriota; class Blastocatellia; order UBA7656; family UBA7656; genus Onstottus_A. The sequence continues at coordinate 29,351 of DATLWF010000706.1, read as the reverse complement.
GATGCGCCACCTGCGCAACATGTCGAAGATCATGCTTGCGACCGGGTTGATAGTCGCTTACGGGTACATGATGGAGACGTTCATGGCCTGGTACTCGGGGAGCACGTACGAGCGGTACATGGTCATGAACCGCTTCAAGGGACCCTACGCGACGATGTATTGGTTACTAATTGCCTGCAACGTTGTTGTGCCGCAGGTGCTTTGGATTCGACGCGTCCGGCACAGCGTGGCGGCACTGTGGGTTATATCGCTCGTCGTCGGTGTAGGCATGTGGCTCGAGCGATTCATCATCATCGTCGTGAGCCTGCATCGCGATTTCCTGCCGTCGTCGTGGGCTATGTACAAGCCGACGTTTTGGGATTTTTCGATGTTCATCGGGACGATCGGGCTGTTTATGAGCCTGATATTCCTGTTCGTCAGGTTCCTGCCGATGATCTCGATCTCTGAGATCCGCGGGATTCTGCCTCAAGCTGCGGTCAAGGAGTCGGGTGATTGAGAATGGACGAACGAGGATTGATGCATCTGTGTCATCTGCGCAATCTGCGGAGGAATTGGTTGCGGCAGCTAATTGCGACATCGCCGGTTCCTCGATTCTCAGTTTGAAGGCGTGCTGATGGATGAAACCCACAAACTCTATGGCGTGATGGCCGAGTTCGAGGCCCCGACGGCAGTCGTAGAAGCTACGCGCGAAGCCTACGCGGCCGGCTACCGGCGAATGGATGCGTTTTCGCCGTATCCGATCGAAGAGCTGACCGAGGCGCTCGGCATCAAGCATTCGAAGTTGCCGTTGATCGTGTTGATTGGCGGGATCCTCGGGTGCCTTGGCGGATACGCGCTGTGCTAGTGGGTTTCATCTGACGTCTATCCGCTGAACATCGGCGGGCGTCCGTTGAACAGTTGGCCTGCGTTCATCCCGGTCACATTCGAGTGCACGATTCTGCTGGCCGCGATTTCCGCGGTGTTTGGGATGCTGGCGCTGAACGGACTGCCGCAGCCTTATCATCCGGTGTTCAACGTAGACAGCTTTGAGATGGCGAGCCGGAATCGTTTCTTCCTGTGCATCGAGGCGCGCGACCCGATGTTCGAGCGAGAAAAGACGCGCCGCTTCCTGGCTCAGCTCGAAGGAGTAGCGGAGGTCCGTGATGTCGAGGACTAGCAAGGAAAAAGGAAAAAGGAAAAAGGAAAAAGCCGCTGCAGCGTCGCGGACTCTTGCCTTTTGCCTTTTGACCTTTTCCTTCTGTTCATGCCGCCAGGACATGCACGACCAGCCGAAGTACAGGCCGCTGCGGCCGGTCGATCAGATTGGCTCGATCAACGACGGGCGCTCTGCGCGACCGCTTGTAGAAGGCACGGTCCCGCGCGGCGAACTGCGCGACGACGTCGAGTTCTACTCTGGCAAGATCGCCGGATCTGGGCAGACGGCGGCGACGCCGGCCGCTTCGGTGAGTCAGACGCCCGGTCAGTCAGCGTCCGGTGGCACGCCCGGACTGCAAGGCTTTGTCGCCGAGTTTCCGATGCAGATCACCGCGGCGGATCTTGATCGTGGGCAGGAGCGCTTCAATATCTATTGCTCGGTTTGCCACGGGCCACTAGGTGACGGAGGCGGAATGATTCCAAAGCGCGGGTTCCGGAAGCCGCCTTCCTATCACGATGAACGGTTGAGGAATGCCCCGGTCGGCTATTTCTTTGACGTGATCACCAACGGGTTCGGCAACATGCCTGATTACGCGGCGCAGGTGGAGCCGTCGGATCGCTGGCGGATTATTGCTTACATTCGCGCGTTGCAGTTGAGCCAGCGCGCTACGGTGGCCGATGTACCGGCAGACAAGCGCGGCGAGTTGAACAAGAAGCCCGAAGCGAAAGAGGGAGAGGGTCATCAGGGAGCGAAATGAGCGATATTATTGGCGGTTTTGAAACTGCTCGGGTGGACGTGGAAGGCTTCCGCCGCCGCGCGTTGACTGTCGGATTGGTGGCGCTCGTGGCGGGCGCCGCCGGTGCGCTGATCAGCAGCGAGAGTCGCGAGCAGTTCTTCAAATCGTACTTGTTGGCTTATATCTTCTGGATAGCGATCCCACTGGGGTGCTTTGCGATTCTGATGCTGCAACATATGTCAGGCGGAGTCTGGGGGCTGGTGACCAGGCGCGTGCTCGAGAGTTCGACACGCACCTTCCCGCTGCTGGCGCTCCTGTTTATTCCGCTGTTGTTCGGCCTGAAGTCGATCTTTCCCTGGGCGTCTCCGGAGAAGCTCGCTGCGAGTCCGGCGCTGAGTCGCGCAGTCGAAGAGAAGCGTCTCTACCTGAATATCGGGTTCTTCATCGCGCGCGCGGCGTTCTACTTTTTGGTTTGGATATTGGTCACGCGATTGTTGAACCACTGGTCAGCCGAACAAGACAGGACTGGCGAGCGGAAACTGACCAGCAAGCTTCAGGGTCTCAGCGGTCCCGGCCTGCTGCTCTACGGTCTAACCGTCACGTTTGCCTCGGTTGATTGGGCAATGTCGCTAGACCCGCAATGGTTCTCGACAATTTACGGTTTGTTGTTCATGGGCGGGCAAGGGCTTGCGGGGATGGCGTTCGTCATTGCAGTCATGGTGCTGCTGGCGGGACGCAAGCCGATGAGCGACGTAATCAAGCCCTCGCACTTGCACGATCTCGGCAAGCTGATGCTCGCGTTCCTGATGATCTGGGCGTACTTTGCGTTCTCGCAGTTCCTGATCATCTGGGCGGGCAATCTTCCGGAAGAGATTCCGTTCTACACGCGGCGGATTCAGTCTTCGTGGAAATACGTTGGCGGCGGATTGATCGTTTTGCACTTTTTTTTGCCGTTCGTGCTGCTGCTTTCGCGAGATCTGAAGAGGAACGGGCGGCTGCTGTCAACTGTGGCGATCGGTGTGATTGTGATGAGGTATGTCGATTTGATCTGGCTGACGGGCCCGGAGCTTCACAACGGCACCTTTAGTTTGAGCTGGATGGATTTTATCTTGCCCGCGGGGATCGGCGGAGTATGGCTTTGGTTCTTCGCGACGCAGTTGAAGAGCCGGCCGCTGCTTCCGATTCGCGACCCGGACATTGAAAGTCTTTTCGCATCGGGTCATGGGCATTAACTAGAAGTTATGAGTCACTCAAACAACAAGCACGATAACGATTCGGTCGGCCACGAGGGCAGCACCGTCCAGGTGGGAGGGATTGCCGGGTTCATCATCGGGCTGACCGTATCGGTGGTTTTTATCGCCTGGCTGATCACGGCTGTGTTGAACTCGTTTGAAGGGCGCGAAAAGAAAGCGGAGCTTGAATCGCGGCCGTCACCGTTCGCTGCCGAACGGGCAAAACTCCCGCCGGAGCCGAGACTTCAGCTTGCGCCCAATAGCGAAGAGCAGATCGACAAGAAAGAGCCGCCGGACTTGAAGAAGCAACACCCTCTCGAGGAGATGAAGGAGTTGCGCGAGAGCTGGGACGACCAACTGAAGAGCTACAGTTGGGTGGACGAGCAAGCGGGCGTTGTCAGGATTCCAATAGACGAGGCGAAGAAGTTGCTGCTTCAACGTGGACTGCCGACGAGAGTTGAAGGCAACAGCAAAAAGTAAAAACGTAAAAAGGAAAAGGTAAGAAGGAGAAATGCCGAAGCTAAGAGAGGTCGGACTTGCCGGACGCTTTGTTTGCGCATTGCTCCTACTTTTGCCTTATGCCTTTTTCCTTTTTACTTCCGTCCCTGCGTCCGCGCAGAGCTGGGGACAGGGGCCACCGCCCCGGCACGCGCCGATACCGGCAGGCGAGAAACCGCGCGACCTCGAAGATGTGCGCATCGATCAGAGACTGGACGAACCGCTCCCGCTTGATGCCCTGTTTCGCGACGAGAATGGCAACGAAGTGAAGCTCGGAGCTTACTTCGGAAGCAAGCCCGTGGTGCTCGCTTTGGTTTACTACTCTTGCCCGATGCTCTGCAATCAAGTGCTGAACGGCATGACGAGCGGGCTCGACGTGTTGAAGGCCTTTAGCATCGGAAAGGAATTTGAGGTCGTAACCGTAAGCTTCGATCCAAGGGAAACTCCGGAGCTTGCCCGGCAAAAGAAAGAGACTTACATCAATTGGTACAAGCGCGAAGGCGCGGCCGAAGGATGGCACTTCCTGACCGGCGACCAGTCGAGCATCGACCGTCTCACCCGAGCCGTGGGGTTTCACTACAAATGGGATGAGAAGACCACTCAGTTCATTCACGCGAGCGGAATAATGATCGCAACTCCGGACGGCAAGCTCGCTCGCTATTTCTACGGCATCGAGTACGCGCCGAAAGATCTGCGGCTCGGGTTGGTCGAGGCGTCCGCCGGCAAGATCGGCTCTCCCGTGGATCAGCTTCTTTTGTACTGCTATCACTACGACCCGGCGTCGGGTAAGTACGGCGCGGTTGTGATGAACATGATCAGGTTGGGCGGAGTCGCGACGGTGATTGCGATCATCGCTATGTTCATCGTCTTTAGGATGCGCGGGCTTTCAGCCACGCGGGCAAGCGCAGGAGGGATCGTTTAGGCAATGCAGACCGTTCCTTTCTCACCGGACCAGGCATCGAGCTTCGCAGGCGAAGTAGACGCGCTGTACGGGTTCCTGTGGGCGCTGACGATAGTCGTAGGCACCTTGATTTCTCTGTCGATTCTCTACTTCGCGGTGAAGTATCGGCGGCGCAACGAAGAGGAGATTCCCAGACCGGTGAGGGCGTCGCATCGACTCGAAGCGGTTTGGGTCGGGGTGCCTTTCGTAGTTGCGATGGGGATCTTCGTCTGGTCAGCCGGCATTTATTACAGAATGTATCGTCCTCCCGACGAGGCCATCGACGTCTACGTCGTCGCCAAGCAATGGATGTGGAAGTTTCAACACCTGGACGGCCATCGGGAGATAAATGAGCTTCACGTTCCTGTCGGTCGCAAAGTAAAGCTGACGATGACCACCGAGGATGTGATTCATAGCTTCTTCGTCCCGGCCTTCCGGGTGAAGATGGACGTCGTGCCGGGTAAGTACAGCACGATTTGGTTCGAACCGACCAAGGCTGGCCGGTATCACCTGTTCTGCGCCGAGTACTGCGGCACGAGTCACTCGGGGATGATCGGGTGGGTCGATGTGCTGGAAGCGCCGGAATACCAGGCCTGGCTGAGCGGCGGCGCCGCTGGCGGATCGCTTGCCGCGACCGGCGAGAAGCTCTTCCAGCAGCTCGCGTGTAGCACCTGTCATAAGAGCGACGGAACCGGTCGCGGGCCGGTGCTCGAAGGAGTGTTCGGCAAGACGGTTCAACTGGCCAACGGGCAGAAGGTCGCCGCCGACGAGGCGTACGTGCGCGAATCAATCACGAATCCCAAGGCTAAGATTGTCGCCGGCTATGATGCGATAATGCCGACGTTTCAGGGACAAGTCAGCGAAGAGCAGTTACTACAGTTGATCGCATACATACGTTCGCTGGCCGGCGTTCAGGCTCCGGCGCCTCAAGGCGGGGCATCGGCGGGCGGTCAGCAAGCAAGGCCTGCTCCTGCTCCGGCGCAGATGAAGCAGTCGCAACAGTAGAGCACTAATATGAACATTGAAGTTCAGGAACAGCTGCCGCGCACTCATTACCTCAACGCGACCTACGGGCTGAAGTCGTGGCTGTTGACCAGGGACCACAAGCGAATCGCGCTCTTGTATCTCGTGTCGATTACGTTCTTCTTCGCGCTGGGCGGGGCGTTCGCGGTCGCAATACGGTTGGAGCTGTTGACGCCGCAGGGCGATATGATGCAGGCCGAGACCTACAACCGCATGTTCACCATGCACGGCGTGGTGATGATTTTCTTTTTCCTGATCCCCTCAATACCCGCTACGCTGGGCAACTTTTTGGTGCCGCTGATGATCGGCGCAAAGGATCTGGCGTTCCCCAAACTGAACCTGCTGAGCTGGTACATCTATAACGTGGGTGCGCTATTCACATTGATCGCTATCGTTACTGGTGGCGTCGATACGGGCTGGACCTTCTATACGCCTTACAGCACGACATATTCGAACAGCAATGTGCTGCTGGCGGGCATCGGCATATTTGTAACCGGATTTTCGTCGATTCTGACCGGGCTTAACTTCATCGTAACTATTCACACGATGCGCGCGCCTGGTTTGACGTGGTTCCGGCTGCCGCTGTTCATCTGGGCTCATTACGCGACAAGCCTGATAATGATCCTCGGGACGCCGGTCATTGCAATCACGGTTCTGTTGCTGGCCGCCGAGCGCGTCGCCCACGTAGGGATATTCGATCCGGCGCTCGGAGGCGATCCGGTCCTGTTCCAGCATTTGTTCTGGTTCTATTCGCATCCGGCCGTTTACATCATGGTACTGCCGGCGATGGGCGTGATCAGCGAGCTGATCGCGAACATGACGCGCAAGAACATCTTTGGCTATCGGTTCGTTGCGTTCTCGAGCCTGGCGATCGCCGTATTCGGTTTTCTGGTCTGGGGCCATCACATGTTCGTGAGCACTCAGTCGGTCTATGCGGGCCTGATTTTCTCATTCTTGAGCTACGCCGTCGCGATACCTTCTGCAGTAAAAGTGTTCAACTGGACGGCGACACTTTACAAGAGCTCGATCTCGTACAACACTCCGATCCTCTACGCATTCGGTTTTATCGGGTTTTTCATAATCGGCGGGATGACCGGGTTGTTCCTCGCGGCGCTGGGAGTGGATGTACACGTTACCGATACCTACTTCGTTGTTGCTCACTTTCACTACATCATGGTGGGCGGGGCGATTATGGGTTACATGGGCGGGTTGCATTACTGGTGGCCTAAGATTACAGGGCGCATGTACCCGGAGGGCTGGGCGCGATTTGCCGCGCTGGTCATCTTCGTAGGCTTCAACCTGACGTTCTTTCCACAGTTCCTGCTCGGATACATGGGCATGCCGCGAAGGTACTATGCCTACCCGCCGGAGTTTCAGGTGTTGAATGTGATGTCTTCGGCTGGCGCGTCGATACTTGGGGTGGGTTACCTGGTTCCGCTGATCTATTTTGCTTGGTCGATGCGATACGGGCCTCGCGCATCGGCGAATCCGTGGGGCGCGTTTGGATTGGAATGGAGGACAAGCTCACCTCCGCCGGCCGAGAATTTCAAGGAGACGCCGGTCGTGACGTGGGAGGCTTATGAGTTCCGGCCCAGGCACGAGGCTCAGATTATCGATATAACGAGGCACTGAGGGGAATGCGGATTAGAGGAAGGCGGATAGAAGAATCATTTTCCATTTTCGATTTGTCATTTGTTATTGAAGAGCCTTGCGATTGCGACTGGCGCTTCCAATAATAAATGACAAATGACAAATCGAAAATGGAAAATGGTTTGTCTGTCGTCGATCCGAATCTTCCATCCTCCATCCTCGAATCTCTAAGGGAGAGAATTTGGCTGAGAGTCACGCGACAACATACGGACTGGCCCATCAGTTCGACGACATCGATCAGCAGCGCGAAGCGGGCACGCTCGGGATGTGGGCGTTTCTGATCACGGAAATACTGTTCTTTGGTGGGATGTTCATGGCGTACATCCTGTACCGCACGAAATATCCCGCCGATTTCGCGGCCGCCAGCGCGCACCTGGACTGGAGGCTTGGCGGAGCGAACACCGCGGTGCTGATTATCAGCTCGCTGACGATGGCGCTTGCGGTTTACTACTCTCAGACAGGGAATCGCAGGATGCTGATGCTGTTCCTGGTTTTGACGATGATTCTTGGCGCGACCTTTCTTGGGGTAAAGGCCTACGAGTACTACCACAAGTATCTCGATCATTTGATTCCTGGATCAGGCTTCCAATGGCACGGACATGGCGATCCCCAGCACGTGCAGATGTTCTATTTCATCTACTTCATGATGACCGGCGTTCACGCGCTTCATATGATCATCGGGCTCGGGATTATGACGGTGATACTGATAATGTCGAAGCGCGGGCGCTTTACCCCCGAGTATCACTCGCCGGTCGAAATATCCGGCTTGTATTGGCACTTTGTCGATATCGTGTGGATATTCCTTTTCCCGCTGCTCTATTTGCTTGGCGCGCACATCCACAATCAGTGAAGGACTGGAGATGTCGGTACACGTAGTCTCGAGAAAAATCTACTTCGGAATCTTCGGCGCCCTGATGGTGCTGACGGCATTGACGGTATGGGTTGCTAATTTTGCCCTCCCCGGGCCGCTGAACGCGATCGTCGCTCTGTCGATCGCGGTATTGAAAGCGACGCTGGTGGTGCTGTACTTCATGCACGTTCGCTACAGCTCGAAGCTGACCTGGGTGTTCGTTTGCGCGGGCATTATCTGGCTGATCATTCTGTTTGCATTCACGCTTTCGGATTTTCTCACGCGCGGGTGGGTGCCCTTTGCGACGGGGTAGCAGTGTACCCATCGTGCTGAAATGGGCGCTCGCCACTAAGACACGAGGACAAAAGCGGCTCTGAAGACGTGTTTGTACTCCGGACGCTCGCTTCCAGACAGTATTTGCTGCCGCCTGTTCGCGCATTCTCCTTCTGGAAGAATCAATTTTGCACGCACCACACGTGTGCTATTGGGGCCACATTATTGATGCAAGGTCGCACGGTGGCGTCCCAGGGGCTGACGTTGGTTGGTGCATCAGTCCAGGTAGGCTTCAGGGCAATGGCAGTGCCATTCACTGCGGCGCTGTTGGTTGACCAGGGATTACCGCCAGATATGCAGTTGGCATTGCCAGGAACAGCGTTGTTCGTACCGCTCACGCCAACGCGAATAAAAGCAAGCGAACTGAACGGCGGGCCGGAGCCGGAATCGGGTAGCGTATGCACAACACCCGCGCCTACATCAGCGGCAGTGGCGTACTCCAGGACGCTTGTATTAAAGATCTCGGCCAGCGAAGCCATGTGGTAACCGGCCACGCAGGCGGTTAGCACCGCATTTCCGGCCGGTGTTGATTCTGTCATGTAATACTTGCGCCTGGGGATGGTAGCGGTCAGCGTACCCGTAACCGTGAGATTACCGCCGATGATCCCATCACCGCTTATATTGAAATTGCTCGAGCCTTGCGGGCTTGTCGTGTTCTGAATGTAACTTGTGCTGCCGCTCGGAACGTCTCCGGCTTGAATTGTGGAACTTGTCCAGTTTGCTCCATTGCTTCGTAAGTAATTTCCTGACGCGCCCGCCGCGCTCAAACCCGTTCCGCCCCGCGCGACCGCAAGCGTTCCTGAAGAGATGTTTCCGGCGTTGAGACTGGTCAATGATGCGCCGCTCCCACTCAATGTTCCGGTCACCGTGAAATTGCCCGGGACTTGTACCGTATCGGCGCCTCTGCCCAAGACGGCCGTGTTGCTCGTTGAGACAGTCGCACCGGCGCCAATCGCGGTAGCGAAGGAAAGATTGTTGGAAGCAACATTCGCCGCCGTGCCAATGATTGTGTTGTTACCGCCTGTCGTGTTGAGACTCCCTGCCGAATTCCCGACAAAAGTGTTTCCGCTACCGATCGTATTCCCAGACCCAGAGAGGTTGCCGATGAACGAGTTGTTAGCGCCTGATGAGCTAACCGACCCGGCATTTGTGCCAAAGAATGAGTTGAAGCTGCCGTCGATATTCGCGTCACCCGCCCCAGCGCCAACAAAGGAATTATTGTTGCCGATGGTGTTGACGGCACCGGCATTAACACCGACAAATGAGTTGAGAGCGCCTCCTTGATTACTCTCCCCTGCGCCAGAGCCGAAGAAAGCATTACCGCCTCCGCCCAGGTTCGAAGCCCCCGCATTTCTGCCAAAAAATGCATTGCTGGAGCCGCTTGTGTTATTGAGACCTGCGTTTGCGCCAAAAAAGGAATTAAGCGTGCCCGTGGCATTGGCCGCACCGGCGCCTGTGCCCACAAACAGATTGTCAGATCCTGGAGTGCCCAACACCCGCGAGCCTCCGACGTTGTATTGGGTTGTGGCGTTTAAGATGTTCGCCGTCCCGGTTCCGCTGATGTTGAAGTTCGATGAGGTTTGCGGCGAAGTAGAGTTCTGAATGTAGCTGGAGCTGCCCGCCGGCACACTCGCCACCGGTATCGTTCCGCTGATCTTGCTGCCGGAAAGTCCGTTGATTTGCGAATCGGTCACACAATTGACACAAGCAACAGAGAGGTTGTCGGCGCTCGCCGCTCCTGTGCTTTTGATCGCGTAAGGCGTTGAGCTGATCTGTTGTCGCGGGCTCAACACCGTGAATGAGCCGCCGCCTGCCGGTCTCACACTGATCTCAAGGAACCGGTCGGCCCCTGGGAAGAAAGCCGCCGTGAAATCAAGCTGAACGGTGAAGATGCCGTTGGCTACCGGGACATTGAGGAGCATGATCGTCGAGCCTTGCTGCGTTCCGCCGGAGAGAGCGTCGAACAGCTTGATCTCGAAATCATAATTCGCGTTCGCCGGGTTGCCAGTGTCTGTCAGCTTGCCTTGATAAGTAAACTGGGATGTCTGGGCCAATGCTGGGCTTGCGCTCAATACAAGGACCAGCAGGATTAGAAGGCTCTCCCACTTGCGTGCGATAGTATGAAGCATAGATCTTCCCCCTTTTTTCATTCTCCAATCTCGGTCCGCCGAGGTGACAGCGAAAGCAAGAGCAGCCCTCGCCGCGCACGCCGGTGGCTTACCTCATCTTCATCGTGGGTCGCCGAAGAGAATCCACGTCCTGCGGACGTCGCCGTCCAACGCTGTTGCTTTAGCTCTGATAGCCGCGTCTCCGAGTCGAGCGCGGGTCCTGAAGACCTGTCGGTAGAACTCCTGACTCAAGCTCGCCTGGCCGTCTGCGAAGGTCATAGCCGATGACGCCCACGCCGCCATCGCTCCACCATTTGCGTTTCTCATCAACGCTTCCGCCAGGCTCTAAGTCGCGGGATCCAGGAAATAGCCGTTCAGACAGTTGAGAATGACAAACATAGTTGGCTGCTCCCGATTCTGCAAGAGCGCCGCGTCAGGCACGGTGAGCGTGTTTCCTCGCCAGACGTTCGCGCTGCCGTGACCCCGAGTAGCTGACAATCTTCTGCCCGCGATTTATTCCATCGATCACTGCTGCCTTTGTGCCTTCGGCGCCTAGTAGCGCTCGCTTGAGCTGAGTCGCGGGAGCGACAAATGCGATCGCACTCCGGTTTCTCCCCCAGCCTGCCTTGTCCCGCTCACCTGACAGAGTAGCAACGTAGCCTGCGTGGAATACGTCTGTAGGTCCAGGGCCGGCGATCGGTCGTATATGGTGAGGCCTAACGACTGCCGATGTCTGGCAGCAACTGAGAGTCCGAAACTTCTAGATTGCGAGTAACTGATATATACTGACAGCGCCGCGCGCCCAGGAAATGTGGCGAGACCTGCGAGCCACCTTGCTTTTTGGCTGGCGTCGCGATTCGGGTAATTAGCGATCAACAAACTATGCAGCGAATCAACCATCTGCTAGCTTCAAAGGAGACTTTCATGAACATCCTTGGGATTTGCAAAACTGTTTTACGAGGATGCGCGTCAATGGCAGTCGTCATGCTGCTCTTGGCATCCCTCACTACGGCTCAGGACAAGGACAAGGACAAGGAGAAAGACAAGAAAAAAGATTCCACTCCCGCAAAGTCCGCTCCAGCCCCTAAGCCGTCGGCTCCCGCCGACAAAGAGAAGGCCTCCGCCCCTGCCCGGACTGAAGGAGCAAACACGCGGAACAAGAGCGGGGGAGAGAACACGGCTAACAGCACTGGGGGAACAAACAATACAGGGAAGTCCGGAGGAACTCAGACGAACGGCAATGCCGGCGGAACGAACTCGACCAGCAACTCTGATGGAACTCGCAAGGAGAGGAAGGCGGACGGCGCAGCGACCAGCAATACCGGAGGAACCAGCACGACCGGCAACTCTGATGGAACTCGCAAGGAGAGGAAGGCGGGCGACGCAACGACCAGCAATACCGGTGGAACCAGCACAACCGGCAACTCTGATGGAACCCGCAAGGAGAGGAAGGCGGCTGGTGCAGCGACCAGCAATACCGGTGGAACCAGCACGACCGGCAACACCGGTGGAACCAGCACGACCGGCAACACCGGTGGAACAAGCTCAACCGGCAACACCGGTGGAACAAGCTCAACCGGCAACACCGGTGGAACCAACACGACCGGCAACTCTGATGGAACTCGCAAGGAGAGGAAGGCGGCCGGCGCAGCGACCAGCAATACCTCCGGAACAAACACGACCGGCAACACCGGTGGAACAAACACAACAGGTAAGCCTGGAAAAAATACAACCAGCAATACCTCCGGAACAAACACGACCGGCAATACTGGAGTAACTCGCACGACCGGCGATTCCGGGGGAACCAACACCACCCGCAAGGGCGGAAAAGCAAGCGAAACAGGCGGACCGGCTAATAACATTACCAGCGTTAGTCCCGGCATCACGAGGGGAGCCAACGGCAAGGTAGAGGTCTATCGGGGGCATAATGGTTCCGAGGCCCGCTTCCGACGGGACGGCAGCGTCCGCGAAGTGCACGCGCGCGATATGACGATCGTCCATCTCCCGGGCGGTTCGCGCCGAATTGTGGTAGAGCGTGTGGACCACTCGCGGGTCGTCGCCTATCGCGGGGGATACGGTTATGTCCAGCGGCCTTTCGTGTATCGGGGTCATGAGTTTGCCAGCAGGACTTACATCTATCGTGGCCGCCCCTATGCTTCCTATTATCAGCGGTATCCTTACCGTGGAGTTTTTTTGGAAGGGTATAGGCCTTACCGCTACTACAGACCTGCCTTCTACGGGTGGGCGTATAACCCGTGGCGATCGCCGGTGCGCTATTCGTGGGGCTGGGCGGGCAATCCGTGGTATGGATACTATGGCGGTTACTTCACGCCTTACCCGGTCTACCCAAGCGCCTCGTTTTGGTTGACGGACTATTTTATCGCTGCGAGTCTCCAGGCTGCATACCAACAGCGAGCGGATGACCGCGCCTACTTTGCAGCGAACTCCGGCGGTCCAGTTGTTCTTACGCCCGAGATCAAGGAGGCGATCGCAAACGAGGTCCAAAGCCAGCTTGCGCTCGAAAACTCCGAGAGCCAGACGGCGGCGCAAGGCGGCGACGTGGACTTGAACTCGAGCGGCCTTCCGCGAATCCTGGCCGAAGCCGGTCCAGACCATCCGCACGTCTTCGTTGTAGCCGGCCCGCTCGAAGTCACCGACAGCGAAGGACAGGAGTGCGGACTAACGGCAGGCGACGTGCTCAGGCTCAGCACTGCGCCGCCGCCGGATTCGACATCCGTGTACCTCCAGGTGTTCGCGAGCAAGAACCAGGAATGCCCAAGAGGGACTATGGTGTCGGTGGAGATCGCGGACCTGCAGGAGATGCAGAATAACATGCGCGCCAGCATCGACCAGGGGTTGCAGGAGCTTCAGTCTCATGAGGGTGGACTGCCGACGCCACCGCCAGCGGCCGCGGGCCCTCCGGTGCAGGCGTCCTTTGCGCCGATCGCTCCGCCGCCGGACCCGAACGTCTCTAACGAGCTCCAACAGCAGGCGCGGGAGGCTGACACGGCGGAGCAGGGAGTGCTGGACCAGGTAAAACAGGACGACAACAACAATGGCGTCCCAGACCCAAACAACCCCACCAACACGCCGGTCCAGATTTCCCTCGGCCAGACGACCGAAGAGGTGGTGGCAGCCTTGGGAAATCCTAAGCGGATCGTGAATCTCGGCGCGAAGAAGATCTACGTATACTCGGATCTAAAGATTACTTTCACCAACGGCAAGGTAACCAATGTCGAGTAGAGTGCGAGGAGGATTCATATGTTGAAGACTTTAGTTTGCATTGCGATCGCGAGCCTTTTGGCAGCCGCTACTTCTTCCGCCGCGACGGATAAGGATCGTGCGGCTGTGATCTACGATGGTGTCCCAACTGAAGTGACCGCTTCATCCGAAGCGTCGAAGGATCTGTGGATCACGATGGACGATCTGAAACGCGCCACGCGGTTCGTCGTGAAGCCTCAAGGCGTCTGTCGCGACGAGCTGTGCTTTCCGCTTCCGGCGAAACGAAAAGCCGAGTTCATCTCGAAGCGCGGCGCGGATACCTGGTTCAACCTGACCGCGTTCGCAGCGTTGGTCAAGCAGCCAGTCGCGCACGATGAGAAAAATGGTGTGTGGTATTTCGGCAAACGCGACGATGAACGCGGAACTTATCTCGCTTCACTCGAAGCTCCGAGCTTTACGCTTCCGGACGTCAACGGCAAGATGCATTCGCTCGCCGACTATCGCGGCAAGAAGGTGCTGCTGGTCACGTGGGCTTCGTGGTGAGGATGCCGATTCGATTTGCCAGGATGGCAAACGTTCTATCACGACCTCAACGCTAAGAACTTCGAAATCATCTCCATCGCTCAGGACACCGGCGGGGCTAAAGATGCCGCTCCCTGGATCACCGCAGCCAAACCCGAATATACCGCCCTCATCGACGATAAGCACCTGGTAACCCAACTTTACAACATGGTGAACGTTCCGACTGCCGTGTGGATCAACGAGAAGGGAATGATCGTGCGGCCGAACGAAGTGGCTTACGTCGATAACCGCTACAAAGCTATGCATGGCATCGACGCCGGTCCGTACCTCGACGCCATCCGCGATTGGGTAGCGAACGGGGATCGCAGCACGTTCGTGATGAGCGAACAGGAAGTGAAGGAGCGGCTCAAACCGCCAAGTCCGGAGCGCGCGATGGCCGACGTCGAGTTCGCTCTGGCCGAGTATCTGCACAAGAACGGCAACACTGCGGATGCGATCGCGCATTTTAAGGAAGCCCAGCGGCTCGATCCCGACAACTGGAATTACAAACGTCAGGCGTGGGCTCTGTCGGACGCGGAGAAGAACTACGGCACGAGTTTCATGAAAGAGGTGCAGAAGCTGAATGGAAAGCCTTACTATGCGCCACGGAAACTTCCTGAGGTGAAGAAGCCCTAGCGATAAACCATAGCGATAGTCGGGTGTGCGCCGTGTCCTCGCGTGGAGCGGGTACAACCAACGTTATAGCGAGTTGTATTTTGCTCCCGAACTATAATCAGGATCGGTGAACCGCCGAGTGCACCCCTATATGAATGCTGACCGTGTGGTGAAGAGCTAGGCTCTCTTTGTACCAATTGCTTTGACGATCTGGCCGATCACCGCCGCTGGAGATTGATTCGTGGTTCTAATCTTCAGATCGGATTCGGCATAGAGCACCTCCCGTCGCGCCAGCAATGTCTTTAACTCGTCCATCGCCGACGGCCGGCCCTGCATCGGGCGGAGGTCGCCCTGGCGCCGCATCCGCTTCATGAATTCTTCCGGCGTGGCGTGCAGCCAGACCGTGAAACAACGCCGCTTTATGAGCTCCCAAGTCTCGGCGTCGGTCACCACCGACCCCCCAGGTACAAGCACGCAGCCGTGCGAACCGGCGAACAACCGGAGTATAGACTCGCGTTCCAACTCCAGATAGTAAGCCTCGCCGTGTGTGGCAAAGATTTCACCCAGCGACATGCCGGCTGCCTTCTCGACCAGCTTATCGACCTCGACAAACTCGGTCTTAAGCCGCCTGGCCAGCATCGGCCCAACGGTTGATTTACCTGCTCCGCGCAAGCCAATCAACGCAAAAAAATGCGGTCTGGATTTACTGCCCCTGCGTGTCGCCAGCCATTGCTGCAAGTCATGAAGATCATCGCTGCTGGAATCGCTCACCAGCCGCCAGATTTCAGCCGGTAAAGAATGATCACCGCCCACCGGCGGGATAAGTTCGTGAGTCGAATGCCCCAGTGCTGCTGCAACTCGCGCCAGTCCCGCAATCGAGATATTACCCCCTCCCGCCTCAAGTTGATTGACAAAGCGCGGCGATAACGCCGCCCGCCTGGCAAACTCTTTGACCGTCAGGCCCGCCTCTAATCGCAGTGCGCGCGTGCGCGCGCCGACGGCGGCCAGCAGCAAGGCTTTTTTGGGTTCGTCATTCATGCTATCGCGAATTATAATGCGCTTGCCTCTTATGTCAATAGGTAGTATATTGCACCGCAACCTGATGGTACGAAGGTTTGGGATCACTGATTGAATACTCGATAAACGCCTCAGTAAGACCTGTGAAGCAGATTGACTTTTATCATCGCGACCTGGAAACCCTGGACCGCGCACGCCTGCAACAGTTGCAGGACGAGCGGTTGCGCTGCCTACCGCGCCAACTGGCGACCAATCGGTTCTATTTGGAGAAATTTCACCGCGCCGCACTCGACTTGGAGATGTTGCACTCGGCGGAAGACCTCAAACGACTACCATTCACAACCAAGGGCGAACTCGTCGCCGAACAGCAAGCTCACCCGCCCTACGGCAGATTACTTACTTATCCATTGGCTCGCTATTCGTATCTGCATCAAACGTCGGGCACGACCGGTCAGCCTCTCAAATGGCTCGACACCCGGGAAGATTGGGAGAACTGGATGCGTTGCTGGGGCTACGTCTATCGAGGCGCGGGCGTGAGCGAGCAGGACCTGGTCTTTTGTGGTTTTTCATTTGGTCCTTACCTGAGCCACTGGGCCGCGATAGATGGGGCGCGTCATATCGGCGCGCTGTGCATATCCGGTGGCGGCCTGAGTTCCGAGCAGCGGTTGCGCATGATTATTGAGAGCGACTGCACGGTGTTGGTTTGCACCCCGACTTACGCGCTCCATCTCGCCGAAGTTGCAGAAGGGATGGGACTGGACCTGCGCTCCTCTGCTATTCATACCACAATTCACGCGGGCGAACCGGGAGCCAGCATCGAGAGCGTCAAACGTTGCATCGAGCAGGCCTGGGGTGCTACTTGCTTTGACCACGCTGGCGCAACCGAAGTGGGCGCCTGGGCTTTTGACTGTCAGGCTCAAAGCGGCGCCATTCATCTCAACGAGCTGGAGTTCATTTTTGAGGTGATCAATCCAGAGACGGCCGAAACGGTTGATCAAGGTATGCGCGGCGAGTTAGTGGTCACCACGCTGAGTCGGGCAGGCATGCCAGTGCTACGGTACCGAACTGGCGATCTCGTAGAGTTGACCCCCGAGCCTTGCGCCTGCGGACGGACGCTGGCAAGGATCAAGGGCGGGGTGCTGGGCCGCGCCGACGATATGCTGATCGTGCGAGGGGTCAATCTGTATCCCAGCGCGATTGATAACTTGCTTCGTGCCTTGCCGGGGATCATCGAGTACGAAGTAGAGATCAGGCGGATCGCCGGTATGGATGATCTGCTGCTCAAGATTGAGATTCATGAAAAAGAACCTTTCTCACAGGTCGAGCAATCTGTGCTGGCCGCGTTTCGCTCTCAGCTGAATATTCGTGTGAGCGTTGAATCCGCGGCGCGTGGAAGCTTGCCACGCTATGAATTTAAGGCGCGACGCTACAAACGAGTGGCTGGGCAGGAGACCGCAACCAGAGACAGTTCCTAGTTCGGCTTCAGGCGGCAGTTTGTGGGTTCAGAGTACGGACTTTAGTCGGCTCGTTGAATTGGTCACCAAAACAACCGCCGACTAAAGTCGGTACTCTGAACCCACAAACTGCCGCCTGAAGGCCGAACTACGAACTCCTAATACGCGAGTTATGGCTACAAGAAAACAAAAAGCCCACGTTCAACTTACGCTCAACGGCGAACCCGCCGAGGTAGCATTTGCTCCCCACAAGACCTTGCTTGAAGTGTTGCGCGAGGACCTTGCGCTGACCGGAACGAAACACGGATGCGAGCTGGGCGAGTGTGGCGTCTGCACGGTGTTGATCGACGGCCAGCCGGTGCTCTCGTGTCTCTTTCTCGGTCTCGACGCTGAGGACCGCGAAGTCATTACGATCGAGGGCATGGCCGAAGGCGGACGGCTTCATCCGCTGCAGGAAACATTCGCCGATCTTGGAGCCGCGCAGTGCGGGTACTGTACGCCGGCGTTTCTGCTGGTTTCAAAAGAGTTGTTGGAGAAAAATCCAAGGCCGCAAAGGGAAGAGATCCAGGAGGCGCTCGCTGGGAATCTTTGCCGATGCACCGGCTACATAAAGATCTATGAAGCGGTCGAATTGGCCGCGGCCCGGATGCGTGGTGAAGAGGTCGAGGCGCCGCGAGAAAGTATTTACGGGTTTGAGGTGTGAGGATGCTACGGGCAGCAGCCCGGCAAACGGTTCGCGCGATATGACGAAGCGAAACGGCAAACATAACGGCAAACATAACGGTGTCGACGAACTGAAGGTCGTTGGAAGACCGTTCCGCAAAGTAGACGCTCGCGCGAAATGCACCGGACAAACGCGCTTCGCCGACGACATCGTTCTCCCTCGGATGCTGTTTGCCAAGCTCCTGCGAAGCCCGGTCCCGCACGCCTTGATCAAACACATCGACGTCTCCAAAGCCCTGAAGCTGCCTGGCGTAGTTGCGGTGATCACAGGAAAAGACCTGCCGATCCCTTACGGCATCCTCCCGGTTAGCGAGGACGAACACACGCTGTGCCTCGACAAGGTTCGTTTTATCGGCGACCCCGTTGCAGCCATTGCCGCAATCGACGAAGACACCGCCTTCGACGCGATGAATCTGATTGAAGTCGCATATGAAAAACTCAAATCGATCGCCTCGATCGAAGATGCCCTGGCGACCGACGAACCGCGCATTCACGACTACGGCGAAGGCGGAAACGTTCACAAGAAAGTCTCGCTCGAATTCGGCGATGTCGCAGAGGGGTTTGCCGAAGCCGATCTCGTTCGAGAAGACATTTTCTTCTACGAAGGCAACACCCACCTGCCTTTGGAGCAGCACGCGGCAGTCGCTCACTTTGATTCAGACGAAAAGCTGACGCTCTGGAGCTCGACGCAGACGCCTCATTACGTTCATCGCGCGCTTGCTAAGGTGCTCGAGATGCCCGCCAGCCACATTCGCGTAATCGCGACGCCGAATGGCGGCGGCTTTGGCGGAAAGAGCGATCCGTTCAATCACGAGATGGCCGTCGCCAGGCTGGCGATGATCACCGGCCGCCCGGTCAAAATCACGCTCACGCGCGAAGAGGTTTTCTATTGCCATCGCGGGCGGCATCCGGTGTTGATGTGGGTGAAGACCGGCGTGAAGAAAGACGGCGCGATCACCGGGATGCACTTCCGATCGTTTCTGGATGGCGGGGCGTATGGGAGCTACGGTGTCGCGAGCACCTTTTACACTGGCGCTCTTCAGACCGTGACCTACGACGTTCCGCGCTACAAGTTTGAAGGCCTGCGCGTCTTTACCAACAAGCCGCCGTGCGGGCCGAAGCGAGGGCACGGAACTCCTCAGCCCAGGTTCGCGCTTGAAGTCCAGATCGACAAGATTGCTGAAGAGCTAGGCCTCGATCCGATCGATCTGCGCCGCCGCCACCTGGTTAAGCCCAACACGATCACGGCGAATTATCTTCGCGTCGGCAGCATCGGTTTGGGTGAGTGCATCGACAAGGTGATCGAAGCATCCGATTGGAAGAACAAGTTCAAGAAGCTTGGTCCGGGCAAGGGGATCGGGTTCGCTTGCAGCTCTTACATCTGCGGCGCCGGGCTGCCGATCTACTGGAACAACATGCCGCATTCGGGGGTGCAGCTTCGGCTGGATCGTCAGGGCGGCGTGAGCGTGATGTGCGGCTCGATCGATATCGGGCAGGGGTCCGATTCGATTCTTGCTTACATCGTCGCTGAAATCCTGGGCATCGACCCGTTCGACATTCGCGTGATCACTGCCGACACCGATCTGACGCCGGTTGATTTGGGAAGCTATTCCAGCCGAGTGACGTTGATGACCGGCCACGCCGCTTTGCAAGCAGCCGAACGCGCTCGCGAGTTGCTGGCAAAAGCCGCCGCCGAAAAACTCGATGTTCCGACTGAGTGCATTTCGTTTGCGGATCGCCGAGTCTTCGACGTCGAAGACGCGGATCGAGGCATGACCTTTGCCGAAGCCGTGCAGCTTGCGGAATCAAAGTTCGGGACGATCGGAACGGTAGGCTCGTACACCCCGCCTCGCTCGCCTGGCAAGTACAAAGGCGCGGGCGTCGGTCCTTCTCCTGCTTACAGCTATTCGGCCGCGGTCGCTGAAGTCGACGTTGATGCCGAGACTGGAATCGTCGTTGTCGATCGCGTTTGGATCGCTCACGACGTCGGGCAGTCGATCAATCCCGCTCTGGTGATGGGACAGGTCGAGGGAAGCGTCTACATGGGCCTGGGCGAAGCGTTGATGGAGGAGATGGCTTATCGTGGCAATCGAAATGTCGTGCACAAGTTTCCTTCGATGCTCGAATACAAGAGCCCGACGACGCTCGAGATGTGCGACGTGAAGACAATCTTGATCGAAGATCCGGATCCTAATGGACCCTTTGGCGCTAAAGAAGTCGGCCAGGGTCCGCTGTTGCCGGTTCCGCCCGCGGTAGTGAATGCGATTTACGACGCCGTCGGCGTTCGCATCGACGAGGTGCCGGCGACACCTGAAAAAGTTCTCGCGGCGATTCGCGCGAAGGCTCAGGGGAAGGACGGTCGCTTCGGTCCGAAATCAGTTCCTGAAGTCGAGTGGCCGGAGCCAATCAGAGTTGCAACTCCCGCGGAGGGCGGAGACGGAAAGGAACTTCCGCGGGTTGCCGTGCATTCGAGGGAGTGAGGCGGTGGGATCTAAGCCAACAGCACAATCGTCTCCCGGAACACCGCTTACGGTCAGGTGGACTGAGGGACCAATCGAAGACAGACCTCAGGAACTCCAGCCGGGTGTAGATATGCGTCGTCTGGCAACTTTGGTTTCCGCATTCGTCATCGGGCTTGGCGTTGTTGGGTTGAGCTCGTGGCTGCTGGGGGAAAGGTTGTGGGTCGTACACTCTCTTTTAGGTGGATACCTGTTCTGTGTATGGTTGCAGCGGTTGGGCGAGAAGCACTTTGGCTGGCATACGGCAGAGTCCGACGAACGAGTCACCGCGAATTGCAGCGCGGCAGAAATCAGGAAGTGGCGATTAGCATACTCAATACCCGGAATTGCGATTGGGATCGCCGCAGTTGGGCTGACGGCATTGTTCACGGGCGGGCCAAATTGGGTATTTGACGCCGTGATGGGCGGCCTCGGTGGTTACGAGTTGGGCATTGGTTTTGGCGAGCGATTTCGTGGCTTACCAACCCTGCATGATCTCGCTGTGGTTCGATTGAGGGAAGAAATGAGCCCGCTCGATTTGAAGGCTGATGATCGCGTACCCGTGACGTTGAAGACTGCTAACGAGGTAAAAACCAAGCGATGATGCGACTGCCGAAATTCACCTACCGTGTGCCGAAGAAAGTTTCGGACGCGGTAAAAATGTTCGCCGACGCCGGCGGTGATGCGTCGTTCGTCGCTGGGGGGACCGACCTTTATCCAAACATGAAGCGCCGGCAGCAGACGCCGAAGACCGTCATCTCGGTGACTCGCTTGCTCGAGCTTCATCAGATTCGCGGAGATGCCCGCAGCGGGATCATCATTGGCTCGTCGGTTTCGTTGACCGAGATATGCGAGCACGCTGTTATCAATCGCGACTATCGATTTATGGCCGACGCGGCGCGGCTGATATCGACGCCGATACTTCGAAACATGGGGACGATCGGCGGCAATCTTCTCCTCGACACGCGATGCAACTACTACGATCAGAACTACGAGTGGCGCAAGGGAATCAACTTCTGCATGAAGAAAGACGGCGATATCTGTTGGGTCGCGCCAAGCAGTCCGAAATGCTGGGCGGTGCAGTCATCCGATCTTGCGCCGGTGATGGTCGCGATCGGCGCGAAAGTTAAGCTGGTGTCGAGTAGCGGCGAACGGATGCTGGATGCAGCCGACCTCTACAACAACGATGGCATTGATTATCTTCGCAAACGTCCGGATGAGTTGCTGAGTGAGATTCATCTGCCTCCGCGGAACGGACTTCGCGCTGTTTACAAGAAGCTTCGCCGGCGTGGCTCGTTTGACTTCCCGGTTCTGGGGATAGCAGCCGCTCTCGATATCGCCGATGATGGAACGGTGCGGGGGGCGAAGCTAATCCTGGGCGGTGTTGGGCCTGCTCCTATTGAAGTGAGCGAAGCGCAACAAGTGCTCATAGGCGAACGGCTCGATCGAGAAAGCATCAACGCGGCTGCGGAAGCGTGCTACTTGAAGGCTCGCCCACTCGACAACACAGACTTTCTTATGAACTGGCGCAAACAGATGGCTCGACCATTCGTGCAACGGGCGCTCGAAGAGTTGCGGGCGTCTGAGCCCTAGGTTGTACTTTGCGTCTTTTGCGAACCTTTGCGTCTTTGCGCGAGAGTACAGTTGCGCGCAAAGTCGCGAAGGTTCGCAAAAGACGCAAAGGTGCTCACAATCCAACAAAAAGGTGTCACTATGAGGCAAGTCCACATCCGGTCGCTTCGATTCGTAGTCGCAGTCGGCTTCGCACTGGCCCTTCACTGCGCGGTTCTCGCTCAGTCATCGCCGGTAGCATATCAGGTGGTCCTCGACAAAAACCCAACGACCCATTTCCTTCACATCTCACTTCAAGTCAATAGCGGCGCCGCGGCTTCGATCGATGTGGCGATGCCCGCGTGGTCGCCCGGAGCTTACGGCATTCGCAACGAGTGGCGAAACGTGCAGGAGTTCTCAGCAAGCGACGAGACCGGCGCGGCGCTCAAGTTCGAGAAGACTGATAAACAAACCTGGCGCGTCTATACCGCAAGCGGCCGCCGTATAACCGCGCGATACAAGCTCTATTACCGCAGCTACAACGACGAGCTCTGCTACATCACCGGGCCCAGCGTCTTTATGTACGTTGTCGGCAAGCGGCCGTATCCGCTTGACGGCCCGATCTCGCTCAAGCTTGATGCACCTTCTGATTGGCGAATTCAAACCGGGATGGAACAGGGCAACGGGCCGAACACTTTCGTCGCCGAGAATTACGATACGTTCATTGATGCTTCCATTGTGCTCGGCAAGAGTTGGGAGCAAACCGAGTTCGATTGCAAAGGCGTGCCTCACCACATCGTGTTCATCGGAAAAGGAAACTACGACAAGCAAAAAATCACCGATGATACGAAAGCGGCCGTGACGTACTTTGCGGAAATGATGGGTGGGCTGCCGTACAAGAAGTACGTGTTTTTTCTTCGCGCACGACCGGGACAAGGATCAGGCGGGCTCGAACACCTCAACTCGACTGACATCAGCTTCTCGGCTTACAACACACATCAGCCTGAGACGAACTACAAGCGGTTCATGTTCGTCGTCGCCCACGAGTTCTTTCACCTGTGGAATGTAAAACGCATTCGCCCGGCAATCCTTGGGCCGTTCGATTACACGCACGAGCAGAACACTCGAAACCTGTATGTTTCTGAGGGAATGACCAGCTACTGGGCGGCAATCGGCTTAAAGCGCAGTCGTGTGTGGACGCTCAAGGACTTTTACGACGATCTGACGCGGGAGATCACAACGCTGCAGTCATCACCCGGACGCAAGATCATGAGCGTCGAGCTGTCAAGTTGGGACACGTGGAATCGCGGCGATAACGGGACGAACAATCACATCGACTATTACAACAAGGGTCAGCTCATCGGGACCCTTCTCGATCTCGAGATTCGACACCGCACCGCCGATCAGCGCTCGCTGACTGATGTGTTTTTGTACTTGATGAAGAACCACGGCCTGCCCAGGCCGGGCTTCGAGGAGAAGCGCGGCTTTCGCGATACAGTAGAGCTGATCACTCGCGAAGCCGCTCCGTCGAACGCTGACTTTGGTGACTTCTTCGCGAAGTACGTCTCGGGCACCGAAGAGATTCCGTGGAACGCCTTCTTCGATCACGCCGGGCTGGTGCTTGAGGAGAAGAAGGGAAGTGCGAAACCCTACATCGGCATTACCACCGGCAACGCATTGCCTGGGGCGGGCTTTTTCAATGCGGCGCCGACAGTGCTGCCGCAAGGGCAGATCGCCATAACCAACGTTGTGCCAGGATCACCCGCGGAAGAAGCGGGCCTGGACTTTGGCGATGTGCTGGTCGCGATGGATGGTGACCGCGTCGAAGCTGCGAGCTTCAATGACAGGTTCAACGAGAAAAAGATCGGCGCTAGCATCGCGTTCACGGTTCTGCGGCGTGACCAGCTTCGGAACATAACCGTCACGGTTGGCAAAGAAGAACCGGTGACTTACTCGATTAGAGAGAAGCCTGACGCGACCGAAATGCAGAAGAAGATATTCATGTCTTGGCTTGGTGAACATCAGCGCAAGTGAGATGAATTCTGGGGACAACCCGTGGCGTCACGTGACCTGGAGACCTCGCGAATCGCCAGCCATGCTGGACTCGGTTTGACGCCCATTTACGCACGACGCCCGGTCACAGGTCCGGAAGGAGGGCTTGCCCCCGCTCCGGTCGCTTACTGGCTTGAGGCACGCGGCGAGCGGGGGCACGCCCTCCTTCCGGACCTGTGACCGGGCGTCGAGAACAACCGGCGTGTTGATATCTATTAGCGCGATGATTTCTTTGAAAATACGTCACAAAACTGTTTGACTTCGAACGGCTTCATAATGATCATGCTCGTGAGCTAATCTCAGGTCACCCTTAATTGGCTCATCTTTTCGTGTGCCCATCGTTGTAACGAACTCTTTGCTGCGCTCTTCTGGCCGAAGAGTCGCCCTCCATTAAACACCAACTTCTTGCCGAGGTCGCTGATGAAGGCAATAAAGCGATTCGTTGTTGCAGCGTTGCTGGTTTCTCCGCTACTTCTTTCGTTCACAGCGCAGTCGCAGTCTCAGACTCAACCGGCGCAAACGCCCGCCACGGACGAAAAATCAAAAGAGGCCATCGAAGAGGGCGTACCGGTCACGAATCAACTCGTCATTGATCGTTGCTCTTCCTGTCACAAGAAGGACGAGAAGGGCCGCCTCACTAGAATATCCTGGGAGCGCACTACTCCCGAAGGATGGCAAGAGGTTATCAAGCGGATGATTCGACTGAACGGCCTCACTTTGACGCCGGATGAGGCCCGGCAGATCGTCAAGTACCTCAGCAACAATCACGGCCTTGCACCTGAAGAAGCCAGGCCTGCTTTCTACGAAGCGGAGAAGCGGGTCATCGACGAAAAGATTCCCGACGAGAGCCTGCGCGCGACCTGCATTCTATGCCATAGCCTTGGGCGGGTCCTTTCGCAGCGTCGCTCAAAAGAAGAGTGGGAGCTGCTGGGGAACATGCATATAGGACTCTTCCCGGTGGTATCGTTTCAGGGGTTCTATCGCTTCCCGCAACCCGCCAGCGCTCCCCCTCCCACTGACCCGGACCAGAGACACCCGCTCGATAAGTCGCTCGACTATTTATCGAAAAATTATCCGCTGACAACTCCCGAGTGGGGCGCGTGGCACGCAAACATGAGGGCGCCTAAACTCCAGGGGCGGTGGCTTGTCAGCGGCAATCAAATCGGGCGCGGTGAGATCTACGGCGAGATGTTAGTCGAGCCAACTCCCGTCGAAGATGAGTTCACCACTAAGCTGACGTTGCGATACGTCAAAGACGGTTCGACCGTCACACGAACAGGGCGCGGGATCGTGTACTCCGGCTATAGCTGGCGCGGGCGCTCGACCTCGAGCGATGGTAAGGAGCCAGCCGAAAATCGTGAAGCGATGTTTGTGTCCCGTGACTGGGCGACGATGGATGGGCGGTGGTTCTGGGGCGCGTACGATGAGTTTGGTATTGACGTGACATTGCGCAGAATTTCAGCCGAGCCTCTGATCGCGGGCGTCAATCCGGTAGGACTGAAATCGAAATCAACCGGGATTCAGGTACATATCTACGGAGCCAATCTCCCCGGCGATATAAAACGTGAAGAGATCGACTTTGGACCGGGCGTGCAGATCAAGCGAGTCGTCAGCGCAAAGAGCGACGACGTAACGATTGAAGTCGACGTGGCCGATGGAGCGTCGAACGGTTATCGCGATATTTCGCTTCGCCGATACTTCGCGCCGCGCGCGGTCGCCGTCTTCGATAAGATCGATTACATCAAGGTCAACCCTGATGCCGGAATGGCTCGGGTCGGCGGCGTCAACTTCCCGAAGCAGTTTCAGCAATTCGGCGCCGTCGCCTACAACCGCGGCCCGGATGGAAAGCCTCAAACTCCCGACGACGTCAGTTTGGGGACGGCCGACGTCGAATGGTCCATCGATGAGTTTCCAGCGACATTCGATGACGACGATAAGGACTTTGTCGGAACGCTCGATCGCAACGGCTTGTTTACGCCGGCGGTCGATGGGCCGAATCCCAAGCGCAAGAAGGGCGTCAATAACTACGGGGACGTGTGGGTTGTCGCAACCTATAAACCGAAAGACGCCGCCAAAGACGCCCAGCCCTTGAAGGCCCGGGCCTATCTGGTCGTAACCGTTCCGCTATACGTTAAGTGGGACCAGCCGGAGGTGTCTCGATGAGTGCCTATCGACAAGGCGAGTTTCACGCATTCGAAGGCGGCGGCCAGAATTATCTGTATCTGGTCCCGAGCGCGGCGATCTTTGCGTTGGAAGACCTGTCGAGCGCGGTGCTCGAACTGCTCAAGGACCGTGAGTTGACAAGAGAGCAAATCATTGGAGAGCTTCTGGCCCGAGGATACGCGAGCTCGAGTATTGAAGAGACTCTCGATGAGCTTCATCAAGCGCACGCAATAGCGCTGGGCGAAGGATTCGTCGAGCCGCGCCTTGAAGCCCCGCAACAACCGTTCCCGCTTCAAACGATTGTCATGAATGTGACCAATCAGTGCAATTTGAGTTGTTCGTATTGCTACGAGTACGGCGAAGACCGCATCGCAACACCTGAAGGCAAGACGAAGTTCATGAGCGAGGAGACCGCTCGCAGCACGGTGGAGTTCCTGTTGAATCAATCGCCCGGACGGCGCATGGTTCACCTCACATTCTTCGGCGGCGAGACTCTGCTCAACTTCAAGGTAGTCAAATCGACAATCGAGTACGCGCGCACTCGAGCGGCCGAGATGGGCAAGTACATCGACTTCAGCATGACCACCAACGCGACGATGCTGACCTCGGAGATCATCAGCTTTCTCGCCGAGAACAACGTCGGCGTGACGGTCAGCATCGACGGCCCGAAAGAATCGAACGATCGCTTCAGAGTCTTCCATAACGGGAAGGGAAGCTATGACGTGATCGCTCCGAAGATCAAAGAGCTGGTCAAGGTTCATCGCTCGCGTCCCATCGGAGCGCGGGTGACGCTTACAGCTCAGGTGGTCGACGTGAAAAAGATCTTTCGGCATCTCACGGAGGAAATGGGATTCGATGAGGTTGGGTTCGCCCCGGTGACGACCTCGCCCGTGAGGCTCTATGCAATCGGCAACAGGGGCCTCGATCACGTGCTCGATCAGTTCACGGAGCTTGCGGGCGAGTACCGCGAATACGCGCTTGAAAGCAAGCATCACGGATTCTCAAACGTCAACGACACGCTTCAAGAGCTGCACCAGGGAGTGAGCAAGGCGTATCCGTGCGGCGCGGGTCTTGGGCTGCTCGGGGTCGCGCCGTCGGGCGACATAGGACTTTGCCATCGGTTTGTCGATTCGCCGGCGGGAAAACTTGGGCATATTGACACCGGGATTGATCGGGATGCGCAGGCCGAGCATCTAAACCGGGCTCACATCAACACCAAGTATGACTGTCACACGTGCTGGGCGCGGCCGGTTTGTTCGGGCGGTTGTTATCACGAAGCTTACGTCCGCTACGGTGATACGTCGCACGCGAATTTGCACTATTGCGATTGGATACGCGGATGGACTGATGTTTGTCTGGGGATCTATGGGGAAATTGCCGCGCGCAATCCCAAATATCTCGAGCGGTTCGATGAAAGGAAAGCGATATGAAACACATGAAGGCCATCAACCGGAAGGCGCGACGAGTCGAAGAGTTCATCGCGTCGGAGTACGGTGACGTTCACGCGCTTGCGCAGGGGCCTCCACCGCAGCGGCCTCATTTTCCGCTGGGATGTTCGCTGGTGTTCTCGCCGGGATGGGAGACGGACTCGGCGGGAGGGACTGCTGGACTGTGCCAGCCGGTTGAGCGTGATTTGTACGATTGCTACCTCACGTGTTTCTGGCCGGCGCAGGTGCCGGACCATTTCAACAACTATCCGGATTGGACCAGCAAGTGCGCGAGCGCGACGAAGGATTGGCGGAACATCGATCTGGTATTTCCGTGAAAGGGCAAAGGGCAAAGCGCAAAGGGCAAAGCGCAAAGGGCCAAGCGCAAAGGGGAGCCGAGGAACTCTTCGCTCTTTCACTTTGCTCTTAGCGCTTTGCTCTTAGCGCTTTGCTCTTAGGCTTTGCTCTTTGCCCTTTGCCCTTTGCTCTTTGCGCCTATCGGAGGTCCCGAATGCGAATCAAACTTTTTCTGATAACGATCTTGCTTCTTATTGTCGCGCCAGCCCAGGCACAACGAGCCAGCCAACCCACCGGAGCGTTGATGTACCTCGGCACCTGGCCCAACAAGATCCTGGTCATCGATGAAGCGAAGCAACAGGTGATCGACGAGATAAAACTCGAAACGGGCGCCCCTCTGCAGGTCGTGCTCGCTCAGGACAAGAAGAAGCTGTTCATTCTCACGACGAAGATGGGAATCGAAGTGATCGACCTTGCCACTCGAAAAGTAACCAGTCACTTCGATCTCAACGACGGCAATCGCCACGTTTATCCATTGGGCGCCGCGCCGGATCCTCAAGGCAAATACATCTACGCCACACTGCGGACCTCAATCAAGGAAGTTGACCGCTACAAGATTGAGAAGCCGAAGTTTGTAGTGATCGATCTGGAGCAAAAGAAGATCACCAAGACGTTTGATTTCCCAAAGGAGTTCGACCAGGGCTTCGGTTTCCTTTCCGGATACAAAGTCTCGCCCGATGGAAAGCTGTTGTACGTGTTCAAGGAAGACATTCTGATTTTTGACCTTGCCACCTTCAAGCAGGTCGACAAGATCGAGCTTTCAAAACCGCTCTACCCGGGCCTCTTCCCGCTAAACGTCCGGGGCGACGAAGATCCTAACGAGGAACCGGGCTACGTTACTTCGGTATTCAACGCTACCGATTCGGTCGTGCGCCGCTCGATATTCGGCATCGCCAGGATAAACCTGTTGACCAAGAATGTGGACTTCACCCCGATAGGTCCTGCGGCGCCGATGAACAGGTTCTATCTGACGCCGGATCGGAAGAAGGGCTACACCGTTACTTTCAACGGGCAGGGTGGAAACCGGCGAACGGAGTTTTGGGTGTTCGACGTTACCGCTCGAAAGGTGATCAAGAAGCTCGAGTTCGAGAGCCGTGCGCGATTCAATTTCGCAGTCAGCGGCGACGGGCGCAAGCTGTACATCTACGGCGCGGGCCCCACAATTGAGATTTACGATGCCGACACCTTGACGCTGGAGAAGACCAT
>DATLWF010000705.1:0-7808 GCA_035576605.1 Blastocatellia bacterium | reverse complement strand
CGAAGCTCTCCGTCAAGCATGAGCCTCTTCTTGATACCCCCTCTTCGGACTTGGGCCACCTCGGCGGCGATTCCATCCTGGGTGACAACTTCCGATGACGGACCAGAGTTGCCGTTCGTCGAGTTTGACCTGATGACGAATGAGGCAGGCACCAATAGGACGAGAAGCAGAACACAGCAGGAGAGGGCTGCGCGCCGTCTTCCCATTTTGAAGAACCAGTGGGTCAAGACTTACTCCCCTCATTTCTTCAAGAGTCTGCCTTGGGTTTTGTCGGACAGAACGCTCGCCGCCTCTTAAAGTTTCAATTGTTGAAACCGATGCCGGGCACTCACGCGGTTAGCTAACGGTGACATAATAGCTTGAAAAGCAAATAATCACCACGCAATACACAGTTCAAAAGAAGGCGCGAATTCGGCTGCCGTCTACCGAGCTTCACGGGTAGGACTCTTTTCGTCGGAGTCCTGATCGGATTGGGACTCGCCCGTTTTGACCTGTCGATTTGCCCATTTCAATCGCCTTGACAACCCAGTTAGCCATTTCGTATCCTTTCTGTTCCTTTTCTTTACGGGAAATCTGGAGATTCGCATCATGCAGACATTCGTTCCGAGCGGGAAGAATCTTGAGCAGACCCGCAACTGGTTCATCATCGACGCCGACGGCAAGACCGTCGGTCGGCTTGCGACGATCGCTGCCCGCTTGCTGATGGGAAAGAACAAAACAACCTATACGCCGTTCCTCGACGTCGGCGATCACGTGGTCATCATCAACGCTGAGAAAGTCGTCTTCACCGGAAACAAGCTGAAGGACAAGGTCTATCGGCATCACACCGGTTGGCCAGGTGGGCTCAAGGAAGTTACCGCCGAGAAGATGATGCAACGTCATCCGGAGCGAGTACTCGAGTCGGCGATTCGCGGCATGCTGCCGAAGAACAAACTAGGCCGCAAGATGGGCAAGAAGCTGAAGGTCTACGTTGGAGCGGACCATCCGCATCAAGCGCAACGACCTGAGATGCTTCCGTGATGAACTGAGACCGGTTCAGGCCGGGAGTCAGGATTTGGAGGAGATTTCATAGTGGCAGAAACGATTCAGAATTACGGTACAGGCCGCCGCAAGAGCGCGACCGCCAGAGTTTTTCTCCGACCCGGCACAGGAGAGATCACCGTCAACAAGCGGAAGTTTGAAGACTACTTCCAGAACGAGACCCACCGAATGGTCATCCGTCAGCCGCTTCACCTGACCGATTCCGTTAATAAGTTCGACGTTTTGGTGAACGTAAACGGCGGCGGGCCCGCCGGACAGGCGGGCGCGGTGCGTCACGGGATCACGCGCGCGCTGGTGGAGGTGAATCCCGAATTTCGAGCCAGGCTGAAGAAGGCGGGCTTCGTCACGCGCGACCCGCGAGCTAAAGAGCGCAAGAAGTACGGACAGAAGGGTGCGCGCGCGCGCTTCCAGTTCTCGAAGCGGTAACTTCGGTGGCGGATGGCGGATTGCGGATTGCGGATTTGATTTGCCGAATCTGCATACTCCAATCCGAAATCCGCAATCCGCAATCCGCAATTCCATTGCCGGTTCTCGCGATTGGTTGTTCCAGCAGGACAATTTTGGAACGCGAACCGGTGAGTACATAAACCAATTCAAAGCGTGTAGGAGGATCGATTGGTCACAGTAACGATGAAGGAACTGCTTGAGGCTGGCGTCCACTTCGGACACCAGGTCAGGCGTTGGAATCCGAAGATGAAGGAGTATATCTTCGGGGAGCGAAACGGAATTTACATCATTGATCTTCAGAAGACCCAGCGGCTCTTCAAGGAAGCGGTCAAGTTCGTAACTCAAAAAGGGATGGATGGGGCGAGCTTCATGTTCGTCGGTACCAAGCGCCAGGCGCAGGACGCGGTGGAAGAAGAGGCAAAGCGTTGTGGCCAGTTCTACGTCAATCAGCGCTGGCTCGGCGGATTGTTGACGAACTTCCAGACCGTGCAGAAATCCATCCAGCGCATGAAGGACATCGAGACCATGCGCACCGATGGGCGCTTCGACGCGCTCACCAAAAAAGAGCGCCTCGGACTCGATCGCGAACACGCGGCGCTCGAGAAGAACCTGGCGGGCATACGCGATATGAAGGTGCTGCCCGACGTTATCTTCATCATCGATTCCAACAAGGAAGAGATTGCCGTCCACGAAGCTAACAAGCTTGGCATCACGACTGTCGCCATCGTCGATACCAACTGCAACCCCGACGGCATCGACTACATTGTGCCTGGAAACGACGACGCTTTGCGCGCTGTACGTTTGTTCGCCGCCAAGATGGCCGACGCGATCATCGAGGGTCAGCAAACGGTGAAAGAGGGCGGCGCCGAAATCGGCGAAGCCGGGGAAGGCGCAGAAGCGGCTGCCGCAACTGGAACACCCGAGACGCCACGCGAGCGCTCTGAGAGGGGTGACCGTGATCGTGGCGGGCGGGGACGCGGACGTGGCACCGAGCGTCGGGGCGGCCGGCGCACGACTTACGTTCCACCAGGCGCGCCTCCAATACCCGAGCCTGTCATTCCTGAAGCAGCCTCCGCTCCCGCGACCGAGAACTCGCCGTCAGAACCGGAGCCGGTTGCGGTAGCGACGAGCGAACCCGAGCAACCTGAGCAAACTCCGAGGGCCGAAAGCGCGGAAGCTTCAGAATAACGGCAACAGCAGTCCAAAGGTAAGAGCATCGCTCGGCGAGATCAGCCTCTTTGCCTTGCCTGTTCCATCCCCATCACGCATTTCATATTACAGGAGAGTCACGCAGTAATGTCCAACGTAACACCAGCAGCAATCAAAGCGCTCCGGGAAAAAACCGGCGCAGGCATGATGGAGTGCAAAGCCGCGCTCACTGAAGCCGAAGGTATTGAAGAGAAGGCCATCGAAATCCTGCGCAAGCGGGGGCTGGCCTCGGCAACGAAAAAGGAGGGCCGTGTTGCCGCCGAAGGGCTCGTCAACGCGTACATACACGCCGGTGGAAAAATAGGGGTGCTCCTGGAGGTCAACTGCCAGACCGATTTTGTCGCCCGCACCGAGGAGTTCCGGGCATTCGTTCACGACCTCGCCATGCACATAACTGCAGCTGAGCCACGATTCACAAACAAGGAAGACGTGCCGCCCGCAGTGCTCGACAAGGAACGCGAGATCGCGCTCGGACAAGCGCACCTCGATCCGAAGAACTCGGGAAAGCCTCAGCAGGTGCTCGATAAGATCGTCGAAGGGCGGCTCAGCAAGTTTTATCAAGAAACCTGCTTGATGGAGCAAGCCTTCGTCAAAGACCAGAACATCACGGTGGGGGACCTGGTACGGCAGATGATCTCGAAGACCGGGGAGAACATCGTAGTGAGGCGGTTCACCCGCTACAAGATGGGCGAGGGACTAGAGAAGCGAAGCACGGATCTTGGATCCGAAGTCCTGGACTTACTTGGCGGCAAAAAGTAGTTCACAAGAGAGCCTCTCGCGAGAGAGGCTTTTTTGTTGTCAATCAACCGGGGCTCAGCCATAATCTCACGGACTATGCCGGGGAAACCAATCTACAAGCGAATACTGCTCAAGCTCTCGGGCGAGGCGCTGATGGGAGACCAGGGCTACGGAATCGATCCTGCCACCATCACTCGAATAGCCCAGGAGGTCAATGACGTTCATAATCTCGCCGTCGAAGTCGCCGTAGTAGTCGGCGGTGGTAACATTTTTCGCGGACTGGCGCTTTCGGCAAAGGGGCTGGACCGCGCGTCCGCTGATTACATGGGAATGCTCGCGACTGTGCTCAACGCGATCGCCCTGCAGGACGCGCTTGAGAATCAGAACGCGTTCACACGAGTGATGAGCGCGATAGAAATGCATGAGGTGGCCGAACCTTTCATACGCCGCCGTGCGATTCGTCACCTCGAGAAAGGCCGCATAGTCATCTTCGCCGCGGGCACCGGTAATCCCTTCTTCACGACCGACTCGGCCGCGGCTCTGCGAGCGCTCGAGATCAAAGCCGACGCGATCCTGAAGGCTACTAAAGTCGATGGCATTTACACGGCGGACCCGGCCAAAGACGATACAGCTACGATGTTCGAATCGCTCACGTACCTGGACGTCATACAGCGGGACTTGCAGGTGATGGACACTTCAGCAATCAGCCTGTGCCGCGAGCAGGGCCTGCCGATACACGTCTTCAATCTGAACACGCCCGGCAACATCGCGCGGGTGGTTTGCGGTGAGAAAGTCGGAACCGTCGTGAGGCCAGATGGCCGCGCTGAGTCTCAGGGCCTTTCCGGCGCGTGAGCTTGTCAGAGCCGAACCTCAAAATCTAAAATCCACAATCTAATTCTTGAATTGGTGGAGGACGGATGGAAATCAAAGACATCGCCAGCGACGCACGCAAGCGGATGGACTCCGCGGTCGAAGATGCACGCAGGAAGCTCGCGACGGTGCGCACCGGACGCGCGTCGGTGAACCTGCTCGACAGTGTGACCGTCGAGTATTACGGCACCGAGATGCCGCTCAATCAGGTCGCCACGATTCACGCGCCTGAGCCGACGATGCTGACCGTGCAACCCTTCGATCCAACGCAGCTCGGTAACATCGAGAAAGCAATTCGCGCATCCGAGCTTGGGCTCAATCCTTCAAATGACGGCAAGCTGATTCGCGTGCCGATACCTCTGCTCACCGAAGAGCGGCGCAGGCAGATGGTGAAGGTGGTACACGATGTCGCGGAAGAGCATCGCACGGCGATTCGCAATGTCCGCCGAGACGCGAACGATCATTTGAAGAAGATGCTCAAGGACAAGACGATCTCGGAAGACGTGGAGAAGGACGGGCTCGATCAGATTCAGAAACTCACCGATCAGCACATCACAAGGATCAACGAACTTTCAGAGCACAAAGAGAAGGAAGTGATGACCGTATGAGCGCGACGATTGAGTTAGACGAGCAGCGGCGTAGTGCGCTCGCGAAGTTAGCGCGTCGTCGCAAGCTGCCTTTGCACGGGTCCTCGAGCAAGCCCTCGATGAGTTCATCGACCGGGCAGAAGATGAAGATCTGTTGGATAGCTCTGCTCGCGTCGCACAGCAGACCGGCTTGCGAGAAGCTGACGCGGTAGAGATCGTTCGTAGCTGGAGACAAAGCCACACCTAATCAACTTCGCTTACAACAATCCGACGCTCGGAAGTCGAACGGTAGAACATTTCAACAACGGTCGAGCGAGCGGGAACAAAGCCCAATCTCTCCGCCCATTCAATGACCGTCACGGCATTTTCATCGTCGAATATCTCTTCAAGCCCCAGCCCCTGATGTGCCCCAGCTTCGAGGCGGTACAGGTCAACATGATAAAACTGTAACCGTCCTTTGTGGACATTGACGAGCGTGAATGATGGACTGGTAACATCCGCGGCAACGATTCCCAGGCCCGCCGCCAGCCCCTTGGCGAAGATCGTCTTCCCCGCGCCAAGGTCGCCTTTGAGAAGAAGCACCTCGCCGCCCTTGAGTTGTTCGCCAATGCTCCTCCCAAACGCGAACGTCTCTTCAGCCGAGTGCGTGATGAACTCACCGCAATAGGTTTCGGGTTTCTGGTTTCTGGTTTCTGGTTCGCCTTCCGACTTCATCTGGCCGGCCTCTCCGCACCGCCACCGGCTGAGATGAACGCTTCGCCGAGATGAGCGGTGATGTCCGATGCGATCATCGCTCGAGTGCCCAAACGCGAAGCCGCAATGTCACCCCCGTGCCCGTGCAGGTAAACCGCTGCGATTGTCGCGCTCAACGGATCGTCCAGCTTCTGTGCTACGAACGACGCAATCATTCCCGTCAGCACGTCTCCCGTTCCTCCGGTAGCCATTCCAGCGTTGCCCGTGGCGTTCACATACACCTGGCCATCCGGCGCCGCGATGACAGTAGGACTGCCCTTTAGAACAAGGATTAGGCCGAAGTTCACCGCGAACGACCGCGCTACGTCGACGGGGTTCTTGAGGACCTCGGCGATCGGTTTCGCTATTAGCCTCGCCATCTCGCCGGGATGGGGAGTTAGAATCATTGGCAGCTCGGCGCTGCCTCGAAGATTCCTGGCCCACGGCGCGAGCGAGTTCAGCCCGTCCGCATCGATCACCATCGGCCGCTGCCGCTTAACCGCCACTGCTCGCATGAAAGCGCGTGTCGATTTGTCGGTCGAGCCAAGCCCCGGTCCGATCGCAAGAACGTCGCGCTCCGCAGCCAGCTCGATAACGCGCGCCGCGGCTTCACGAGCGACCGAACCAGCGCGGGTTTCCACGAGCGGTTCAGTCATGCACTCCGGGATCACGCGGGAAGCAACGATCGGCTGACTGGATTCCGCCGTAGCGATAGTAACCAGCCCGCATCCGCCTCGCAGCGCTGCTTCGCCTGCAAGGCAAGCCGCGCCGGTCTTCCCTCGAGAGCCGGCGACGACGAGCACCTTTCCGACGTCGCCCTTGTTCGCGTGACGGTTGCGGCGGGCGGCGGCGAGCCATTGCTCGACGTCGCCAGGCTCAACCAGGTTCAAACGAGAGCCCGATGAGTTTACCAATTCTTCGGGCGAGCCGATCGAAGCTATTACCAGTTCTCCGCAAAGATCCGCCGCGGGTGGGAGAATCGCGGCGAGCTTGGGCGCAGTGAATGTCACCGTCAGGTCGGCCTTCACAGCCGGACCAATGGGCTCCCGCGAATCAGAAGCTAGGCCCGAAGGGATATCAACCGAGATAACCGGCGAGTCGTTTGTGTGATCGTTTAGAAGATGAATCGCTTCTTCAAACAGCCCCGAAGCCGGGCGTGTCAAACCGGTGCCGAATATCGCATCGAAGAACAGAGCGGCTGGATAAGCGGTTGCCTCGGCCCAGAACTGCTCCGGGGTTTCGATCTCGACAAATCGAAGTCTCGCGCCAGCTTTGGCTGCAATATCGAGCGCCGCTTCGAAGTTCGTTCGGGCATCGCCTTTGGCATCCTCGACGCGGCCAAGCAGCAGCACGTCAACGGAAGCGCCTTTGTCATGAAGCAGCCGGGCGATCGCCGCGCCGTCGCCGCCGTTGTTGCCCCTTCCGCAGATTATCAACGCGCGTTTGTCGGCTGTGTCGCCAAACTTTTCTTCCGTCGCTTCGACGGTGCGCGCGGCAGCGTTTTCCATCAACAGGAGGCTCGGCACGCCGTACCGCTCGGCGGTCAAGCGGTCAACCTCACGCATCTCGGCTGCCGATAGAATCTTCATATGCTCTTATCGCGCCTTGATGTCGTGGCAAGCCAGCGTTCCCTGATTGCGTATGTAGAACCTACCGCCGCAGACGACCGGATGTGCCCAGCTTGGCCATCCCTGATCGGCAATCTGGAAGCGGCCCTTCTCTTTGTAGCCTGCCGGTGACGCGTCGGCCAGACCAACCACGTTGTTCTCGCCCAGCAAGTACAGAAGGCCATCGGCGTAAGTCAGCGTTCCTTTGCCAACGCTGCGGTCGCGCCAAACCATCTTCCCGGTGGCGAACTCGACGCAGCTCAGGATCGCGTTGTTGAATCCGTACAGATAACCGTCGAGCAGCACGACCCCACCGTGATGGTTCATCATCTCGCGGCTGAAGTAAATCTCTTCGGCTTTGACCTCTCCGCCCTCCGCCTTCAAGCCAAGCAACGCGCACCCCGTTCCGTAGTCCGACGTGTAGAAAACCTTGTTGTCGTGCACGATCGGGGTGGCAATGTTGGCCGTGCTATTTGAAACACGCTCGTAGCGCCACATCAGCTTGCCATCCGAGGCGCGCACCCCCACACCCGCCCTGCCCGTGAAGCCTACGATGGTGCGCACTCCTCCGATGTCG
>DATLWF010000704.1:0-6683 GCA_035576605.1 Blastocatellia bacterium | reverse complement strand
ACAAAAGTCTGACGGGAACCGGCCGCACGCGACCATTGAGTGAGAGCGCCGACCTCCTGTGCCGGCACTCGCTGGCTTCGCGTGAGAGTCTCGCTGTTGCGATTGGCGGCGATGGACGTGAAGTCTTGATTGTAAATCTCGGTGAGCGCGAAGACCCGCCCGGAGAACGAACCGGCACGGGCGGATTGAAGGTCGCTTCCCAAAGACACCTGGCGGATATAGGTATTGTTAGTTTGGAGCGGGGTTCCGTTCTCGCGTGATTCATCGAAGAGCGAGCCGCGCAGGAAGATTCGGCCTCTATCTGAAATCAGCCGCTCGAGCGTTAGATCGAGGGTTTTGTGCTCAGCTCCGGCCTTCGTATCGACCTTCCCGCGTTCGGCTTCATCGACCAGCACATATCCATCGGTGTGAAAAGCCTCAGCCGAAAGCTGCGCGGCCCACTGAAACAATCGACCGCCGGCGAAGAGCGAAACGTCAGGCGTTTGTTCATTCCCATAGGAAGTTTCGAATGAAAGCGCCGAGTCGCGCGCATCGCGACCGATCAAGTTGATCACCCCGCCGAGCGCGTCCGTCCCGTAGAGACTCGATGCCCCGCCCTGAACCACTTCGATGCGGCTTAGCGATTCGCGGGGGACTCGACCCCAGAAGACCCAGCCGCCGAAGGGGTCATTGATCGGGATGCCATCGGCGAGGACCACCGCCCGGCTTGCGCCGCTTGGGCCTACTCCTCGAAACGACACCCCTTGAGAAGTGGGATTCGCAGTGCGGCTGCCGGAACGGCGAAGCAATGAGAAGCCCGGGATCTGTCGCAACGCGTCGTCGAGTGTCAACGCGGAAGTTGTCGATAGATCCTCGGCCGAAAGCACGGCGACGCTTGCGGCCGTGTCACTCACCCGAGACTCGGTGCGTGACGCCGTTACCGTCATCTGTTCGGATAGCCGTTCGGCATTAAGCGTTATCTTGACACGAGCTGAGTCCTGGTCGGTAACTTTCCAAACGCGACTGGCGGTTTCAAATCCGCGAGCGCGAATCGTCAGCATGGCGGAGTCGCCTTCGGCATCGAAGACAAATCGGCCTTCAGCGTCTGTCGCGCGAGTGACGGGCGCCGACTTGCCGGAGAAGGTGACCTCAGCCCCGGAAATCGGAGCGCCGTTCTGATCCGTTACGATGCCTTCCACTCTCTTCGTGCCTTGAGGCGCTGCATAAACCTGAACGGCAAGAGAAAGAGCTGCGAGAACGAGTGCGGATTTCAGTATCATCATTCGGCTCACACCTGACCTCGAAATGAGATTCATTGTCCTGGGAGCGCGGGCATCCCTGCCTGCTCTTTCGGCTAGCGTCTATTTTTTCCTCCCTCAACGCGCAGGCAGGCATGGATGCCTGCACTCCCAGGGCTACGGCAATGCAAAAGCCAAAACGTAATCGCCCATCTTCGTACCCAGCTTTCCGTGACCGCCGGCGCAAATCACCAGATATTGCTTGCCGCCAACCTGATACGTCATCGGGGCTGCTTGCGCGCTCGCAGGCAGCTCCGTCTTCCACAGTTCCTTCCCGGTCTCGATGTCAAACGCGCGCAAGTAAGTATCCATCGCCGCCGCGATGAACACCAAGCCGCCGGCAGTCACAACCGAGCCGCCCAGGTTGATGGATCCCCACTCGGACGACTTCGCGACCATCGCGAGTTGCGGAATCGTTCCGAGCGGCACCTCCCATCGCACCGCGCCAGTCGCGAGATCGACCGCAGTCAGCGCGCCCCAGGGCGGCGGATTGCACGGCGCGCCGCTCGGTCCCCGCAAGTGCTCGCGGTACATGGCATAGGGAGTTCCGGTTTGTCTGCCGAACTCGCCCTTCATCCGGTTGCCCTCGCCAGACTGTCGAAGCTTGTTGTACTCGTCGCGCGGAATCAATCTCACCAACGTCGCGATCCGATTGGTGTTAGCGATCAGCAGGCCGCGGTTCGCATCATAAGACATCCCGCTCCAGTTCATCCCGCCAATGTTGCCGGGAAAAACGATCGTGCCCTGAAGACTCGGCGGAGTGAACAAGCCTTCCGAGCGAGCGCTCTTGATGAGCCTGCGACACTCGTCGCGGTCAACGGGCGTGAGACCCCAGGCATCGTTCTCGGTGAGCTTTTGAGGAACGATTGCCGCCGGAAGCTTCGGGAAGGGTTGAGTCGGCGATGCTTCTTCTCCGGGAACCGTGCTTGCGGGGACGGGGCGTTCTTCAACTGGAAACAGGGGCTTGCCTGTCTCGCGGTGAAGCACGAAGAGATGACCGATCTTTGTTCCGACGGCCACGGCTGGGATATCACGGCCGTTGCGCCTCAACGTAATGAGCATCGGCTGCGAAGCTACGTCGTAGTCCCACAGGTCGTGATGAACCACTTGAAAGTGCCAAACGACTTTTCCGGTCGAAGCGCGCAGCGCGACTACCGAGTTTGCGTATTCGTTATTACCTTTGCGCTCGCCGCCGTAGAAGTCGGGGCTTGGGCTGCCAGTCGGAACGAACACCAGGCCGTGCTCGGGATCAACCGAGATGATCGACCAGGCGTTGGCAGCGCCCGTTCGTATTGCGCTCTCTGCTTGCCAGGTCTTTCGGGCCGGGTCGTCGGCAGCTTGCGGTATCGGGTCCCAACTCCATTCAAGCTTTCCGGTCCGCGCGTCATATGCTCGCACGACTCCGCGCTCAAGCTCGACGCCGCGATTGTCGCCAATCGAGGAGCCCACAATGATCAGATCGCCGATGACCGCGGGCGGAGACGTCACTTGATAATCACCCCGATCGACCAGCCTCACGTCGCGTGTCAGGTCAATCTGTCCGTCCCGGGCAAAGTCTTTGCACGGCTCTCCGGTTGTAGCGTCGAGGGCTATCAAGCGCGCATCAATCGTCGCGACGTAGATTCGTCGCTTCCCCAATTTGCGATCCGCCCAACTCGAAACTCCGCGCGAGCTGACTTCTGAGTAGCCTGTCGTCAGATCGACCTTAGGATCGAAGCTCCACCGTTCGGTTCCCTTCAAGGGATCGAGCGCAATCACGCGATTGAAGGGAGTGCTGAGGTAGAGAGTTCCGTCGACAAGGATCGGGGTGGCCTCGAACGCGGCGTTGTGTGCGGATCTGCCTTTCACGTCCGCCGCCCCTGTTCTATAACTCCACGCGACTTTCAAATTCTTCACATCATCGCGATTGATCTGCGTAAGCGGTGAGTAGCGCGAGCCCCCCGGGTCACGACCATAGGCAGGCCAGTCTGAGTCTGACTTTCTCTGCTTTGGGGGGGAAGCCGCCTGCGCCAAAAGTTCGAAACTGATCAGGAAACCGATCAGGATAGTGAGTATGATGCCTGGCCCGAGTTTGAAGTGAGATTTGCGACGAGACAACACAAGTAGGTTTGCTTCGCTTTTCATGGGTTCCCGTCTCTTATCGCTGCTGCTTCTTCCTGGGGGGTACGTATTGTAATCCGAACATCTTCAGGTATTCCGCAATTGGTGGCAGACCAACTGCCTGGCGTCGCTTATCCACGTTCTCCTCGTCCTTGATGGGCGACAGTTCGAGTTTGCCCGTACTTTCATTTGTTTTGAGTTGAGTGCCGTATATCTGTTCTTTTCCTTCTCTGACCAGGATGCGATCCTCCAGGAGAGCGACATTGCTTGCTTCTATCTCTCCCTTTTTCAATGCCTCCTTGACCAACGGGTAGTACTTCTTTTGGTGTTCATAGTCGGCGTGCTGAAGAATGAGAAAAGCAGCAAGGGACGCCTTACCGCCTACCGAGGAAAGGGCGGGCCAGCCGTTCGCTTTGATCATTTCTTCCAATCTGCTCAAGTTCTTCTTGTCATTCACCGCCTGTCTTGCCCAAAGCTCTTCAAGTTCTTTCGATTTACTTCCGTATTTTTTCTCGACCTCATCAGCCTGACTACGAAGCGTCTGATCGTCCTCCAACATTCTCTCCAACTCAGCCCGTATTGCTTCATTGCGGCCCGCAGCCTGGTGGACCGGTCCCTCGCTCAAACCTCCGAGATATCGGTGCTGGGAAGGGGAACTAGTCCACAACAGAGCAACGGTAACCGCGTAGAGTTGCCACTTCTGCATAGTTTCCTCGACGGATCAAATTCATTACTTCTTTGAGTACGTCACGCGCCAGATCTTGTTTCCGCCGTCATCCGTTATCAGCATCGAGCCGTCCTTCAACACCAACAGCCCGACTGGCCGGCCCCATACTTCGGCCTTGTCCTCGCCAAGCATCCAGCCCGTGACGAAATCATCATACCCGCCGACCGGCTTACCATTCTTGAACTTTATGCGAATGATCTTGTACCCGGTGCGCGAGGTGCGATTCCAGGAGCCGTGCAACGCAACAAACGCGTCGCCCTGGCAATCGGCGGGAAACATTTTGCCTTCGTAGAAGAGCATGCCCAGCACCGCGGAGTGAGCCTGAATCAAAACGTCCGGCACTATCGCTTTCTTGACGAGGTCGGGCTGCTCGCCTTTGCGCCGAGGGTCTTCGTGCTGACCGAGGTACGCGTAAGGCCATCCGTAAAACGCGCCCTCTTTGATCGACGTGACGTATTCAGGAACCAGGTCGTCGCCAATCAGATCGCGCTCTTCAACCGCGGCCCAGAGCTGTTTAGTCTCCGGATTCCATGCCAGTCCTACGGGGTTGCGCGTTCCGCTCGCGTAGATCCGATGACCGGTGCCGTCCGGATTGAACTCGGAGATCGCTGCGCGCATTGGCGGCTCGCCGGCATCGACGTTCGACCCCGAGCCTACAGCTACATACATCTTCGTGCCGGCCTGGTTGAAGATCACGTTGCGAGTCGAATGCCCGCGAGGCCCACTTGCAAGCTCCGCGATTTTCTCCGGCGCGCCTTCGGCTTTGGTTTGGCCCAATTTGTACTTGAATCGCACCACAGCATCGGTGTTGCCGACGTAGAAATAATCGCGCCAGAACGCCATGCCAAAGGGCCGGTTGAGTCCAGTTGCGAACACGAACCGCTCATCGACGCGGCCGTCGCTGTTTGTGTCTCGCAATATCGTTATCCGGCCGGCCTGAGTTTCAGCGACGAAGACATCTCCGTTTGGCGCAAGCGCCATGTATCGCGGATTCTGAAGCTCGCCTTCGGCATAAGTGCTTATCTGAAAACCCGGCGGCACCATGAGTTCCGCGCCTTCCGGTCTCGGAATAACCTTCGACTGATTGCGCGGTCCAGTCAGCACTTCGGGAGCCGGCAGATCCGCAAGCTTTATGTCGTAGTGGCGAAGCGATGACGCCTGCTGCGCTGAAGTCTTTGGCGACGACTGCGCGCAGGCAAGGCTGACCAGAACAAAAAGCGCGACTGCGGCGACTGGCCCGCGCCGCATAACACGAGTGATCGTAGCGGTTTTCATCTAATCACATCCTCCCAAAAAGAGTTACTTGGAACCGGCGAACCATTTTCCCACAAAGAAAAGCAAAGCAGAAATGATTGAAGCGGTAGTTTCTGATTTCTGGTCACTGGTTTCTGGTTTCTAGTTTCTGGTTTCTATTTCTAGGTTGCGGTCTTTGGTTGACTAGCATGAAACCGGAGACAAGAAACCAGAAACCAGAAACCAGAAACTAGTGACCTGTAACATTCAATTCGATAGTGGCCTTTTCATTAACACCCAACTTCAGTTGGGTGTCGGCGAGTCAGCGCTCGGTCCCAACCGTTCTAACGGTTTTGCCGCCTGTTGAGGGCGTGAAACTGTTGAAGTTCGGAGATCCGCGCTCCGCAACCCAACCGCCTGAACAGGGGTGTTAATGAGAGGAAGACGAATCAGATCAACCTCAACGAGACGTTGGACTGTTCCCGTGACGCTATCGATTTCAATGTTACAGGCCGCCAGAAACCAGAAAACAGAAAACTTCGGAACGCCGGGCCGGTTTGATTTATAATGCCGGCATGCCAAAACGAC
This sequence comes from Blastocatellia bacterium, assembly GCA_035576605.1. Taxonomy (GTDB): domain Bacteria; phylum Acidobacteriota; class Blastocatellia; order UBA7656; family UBA7656; genus Onstottus_A. The sequence continues at coordinate 758 of DATLWF010000704.1, read as the reverse complement.
AGATCGGAGTGGAGGTGCTCGTAGAAGATCATTTCTGGAATGATGCACATGGCCGATACGTCTACTCCTTTCATTGCCCGGCGTGCGCTCAGTTGAGACTCACACCAGCGCTTGGCATATATCGTTGCGACTGCGGCTCCTGGCTGATCGTCACCAATCAGAGATGAGAGTGAAACGTGATGCGTGAAACGTGACGAGTGATGCGTGATTCGTGACCAGTAGACAAAACAACCTTGACCTTGCGCTATCACATTTTCACGCATCAGGTTTCACGCATCACGTTTTCACGAATCACGTGGTCACGAATCACGTTTCACGCATCACGTTTCACTCCCGGTAACCTTTTTCCCCGAACCTGGGTCTTATCTTCGAAGGCATTCTGGAATTGACAATGACGAGCCTGGAATCGCTGGTTGAGAAAGCTCGCGAGGGTGATGACGATGCCTATGAAATCATCGTCCGGCGATTTCAGGACATGGCTGTCGGCTACGGCTACTCGATCTTGCGTGATTTTCAACTGGCTGAAGATGCGGCGCAGGAAGCGTTCCTCGAGGCTTATCGCAACCTCGACAAGCTGCGGCAGCCACCTGCCTTCCCAGGATGGTTTCGCCGCATAGTGTTCAAGCAATGCGACCGAATAACTCGCAACAGAACTTTCGCTGTTATCCCTCTCGATGCGGCTGAAGACCAAGCTTCTCAGGAACCGGCTCAAGCGGACGCCGTTGAGCAACGCGAGATGAACGACAAAATAATGACGG
>DATLWF010000703.1:0-8969 GCA_035576605.1 Blastocatellia bacterium | reverse complement strand
CATTCCAAATGGCGCGCCGCCTGGGCCGCGAAGAAGGCACTTTCTGCGGCGGCTCGACCGGGACAAACGCCGTAGCAGCGCTTCAGGTCGCCCGAGATCTCGGCAAGGATGATGTTGTCGTCTTCCTCGTCGCCGATACCGGCGAAAGGTATCTCTCGAAGTTCCACTCCGACGAATGGATGAAAGAGAAGCGCATGTTGGGCGTCGAGAAGATAACCGTCGGGCTGATCAACCAACTGAAGTCAGACGATTCGACTCCGCACCTGGTGTCGGTGGGCCCGGATCACAAGGTCGCCGACGCGCTTCAGATGATGAAGACATATGGACTCTCACAGTTGCCGGTGCTCGAGGAAGGAAAATCTGTGGGCAGCCTCCGTGAAGGAAGGCTGATGGGAAAGTTGCTCGACAATCGCGACCTCATGCAGTCCCCGGTTTCTGATGTGATGGATCGAGCGTTGCCGGTGGTAAATGAGGACATAAGCGTAGAGACCGCAGTGAAGTATCTGAAGAGTTCGCCGGCATTGCTTGTCGAAGAGTACGGCCGCATTGTCGGCATAGTAACCCGTCAGGACGTTGTGGACGTTCAACGATGAAACGTTCTTGACCGGAGCCCGATTTCGGCTTGGCGCTTGTTTAGTCGCAGTCGAAGGGGGCCTCTTACTGAAACAGCCGTTGAAGCTCAAGCTAAAGATTTTTCCAAGTGTACGGCGAGAATGGTTATGGGTTGCGCTTCAACTTGTAATCTTCGGGAGTCTTTTCATCGCGGCAAGTTTTTACGTGACCAGCATGCCTGGCAGGTCCTACTCCGGGCCGCTTCGGCCGCTCACCGAGATCGATATCGAGAGTCGTGAGCGGCTGAAGAAGCACGTCTCGATGCTCGCAGAGCGGATCGGCGAAAGAAACATCAAGCATTACGATGCGCTAAAGGCTTCACTCGTTTACATCGAGAACGAGCTGTATACCGGAGGCTTCCAGGTCGCTGAACAGGAGTATTCGATCGACGGGAAGCCGGCCAAAAACATCGAAGCCGAGATTCTCGGAACGGGAAGACCTGACCAGATCGTCATCGTTGGCGCGCACTATGACTCTGTCTCAGGCAGCCCGGGCGCGAATGATAACGCCAGCGGGGTCGCGGCGCTCCTCGAACTTGCGGGCAACTTCAAAGCGCAAAGTCCTGAGCGAACACTTCGCTTCGTGGCATTCGTCAATGAAGAACCCCCGTATTTTCAAACTGAGGAAATGGGCAGTCGTGTGTATGCGCGCAGGTCACGCGAACGAGGCGAGAACATAGTCGCTATGATCTCACTCGAGACGATTGGTTACTACTCGGACGCCAGGAACAGTCAGGTGTATCCTTTTCCGTTCAGCCTGTTTTATCCAAGCGAGGGGAACTTCATTGGTTTCGTAGGCAACACTTCATCCAGAACGCTGGTCCGGCGCGCAATAAGAACGTTTCGCGGGGACCCGACGTTTCCGAGCCAAGGTGTCGCCGCCCCCGGTTGGTTGACTGGAATTGGCTGGTCTGATCAGTGGTCTTTCTGGAAAGAGGCTTATCCCGCCATAATGATCACGGACACAGCGGTGTTTCGCTATCCTCACTATCACAGGCGATCCGACACGCCGGACAAAATAGATTATGATCGAATGGTCCGAGTGGTATCGGGTATCAACCGGGTCATTCGCGAACTGGCTAACGGAGGCTGACGCCGCCTCGTCGACACGGTTTGACTTCCTCGATCGACGACCCCGCCTAGCATTTTCGATAGAGCGCAAGCGCAAACAGCAAAACCAGGAGCAACAGCGCACCGATCTGCTGTGAGCGAGTGAAGTGCATGGTGTAAGAGAAGGGAAGACCGGACTTGAACTTCTTCTATAGCTTTATCCCTTCGCCGCGTGGTTGCAAACGTAGTTGATCAGCGTTCGGATCGCAACTCCCGTTGGGCCTTTTGCCGCGTAAGGCTTCCGTTCGTTTTCCCATGCGGTGCCGGCGATGTCCAGGTGTACCCAAGGGGTGTCTTCAGCAAACTCGCGAAGAAAGTAGGCTGCTGTAATCGTGCCGGCGTTCCGGCCCGCGGAGTTTTTGATGTCGGCGATGTCGCTCTTGATCATCTCGCGATAGTCGTCGTCCATCGGCAGTTCCCAGAAGCGCTCGCCGACTTCGCGAGCCGCCTCGCGCACTTCGTCAGTAAACGCCTGGTTGTTGCCGAGTATCGCTACGTTGATCGTGCCAAGCGCGACTGAGACCGCGCCCGTCAGCGTGGCCAGATCGATTATTTTCGTCGCCCCAAGTTTGCGCGCGTAGCTGATCGCGTCTGCCAGAATCAAGCGGCCTTCGGCGTCGGTGTTGATCACTTCGATCGTCGTTCCGCTCATCGCGCGCAGCACATCGCCCGGCTTGTAAGCGCGGCCGGAAGGCATATTCTCAGTAGTAGGCATCACGCCGATCACGTTCACCTTTGGCTTGAGTTGCGCGATCGCCCGCATTGCCGCGAGCGTAGCCGCCGCTCCGGACATGTCGTACTTCATTTTTTCCATGCCTTCGGCGGGCTTGATCGAGATGCCCCCTGAGTCGAAGGTTATGCCCTTTCCTACGATCGCAATCACGTCGCTGTCCGCTTCGTTACCTGTGTAGCGAAGGACGATCAGCTTTGCCGGCTCGTCTGACCCGCGCGCGACCCCTAGCAGAGCCCCCATGCCGAGCTCCTTCATCCGCGCCTCGTCGAGCACGTCGATGTCGAGCCCGAACTTGCTTGCCGTTTCTTTAGCCCGCTCCGCGAGCTCCGAAGGCGTCAGCGTCGAGCTTGGCTCGTTTGAAAGCTCGCGAGCAAGGTTGACCGATTCGCCGATGATGCGCCCTCGCTCGACACCTTGGGCGAGCTCGTCCTCCGAGCCGGCCGCCGCGGCGACGAGAACCAGCTCGTCGATCCTGCGTTCCTCCTTGTTCTCGGTCTTGTACATATCGGGCTCGAACAAACCCAGGAGCACGCCTTCGACCGCCGCCTGTGCGCTGTTGCCGATATCGAGCTGGGAACGGCGCAGGGCGGCCATCGATCGCGCGCCTTTTCCGCGAAGGAACCTGGCTGCCGAGCCGGTCACTTTGCGAATCGTGTCCAGTGAGAAATCCTCGCGTTTTCCCGCTCCAATCAACAGCAGTCGCCCCGCGCGGAGGTTGCCCGGACGATGAACGTAGACCATATCGCCTTGCTTGCCTCGCATCTCATCGGTGCCGAGCGTTTCACTGATGATGCCGCCGGTGCGTTCGTCCAACTCTCTGAGAGCGCCCTCGTCGGCTTTCTCGCCTTCGTAGATGTTCACAACCAGCGCGTCAGCCTCGACATCGTAGAACTTTCCGAACTCAGCTCTTACTTCCATCTTTGATTTGCGGATTGCGGATTTCGGATTGTTCGTAGTTCGGCCTTTAGGCGGAAGTTTGTTGCCACAAGGCGAACATATTACCAACTTCCGCCTAAAGGCCGAACTACGAACAATTCGAAATTCGCAATTACCTGCTCCTTTCTTTGATCATTGCGCGCGCCTCACGATCGGCTTCGCGCTTTTTTTCGGTCTCGCGCTTGTCGTAAAGCTTCTTTCCCTTGGCGACGGCAAGCTCGATCTTGATGCGTCCATTCTTCAAATACATCTTAGTCGGAACAAGCGTGAGACCCTTCTCCTGAACTTTGCCGGCGAGCTTGTCGATTTCAGACCGGTGCAGCAGCAGCTTTCGCGCGCGCGTCGGCTCGTGGTTCTCTCGATTGCCGTGACTGTAAGGGCTAATGTGCACATTCATCAGCCAGGCTTCCTGCCGGCGTATCTGCGCATAGCCGTCTTTCAGGTTGCAGCGTCCCTCGCGAGCCGATTTCACTTCTGTACCGGTCAGCGCGACGCCACATTCGTGAGTCTCGAGTATATGGAAGTTGTGGTAGGCCTCTCGATTGGTTGCCACCACTTTGTCAGTACTCATAAGAAGGAAGAGTGCGAGCTCAAGAGTCAGCAGGCATCTACTCGAGTCGCACAAGAATATATCCGATGCTTCGATTACACGCAACGAGATCGAAGAACGAATCAAGGGAAGACTCGGACACAGACTAAAGTCTGTGCTATTGCCGCCGGTTGGCCGACAGAACCATCAGCTAAAGGCGCGTCTTCGACCCGCGCGTTGACAAATCCACTGCAAGGCATTACAACGAGCGCATCCGAGTGGACAATTACTGTCGCCTTATCTTTAGGAGCAATAGGAATGAGGAACCCAACCAGGCAATCTGCTTCGAGCTTTGCCGTGATGATCGCACTCATCCTGACTTCGGGCCTGGCCTCCGCGCAAGAAAAGAAACTGACGCTCGAAGAGTTGATTGCTCAACATCTCGAATCAATTGGCAGCGCGCAAGCTCGCGGCTTTCTGAAGAACCGCGTGCTTACCGGATCGGTGAAGCTCGTCAGCCGCGTCGGCGAGGCGGGGGTCCTGAAAGGAGATGTAGCCATTGCTTTTTCGGGCGTCAAACTGCGGTACAGCATGCGGTTTCCCGCGCCTCAGTACCCTGGAGAGCAGCTCGGCTTCGACGGCTCAAAGGTCCTTACGGGTTTTCTACCGGGCGGCCGGCGCTCGGGGCTCAGCCTTTATCTCGAGCAACAGAATGCGCCTCTGAGAGACGGATTGCTTGGAGGAACGCTCTCGACCGGGTGGACAATGCTCAGGCTCGACCAACTGAAGCCGCGATTGGAATATAAAGGCTTGAAGAAAATCGAGGGCCGACAACTTCACGAGGTGAGCTACCGATCGCAGAAGGGATCGGCGGACTTGAAGATAGCTTTGTTCTTTGAGGCGACGACCTTTCGGCACGTTCGAACCGAATACGAGTTCAAAGTTCCGCCGCGACTGGGTTCTGGCCCAAATCAGTCAACCAGATTTCAGGAGGACTACTACAAGCTCGTCGAAGATTTCGATGACTTCCTGGCCGCCGATGGTCTGATGGTTCCGCGAACGTACAGGCTACAATTACAGGTGCAGACTTCGCTTGGATCGAACCTGTTCGATTGGAATGTGGTCATCGAGCAGGTCCTGCACAATCAAGCGCTTGACGATCAGATTTTCAGCAAGTGATGTTCTTTCCTCGGTGTGAATCATCACGCTCAATCAGTCCGCTGGTTCCGACCAACCGTAGCCTTGCTCGTCGTAACTCACTTCTGCCCTCTCCCGCCGACAGTGTAGAATTCAGGAGGCGCGAGCCGACACGCCGGACGCGCCCGACGTGACCGATATGCCCGACGTGCGAAGTGATGGATGGGGTTGATCGATAGATAGCAAATGATGAGCGACGACAGATACTCTCGACAAATACTATTTGAAGGCATCGGCGAAGACGGTCAGTCTCGTCTCGCCCAATCGAGGGTTGTCATCATCGGCTGCGGCGCGCTTGGCGCGGTTCAAGCCGAGACGCTCGCGCGAGCAGGCGTTGGCAATCTGGTCCTGATCGATCGCGACTTTGTCGAAGAATCAAACCTTCAGCGCCAGATCATGTTCGAAGAAAGCGACGCGCTGCGCCGCTTGCCCAAGGCTGTCGCGGGTGCATCGCGCATCGCTCGCGTCAACTCGGCTATTCGAGTCGAGCCAATCGTCACCGATGTGAACTTTGAAAACATCGAAGAACTCATCGCCGGAGCCAGCGTAGTGCTCGACGGGACCGACAACTTCGAGACTCGTTTTCTGATCAACGACGCGTGCGTCAAATCAAAAACACCCTGGGTGTATGGCGCGGCGGTCGGTTCTTACGGATTGACGATGACGATCGGGCCCGGCGGTTCGCCTTGTCTTCGCTGCGTGCTTGAAGGGAGGCCCGAGCCCGGCTCTGGTCCAACGTGCGACACTGCCGGCGTGATAATGCCCATCGTGACGACAATCGCCTCGATTCAAGCGGCTGAAGCGCTGAAGCTGCTAACCGGGCAGATAGACAAGCTTCATCGTTCGTTGATTTCAATCAACCTGTGGGATTTTCAGTTCAACAGACTCGACCTCACGAAGTTCCAATCACGTGACGAGTGCCCTGCGTGCAAGCTGGGCGAGTTCGAGTTCCTGCGCGGCGTCGGACGCCAGGTAACGACAACGCTGTGCGGACGCAACGCTGTTCAGATCGCGCGGTCCGGACGCGGCGTCATAGATTTCGCCGTCCTTGCGGAGCGTTTGAAGTCAGCCGGTGAAGTTGCGTTCAACGATTTCTTGCTGCGGTTTCGGGTGGACAGCTACGATATTACGGTGTTCCGAGACGCACGCAGCATCATTCGAGGAACGGCGGATCCCGCCGTCGCAAGAGGATTGTATTCAAAATACATTGGGGCATAGGGCCTATAGGTCCTATAAGCCCTGTTAATTCAGTCAGTCATATCATGCAAGGCTTAGCCAGCTTAATAGCAGCGGCCGGGGAAACCTTTGAACGCGACTTCATGGGGGCCGGCGAAGTCATAGTCGAACGCGTCGGACACAGCCGCGTGCAGCATGTCTTCACCGTAAATGGCCGTGCGATCGCGCGGCTGCGATGGCGAGGGTTGCGGCGCGCGGTCTACGAAGCCGACGGAGCGAAGTGGGATATCAAAGTCGGCGCGTTGGACAAACGCATTTCGATTATATCGGATGACGGAGGCGAATCATTTCTGGTCGAGCGGTCGCGAGCGAATCCAAACAAGGAAGAGATGCGGATCGAGATGGCCGAGGGCGACAACTTCTGCTTGATGCGTTCGTGGGACAGCCGCTTCCGAGCCGAGGGGTCTTTCGTTGTCCATAAGCAGTTCTATTGCTCCAGGCTGGCTGTGTTTCATTTCAACATGCGTCGCCGCACACAGACGACCGCGAGAGCGGTGATCAATCCGGTGATGAAGTGGGAAGCGCGATTCGTGCATCGCTTGCTTGCGCTGAGCGTCTGCCGGATAATCCTTGAGCGCCGCCGCTCAGGCTCGCGGCCCCTGAGGGTCAAAGAGATGAAGCTGCGGGGCTTCGCGAGCAGCGCCCGCGTACGCGAGCGCAAACGCATGTGAGGGCCTGCGACAGCTCGGCGTTTCGTGTTAAGCTACCGCAAGCCAATTCAACAGGAAGCTCGAGCGAGGGAATATGTCACGAACGAGGAACAATACGAAGCGCGGTAAGAGAACACCAGTGGTCATCGTCCTGGTGTTGATCGTTGCAGTAGTGGTTGTCGGCTGCGCGATGATGGCAGGCGGCGGCGGCAGCGGAAAACCTATCGCGATATCGCCGACACCCGGAGTAACCGAGGACGTTCGGCAAAGCCTCGAAGCATTTCGCGGCAAGGTAGTGATACTCGACTTCTGGGCCACGTGGTGCGGGCCGTGCCGAATGGAGATTCCCAGCTTTATAGCGCTTCAGAACAAGTATCACGAAAAAGGTCTTGAAATCGTCGGCGTCTCGATCGACCCTATATCTCCGCGCGGAAACCCGGGCGGCGCCCCAGCGGTGGCTCCGTTTATGCAGAGCAACGGCATAAACTACACAATATGGATGGTCAACAATCCGGCGGCGCTTAGAGGCTACGATGTGAGCCGGGGGATCCCGACGACGTACGTGTTGGATCGCAGCGGCCAGATCGTTAGGACCTACATCGGCGTGCAACCTCACTCTGTGTTTGAGAACGACATCAACTCGCTGCTGTGAATGGGTCCTATCGGTCCTATTGGTCCTATAGGTCATAGGACATATAGATCCAACAGGTCATATAAGACCTGGGTCAAATTCATCTCGCCTCGAACGTTATCTGACCGCCTGACTGAACTCAAAACCCAAGATGAAGCCCGCCACCGAAGAGACCAACCCGAAGACTAAGGATATTGACCGTCGGTCGACGATCGAGATCATCCAGCTCATCAACCAGGAAGACACGGCCGTGGCCGAGGCGGTCTCGCGGGTGCTCGATCGCATCGCCGAGGCAGTTGATCTGATCGTCGAGCGGCTTGGGTCAGGAGGGCGGCTGATCTACGTTGGCACAGGAACGAGCGGACGGCTCGGTGTGCTGGATGCCTCGGAGTGCCCACCGACGTTTGGGGTATCAGCAGACCTCGTGCTTGGCATAATCGCCGGCGGCTACGACGCGCTGCGTCGAGCTGTTGAGGCGCTAGAGGACGATCCTCAACAAGCGGCTCGTGATCTTCAGTCTCAGAACGCTTCGGCGCAGGACGTAGTGGTTGGAGTATCTGCAAGCGGCAACACGCCCTATACGCTTGGTGCGATCGAATATGCGAATAAGATAGGGGCGGCTTCGATTGCCGTTACTTGCAATCCCGATTCACGAATGGCCGCCGCGTCCGGTGTCTCCATCGCGCCGCTGGTTGGGCCGGAAGTTATCGCCGGCTCGTCGCGAATGAAAGCAGGAACCGCACAGAAAATGATTCTAAACATGCTTTCGACGGCGACGATGATCAGGCTTGGACTGGTTTATAGCAATCTGATGTCGAACGTGAAGGCTACGAATGAGAAGCTCCGGCGCCGCGCGGGCGCGATCCTCGCCGAGGAAGCCGGCATCAGCGCGGAAGAATCGGCGCGAGTTTTTGAGTCGGCAGGTGGCGACCTCCGAATCGCCCTGTTGTTGGCGAAGTCGAATGTGTCACGCGCGGATGCAGAGCGGTTGCTCGAGTCTCACCAAGGCTCGGTACGTCGCGCCCTCGATAGTTTGGGATAGCACCCGCGCCGAACGAAGTCGCCTTAGAAATGAAAGTCCTAACAGCAGCAATTCTCGCCGCGGGATTGGTGATAGTGAGTGCTCCGTGTGCGCATGCCTGCACCTGTACAATACGAAAACACCGAAAAGACTTTAGAAACGCCAAAACTGTTTTCATTGGTCGTGTTACTGACATCAAGAGCGACGTGCAAATACCAAATGAGCTGAAGCAGGAAGTCTTCTACCAGGTAACGTTCGCGGTCGAGAAACGATGGAAGGGGTCGAAGGGCTTACTGATAAGCGCTCTATCCAACA